>VBKY01000553.1:0-514 GCA_005879255.1 Deltaproteobacteria bacterium
CTTTCTAAGCTTCCTCAACCGTGATAAATAACCCTCGAAACGACGTGGGCACTGAGCCGTCTGCACAGAAATTGCGGTTGATGGCCAATGAACAGGGAGGATAGTAATGTCAGCAAAATCGCGTGATGCCACAAATATAAACTGGGAATCCAGCGAGCTCGCCGAACGCAGGAACCGTGGAAGAGCACGCCGTGCCGAGCTCCAACGGCCAGCAACAGAAATGATGCTTGATCTGGCCGAGATTCGATTGGGTAGCCGGGTCCTCGACTTGGCGGCCGGCACGGGGGATCAAACTGTGTTAGTGGCTCAGCGCGTAGGACCGACTGGCTACGTGTTGGCTACCGACATTTCTGCCAGCATGCTTAAGCTGGCTGCCGATGCCGCACGAGAAGAAGGACTCACGAACGTTGAGACGAAAGTCATGGACGCTCAGAAGATTGATCTCGAAGCGGACTCCTTCGATGCTGTCGTATGCCAACTCGGTCTATTTCTTTTCTCCAATCCGGCGAGCGTG
>VBKY01000553.1:534-4467 GCA_005879255.1 Deltaproteobacteria bacterium
CGGCCGGGCGGTAAAGTTGCGGCCCTGGTGTTTTCGACCCGAGAGAAAAACCCATATCAAGGTACTGTATTAAGTGTTGCTCGCCGCTTTGGATGCAATACTCTACCCTTATTCTCTCTCGGCGAAATCAATACGCTTGAGAACGCTTTCCGCGAGAGCGGTCTAACTAATATCACAATCCAGCCGCTAAGCTTTAGCCATCATTACTCATCCACCTCAGAGATGAATCGAAGGTTGAAGGAAAGCGCCGTCTTACGGACGCCTTTCGAAAAGTTGGAAGAAGCCGAACGCCAACAGGCTTGGGTGGAAATCGAGCGTCAGCTGAATCAATTCGATGGGCCAAGCGGTGTGACGGTCCCCGGCGAGTTCCTCATCGCGGTTGGAACAAAGTAGTCTCTCTAAAGGCTAACCTTGCGCTTTACACCGATCGCTAGTAGTCACGGCTGAGCTTTGCGTTAACCCCAGGATTGAACTGAATTCTCCTTCAACCCCATCCTACGATACTTTATTGAAGCGTCGTTCAGAGTCATGGGAGCAACTCAACTCCGCCACGCTGTCCACGATGCGACAGCCTCGATGTCAGGGAATCTCATCGGCTGACGATTTTCGAGGGGCTCACTAAATGGTCGTGGCCAAGAATTCCCTGAAGCGCGCGGGTGGAGCCGCCTTTGTGAATCCAGAGAATTGAAAACGTGTGCCGCAGGACGTGCGGTGTCAGCGGCTTGGAAATACCGGCTTTGTTCGGGATGCGCTTCATCACTCGTTGAATCGTCCGGGAGGTCCATGGAAAATTATCATTCATCACAAAAAAATTCTCGAGCAACGGTTTGAGTCGCGTCGACATGGGAATCACACGGAGTTTTGACTTTTTGCCGTACGGTCCGCCTTTGCCTTTGATTCGGATCGCTCCTTGCTGCCACTGAATCTGCTGCTTATCGAGACTGGCGAGTTCCGACACTCTCAAACCTGTTTCGAGCAAGCCATAAACGCAAAGTTTTTCTTGTACCGTATCGGCCACTGCGAAAAGCCGGTCGGCTTCTTCAATGGAAAGTGGTTCACGTTTGTATTGGTAGGTAATGGTTTCGGGGATGTCGCACTATAGTAAGAAAGGCGACATCCTGTCGTAATCCTACCAAGGCCCTTTAGAGGCGGTCAATGAAGAACTGTGGGTAAGTGTCGTATTTGTGGATGGAAGGCGACAAGCAGGAAATTTGTGCGGAAAGGGTGGAACGCAGATTTTGCTTGACCTCCCATGACGTGATCCACAGCGATAGGATATCGTTCCATGAAATAAAGCCGCCGAGCTTTAGGCTCAGCAAGTCGATGGATGGCGAAATTACCGAAGTGATCGCCGTCAGAACAATGAAGCGGAGAATGTCGCGCGCCGTGCTTGGCGGATGGGTCGGCTCTGGAGCGGCCACCCGGAACCCGAAATGCCGCGAGTGCGGCCCGATTGAGTAAAATTTTGAAATCGATGAACAGCAAATTTAAAAATCGGCGATCCCGTCCTCGTTGCACCTGAAAATCCCACAGGCAACCCGCGGACGCCCCGGTATATCCGAGGCAAACGCGGCGTCGTCGGAATGGTGCACGGCGTCTTGGAAAACATTAGAGACCACCGCGGCATCCATCAGCCGCTCTATACGGTGAGGTTCGACCTGAGCGAGCTGTCGACTTGCCAGGATCGAGATTCTATTTGGGTCGATGTGCATGAAGAATGGTTGAGTCGGCTCCAGCCGGATGGTTAATGAACTCACTTCGGGCAAACCCTGCGACTGAAGAGCATTGGATGAAGCCGAAGCAGGTGCCATCGAGTCGACGGGCGGGCGTAGCCTCGATCGCCGTGCTCCTTTACGATGATCCCGCATCCTCCCCCCCTTAAGCATGCGACGACGGTATTGCCGCAGGGCGGCATTTTTTTGTTGTGTATTTTCTTGACAGGATGTATATATCATCGCCAAAGGTGGATTAGTTCGCCGAAGGTGTCGTTCGACAACGGTCTAATCCAGCCCTTCCCCACGACGATCATTTAAAATCCACCTTCAATTTGGTTTCCCATTCACCAGGCGTTTAAGAGGTTCTTAGCGGAATCGATGAATAGGGCCCGAAGCACCCCGACTTCCCTTCGAAAGTTTGCATCGGATAGCCTTTCCATAGACTGTCCGATAGTCCGACGCGACAGGCGCTTAGCGCACTCAAGAAGATTTGGGTAGGCGCAGTGCGTTGGCTTCGTGCGCTGTAAGTCGGTGCATTTAAAGACTTCTGTCGCAGGAATCTGCAAAAGTGTCAGTTGTTATCCCGGGTGAGCGAGCTTTATAAACTTCCCCAAACACTCAGCAAGCTGCTGGGTCAAGAGAGGAGATGCAATGGCAGATCAAAACGAAAGCCAAGGCGCGAATGGACTGGTTGCGAGCGCCGCCGAAGCACTCGACGCACCGTCAAGTACGCGGAACGCAGCAAAAGAATTGCGAACGCTGCGAAGTCGCGGTGGGCAGCGGGTTAAGAAGCCAACCAGATTAGAGCGCACGCGAAAACTACATGAGGTGCTGCTCAATCTGGCGCAGGAACTTAAAAGCAATGGTTTTTTCTCGGTGCTGTCGCCGCCCGGCCCGATAACGATCATCGGGCCCGAAATCGAGGACCCCAAAACGCAGGGCAAGATCGGACATGTGCGCGAGCCACTTGGGATCTATATCCAACGGCTGTCTGTCGAAGATAACTTTTTCCAGCGGCCGCCCTTCGATCATCTGACCGATCCGATCTACCGACGGCTCATTCGGGATTTTATCGAAGGCGCGGCGATGCCTGAGAGCAAAGTAGCGGCGCTGAGCTGGGCCGGTGGAGTGTGCTCCCTGCGTCGAGCTCTGTCCGGTCGCCTGCATCCATACGACACCGGGCGCGATGTGGATAATATTCGTTTCTCGATCATCGACGGCCTGCAGCGGCTCTATTGCTTTCTCATCGCCGTCTTGTTGGTCTGGCGCCGCGAACATCTCGTGCAAAACGGCATGATTCCCGAAGAGGCATGGCACTTCTTCGCTGAATCCGTGAAACGCTTGGGCGACCCAGAGATTGCCACTGGAAACCTTCTGCGGCGCACGATTCGCTACGAGCTCTTTTATGCGATCAGCCTCGCGGGGCTGCTTCACTACATGGTGACATTCAACTCGAGCCAACGACGGATGAGTTTGCGAGTACAACTGGAAATCATGAAAAAACCGCTGATTGAACATTTAAAGAGCGAAGGTATTCCCATTTGGGAGGATATCGGCCGGATGCCGGGGCAAACGAGGCCGAAGGACAAGTTCCTGGCGTCCGATATCGTGCTGGCGACTCAGGCGTTTATTACGCATAACTCCCATGTGACCACCGCTGTGGAAACCGACCGATTTCTAGACGAGAACCAGCCTTACCTCGATAACATCGGTGACATCTCTGACATCATGCGAACATTGAAGCGCATCAATGGCGAGGTCCACGCGAGGATGGTGCAGGTTTATCAGTCAAACTCCACCCAGCGATTCTTGATGACGAACGGGGACCCGTTTCTGCTCGGATTCGTCGCCGCATGCGGCTATGTTCGCAACCGGGGAAGCATGGAAATTCTCGACAAGGCGCTGGACAAGCTGCTCGGAGAATTCGATCGGGTCTGCGATGATCCTCTGCGGTTGGAAGCCTTCAAAGGAGCTCTAGAGATGGTTAACGCCTCTCGGGGCAAGGACGCGAGACGGCTCGTCGACGACACTTTTCGCCGATTCTTCTTGGGTGTAACGACGGAACTGGACTGGTTGGATACGGCGAGTCAGATGACTGGAGGGTTGTCTCATTGATGGCATGATTATAACTTTTTAAAAGGCCACAGACCTTTGAACCTTGAGTTTCCCGCCTTTCTATCATTTCTTCGTTAGGATATTTACTGATTTCCCTGTAGGA
>VBKY01000554.1 GCA_005879255.1 Deltaproteobacteria bacterium
GCAGCGATCGGATGCGAAGACGAAAATTTTCTCAACCCCCAGGTCGACGCCTCGACGTCACATGACATAGAACCGGAGCTTTCGGTTGTCATTCCAGTCTATAACGAAGTAGAGAATATCCCGGTTTTGTACGGTCGACTTATTACCGTGCTGGAGGGCGCAAACATAAACTTTGAAATTGTTTTCGTCGATGACGGCAGTGGCGACGAAAGCGTTCGCAGGTTAAACGAGCTCGGCGCATCGGACAAGCGCGTTGTCATAATCGAGTTGGCGCGAAACTTCGGCCATCAAGTTGCCATTACGGCGGGGCTCGATTTTGCCCGAGGGCGGGCGATCGCGGTTATGGATGCCGACCTGCAAGATCCTCCAGAAGTTCTGCCCAAATTTATCGCCAGGTGGCGTGAAGGCTACGACGTCGTCTATGCGATCCGCGAGCACCGAAAGGAAGGGTGGCTCAAAAGAACCAGCTACAAAGCTTTCTATCGGGTGTTGCGCCGGGTGTCGAACATCGAGATTCCTCTCGATGCCGGTGATTTCTGCGTGATGGACCGCCGCATCGTTGACCTGTTGAAAAACATGCCCGAGCGCAGCCGCTTTGTCCGTGGGATACGCAGTTGGGTAGGTTTCAGTCAGATCGGATTATCTTTTGAGCGCCACGCCCGTCACGCAGGAACTTCGAAATACACGGTCGGGCGCTTAATGCTCCTTGCTTTAGACGGGTTAATATCTTTCAGCTACGTGCCGCTCCGAATTATCACCGTGCTCGGATTGAGCGTTTCTATTTTGTCGATGTGTCTGGCGATTTTCTTTTTCGTAAAAAAACTTCTTTATGGCCTCAGCCCGCCTGGCTATGCCAGTCTCATCGTGTCGGTTTTCTTTCTGGCCGGAATCCAACTGATTACATTGGGCGTAATCGGCGAGTATATCGGTCGAATCTTTGAGGAGGCCAAGCAACGACCGCTTTACGTTCTCCGTCGCACCACTAGAGTTCTTTGATGCGTATCCTCATGCTTGACAATGAGTTTCCTCCTCTCGGGGGCGGAATGGGAACTGTTAACCAAGCTTTGTTGAATTGTTATGCACGGACCCCGAAATTAGAGATCGATCTAATTACATCTGCGCTTGGTAAGCACAAAGAGGTCGAACAGTTTGCCGCTAATATTCGAATTATTAAGTTGCCCGTCTGGAATCGAAATATTCACCATTCAACGATTCGTGAGTTAGTACTTTACGCCGCACAAGCCGTTCCGCAAGCGGTCAAATTACATCGTGAGCGCGCCTATGACTTCTGTCTCGCATGGAGCGCAGTTCCCGCTGGAGCAGTGGCTCGGACGCTACACAGACTCGTGTCGCTGCCCTACATGGTATGGGTAAGTGGTCCGGATATACCGGGATTTGAGCGGCGATATCATTACATTTATCCCCTACTCTGCCCTATCATACGAAGTGTTTGGGGTAATGCGACGCATGTCGTTGCAAAGTGTGCAGGTGAAATTGAAATGATTAAGTCAGTTGACAACCGCGTTGATGTCAGTTTCATCCCAAATGGTGTCGATTTGTCCTTGTTTGTGCCCGGTCCTGAAATACCGGACATAGGACCTCTTCATGTTCTTTGCGTTGCACGGTTGATCGAGCGAAAAGGGCAGAATCATCTGATCGAGGCAGTTAAGCAGCTTTCAGACTCGGGCGTTGACGTAATTTTAAGTCTCATTGGGGACGGTGACTCTAAGGTCGATTACGAGAAGCAGGCTCATCGTTTAGGGATTCTGGACCGCGTCCGGTTCGTTGGCTATGTACCACGAGAAGAAATAGCTAGTTATTATAATGCCGGTCACGTATTTGCCTTGCCATCCTTCAATGAGGGAATGGCTCTTGCAGTTTTGGAAGCAATGGCAGCAGGTCTGCCCCTTATTGTGACGCGGACAGGTGGCACGATAGAATTAGTCGAGCACGGGGTTAATGGGTTTGTCTTTGACTGGGCTGATGTCGAGAGCCTTACAAAGTGGTTATGCACTTTAGATAAGGATCGTGATCTCGCCCGGCGTATGGCGGCGGCATCACGTGCTCGCGCAGTCAATTATTCTTGGGAGCATATTGCCGAGCGTTTTTTGGACTTATTTCAGAACCGCAACATCCGATAGCTCATTTGCATTGCCTGGCTACGTTTATACCGCATTGATTTCGAGGGTTGAATGGTAACGGTCGATTATGACGTGGTATGGAAAACAAAATGGGGTGGCGCGCAGAGCTACGGACCATTCCACCGTCATCTCCGCCGCATCATCAAGGAAATGATTCGTCCGTTGAAATTTCAGTCGGTGCTAGATGTGGGTTGTGGACAGGGCTCGCTTCTAGCGGAGTTAAAGTTGGTATTCCCGGCGATCAAGCCGACTGGTGTGGATGTCTCGTTGTCTGCTATCGAGTTCGCCCGACGGCGTGTGCCCGACGGCGACTTCCGGGTCCTTGATGTTACTGAAGCTTCCCTAGATACGAGTTATGATCTAGTTATTTGTAGCGAGGTTTTAGAACACATTCCGAACGATGTTATTGCAATACAAAATCTCAAGAAAATGACAAAAAAATATCTGCTCGTCTCAACACCACAAGGACGGATGCGTGGCTTTGAGAAACAAATTGGACACGTCCGTAA
>VBKY01000562.1 GCA_005879255.1 Deltaproteobacteria bacterium
CGGCAAAGCCAAAGCGGAGGACTTTGTCGAACTTCGCTTTGTCGACGAATTGAAGAAATCCGGCTTTCTCGACAAGCTTTACGGTCGGCGGTGAGATCAACTTAGTCGATAGATATTTTTCTTGAGTTGCGATAAGAACGGGCTATTCTCGATTGCGAAATACAGTCGAAATCGGAGCAACAATGAAATTTGGCATATTCGTTTTCGGCGACAACCATCCCGACCTCGGCCGTTCCAATCAGAAGTATTACGAAGAAGTCCTGACGATGGCGGAGTGGGCGGAGGAATTGGGCTTCGATTCTTTCTGGCTGGGAGAGCATCATTTTTATTGGTACGGCACCTGCGTTTCTCCGCCAATGATCATCGCGGCTCTCGGGCAGCGGACTAAGAGAATACGGTTAGGGCCGGCAGTAAGCGTTCTGCCGTTTCACCATCCGCTGGTTGTGGCCGAGGAATATGGGTTGGCCGACAATCTCTGCGGCGGCCGGCTGAATTTCGCCATTGGCAGCGGCTTTTCGCCAGTCGAATACAAGACCTTCGGCATGTCGATGGAGGAGGCGCGAGAAAGATACTGGGAGTCATTCGACGTTATTTTAAAAGCGTGGACGCAGGAGGAATTTTCCCACCAAGGAAAATATTTTCAGATCGAGCATGGCTCGTTGTTCATAAAGCCGATGCAGAAGCCGATGCCGCCGACTTGGGTCGCCGCCTCCAGCGACGAGACCTTGACTAGGACGGGAGAGCTGGGATTCTCCACCATGGGAATTCCCTTCGCGCGGTCCAATACCATACTTGAGGTCAAGGAAAAAAACGATCTCTTCAAGGAATCCTATGTTCGGGCGGGCCATAAGGAAGAACCGGATATCATCGTTGCTCTCCACGTTTACCTGACACGAGGCGAGGAAGACGCGGTTGACTCAGCGCGTCCCCACTTTGAGCGCGTCGTTGACTATCTCAAAAAGTCTCGGCGCCCGGGAGCCAAGGTTCCTGATTTTGATAACATCAGAAAGGAAAAACTTGCCGTTGTTACCACTCCTGAGAATGCAGTCGCAATCCTAAGGGAATACGAAAAGATCGGCGTCACTCACGTCATCAGCATGGTCAACTTCGGTGGCGTCCCGATGAACGACGTAAGGCGCACACTGGAGCTCATGTCCAAGGAAGTCTTTCCAAGATTCAAATGAATTTTCTGTGATGGAATTTTCCTCGCGACACTCTGTCGCATTGTCATTATAGGGCGCTCTTTTGGTCCGCCGTATTTCCACTGATCATTAACTCCATCCAAGGCGCGCGTGAGGTCGACGAAAATTATCTTCGAGTCGGCAGGAGTCTTTCCGCGACAAATCTCCAGATGTTTTTTACCATCACTCTGCCGTCTTCCATCCCCTACATTCTCGCCGGACTGCGCACCAGCATCGGCCGCGCCATCGTCGACGTCATCGTCGCTGAGTTTTTCATGTCCTCCAAAGGTCTCGGCTACTTCATCAACCTCAAAGCTAATGCCCTGGAGATGGCCTTCGTCGCCATCGTGCTTCTGGCTTTTTTCGGCATCACGCTGGTCAGCCTCGTCACCTATATCGAAAACCGTTTCTGCAACTGGTAATAAGAATGAAGATGGACCACCGATTTTTGCCGAGGTCGATATGAACACGATTAACAGACGGTTCGCTAGGATTATTAACGCGATTATCCTACTCATTGTAATTTCTCCTCTCGCCGCCGCCGAACTGTCGCCCGTTGGCCTATGGAAAACCATCGACGACAACTCCGGCCAGCCAAGGGGCTTGGTTCGCATTCAAGAAATAAATGGCCGGTTCGAAGGCAGAATAGAGAAAATTTTTCCTAAGCCAGGGGACGACCCCGCGCCCAAATGCGACAAATGCGATGGCACTCGGCACAACCAGGCGGTACTCGGCATGACGATCCTTTCGGGTCTTACGAAGCAGGGCGAAGAGTATCAAGGCGGAGAGATACTCGACCCTGAAACCGGCAAGATTTACCGCGTCATGATGAAGCTCGCCGAAGGCGGCAAGAAGCTCGAAGTGCGCGGTTTTATCGGCGTATCGTTGTTTGGACGCAGCCAGATTTGGCTGCGCGAAGAGTAAGACTATCGCGTCTGCGGCATCGCCCACATTGTACGAATAGAAGCACGCATTGAAAGATCCCGAATGACTGAAGTTCGTTTTGTCGACACCACGCTTCGCGATGGCCAGCAAAGCCTATGGGCTTACAATATGAGAACGGGAATGATCGTCCCCGTGGTCGACCAGATGGACCAGGCCGGTTTCGAAGCCATCGAGCTCGGCGGCCCCGTGGAATTGCCGAAATGCGTGAAGGAGCTGCGCGAAGATCCATGGGAACGCTACCGGCACGTCATTCCAAAATTCGAACGAACACCACTGAGACTCATCCATGGAACGCGCAGTGGATTTGCAATTTATCCCCACGCCCTTCATCAGCTTTACGATACCTGCATGGCCAACGTCGGAGTTACCGAGGTGCGAATCTCCGATTCCTGGAACGATCCGGCTGATTGGGCCTGGCGTGTCAAACAAGCGAAGAACGCTGGCCTCAAACCGATTATCAATCTCATTTACACCGTTTCACCGCGTCATACCGACGAACACTTCGCGGCCAAGGTTCGCGAAGCGATCGCCCTCCACATCTATCGGATCATTCTCAAAGACCCCGGCGGCATCTTAACTCCCGAACGAACCAAGACACTCGCTCCAGCTGTGCTCAACGCCGCTAACGGCACGACGGTGGAATTGCACACCCACTGCACGACAGGACTCGGCACGCTATGTTGCTTGGAAGCCATAAAAGCCGGCATGACTAACGTCAATACGGCCATTCCGCCCCTTGCTGACGGCTCATCGAATCCGTCCGTATTCAACGTCGCGATGAACGCACGCGCTCTAGGTTACGCCGCATCGATTGACGAAGAGCCGCTCCGTCAAGTTACGAAACATTTCACCACCTGCGCCAAACAAGAGAATCTCCCGATCGGCAAAACACCCGAATACGATTACGCGCAATACGTGCACCAAATTCCCGGCGGCATGATTTCGAACTTGCGACACCAACTGACTCTCGTCGGCATGGAAAACAAACTCGATCAAACGCTGGAAGAGGCGGCGCAGGTGCGCGCCGAATTCGGCTACCCGATCATGGTCACGCCGCTGTCGCAGTTCGTCGGCAGC
>VBKY01000563.1 GCA_005879255.1 Deltaproteobacteria bacterium
CCCGGCCTAAGCTCACTGGATAGATTCTCGCGACGTGCTCTGGCGACGATTTCTGAAACAGAAAAATCCTCTCGCTTCGGATTTTCGCGATGGAGCAGCGCCGTGGCGATCCATACTTCGTCCGCTACTTTTATTAAGGCTGAACCTAGAGTGTTTTTCATAATTGCCTTCTTTACGATGGATTACTAAGTTTACTATTAATTATAATGAAAAAATTGTCAAGACCGCGCTGAGTTGATGCCAAAAACATTGTTGGGCTGTGTAAGTTATTGATTTGACGGAGCAAGTCCATGCACTGAGCCGAGCCGCTTTTTCACGCGAAACGCACGCTGTGCCAAGCGCCATATCCCAGCACCGGCCAGTGCACGTCCACAAGCGCCACCTTTACGACCACCGGCGTGGTCGACGAAGAACAATCTCGACGATCACAAAGGAAGTTCCCATCGAGCGCGTCTACGATTTCAGTTTTGCAAAGTAAGCGGACAGCGAGCTGACGCAAGCAGGCTGGAAACCTTAAAAACTTTCACGGGTGGGGCCTTGTGATCAGCCGAGATCTCCGACGATTATGTGGAGAAAGCCGGACCGATTGTCTGAAGCAGAGTCGCTCAGGTCGGGATCAGGTTGGCGTGGTTACTGAATACCGCTTTGAAGTAACGAAAGGTTCCGCGAACTACAGACTCAAACCCGATCTTCAATCTTTCCCAATGGCCGAAAGTAGCCTGTTCCCTTTAATCCTCGTTTAATCCCCTCGGGCCCCCCGCGGTGCTGAGGTTATCGCGGTTTTCCCTGTCATCGGAATTTTATCGAAATGACGCCGCCGCGTAATGATCGCGCGGCGGAACAGTTGATAAGTTCGAGATCAACCACTACCGTTCAAGACCTGAGCAACCCGTTCTAAATATGGACTTCAGTAGTGTCGTCGAAACGCTGAACAAGTTACTCGCTCGAACTCAGCCTGATGTCATCAACAGTTCATGGATACGGACACATGCGCCTCGATGTTATCGTTTCATTCGACAGAATCTTCGCAGAGAATTTGGCGGAATCGACTGGGATCGACTTACTTATGCCTTAGATTGGAAATATCAGAGGCGGTGGAGACCAGTGAGAACCAGAAATAACCGGCTCCAATACGAAGACCATGCTGAGGTCGAAGCGATATTCAAAAAATACCACGACAAAATGTACGTATTTATCGCCCCGTCCGGCAAACATGATAGACGAACCAGGGATATCATTGGGATCAGCTTCGTGCGGCTAGCGCAGCAAGGGAATTCGCTGGCCCGGCAAGAGTTGATCGCGCTAATTAAGTTTACGATTGACAATTGGATCGAGCGGTATTCGTTCCTCTCGCGCTGGCGAGGATATGAAGACGAAGTCCAAACTCAACTCGAAGCCTGCATTCGCCGCTACCGCTATACAGGTTCATTTGTGAACTACGTTTTCCGTACACTGGAATGCGCAGGCCGGGGCATCAGTCCACCCCGGATGTCTCCACTGGATCATTCGAGGGAATTAGAGAATTTGTCACAGATAAGAACCTGATCCCAAGAGTATAGTACTCCGGCAGATCGTTTGGGCGATTTGACCGGCGCTCATCTCTTTACCCTTCGCAGAGACACGACCACCGCAAACGTGAGGAAATTGCTGAGAAGCCGGCACAGCCGCGACCGCCCATAGCTCACCTCTTCCACGGCAAGGTCTCTTTAGAGAGAAGGGGCAGAGTGGTTTTTCTGTCCGTTGAACCTCAGCGCCGCGAAGCTAGCGTCGAAGGAAGCGATTGAACGGCTTGAACTACTGCCGGTGGCAGCGGCGTCACTTGTTTCTTAGAGCGACTATGTTACCGCACAAAACCCGGCGTGAGAGCATGAGTGGTCGGGTCGCGGAGCATGAGGGGTCGAATCTTTTATGTTTGACTTTGCAAGTTTCCCGCCTGGCTGCTGACGATGGCTATATCATTCGGTTGCAATAAATCCCCGAGCTATGATCACTTTGCGGGATGGACTCTATACATCCGGTCAATAAAGCCGATGTCGTCGAGTTTGTGCACGAGCTGTCTGGCCGACGCCGGGGTTGCTGCTCGCCATCATGCGCTGAACTTGCATTCGGTGTATGATCAGGTCTTGGATCTTCACATCCGGTACTTTTTCTCAGTCCTTCGACCAACCTCAACCTGCGCCTGTTTTTTATTTCTCTGCCAAAAAGTCTCGGATGATTTTGTGGGCCGCGGCCGGCTCGGTATAGAAAAAGTGATGGCACTCGCCCGGTAGGAGCGTGAGTTTCGCGTTGGGGATTCCCTTCGCCAACTCTTCAGAGCTGGCGCGATGGGACAGGTTGGAGGCAGAGATATGATCCTCTGCGCCTACCAAGACCAGCGTTGGCACCCGAATGTCCTTTAACTGCGCTCTGGTATCACATTCGTGCCGGGCGATGATGTGGCGGAGGAAACACTCCATCGGCGGGATGTTTTGCCAACGGACTTTGAGAAACTTATCCACTTTGTCCCGATGCTTTTCGAGGTAATCCTTGGTCCAACCTACGGTGACGGTATGTTCGCGGGCATATTTTTCATATCCCATCTCGACCATTTCCATGCACAGTTTCAGCGGGATGCCTCTCTGGTCCGGATATCCAGCGCCGCTTGAGGCGAGGATCAACTTTTTGACCTTTGATGGGTGTTTGAGTGCGAGAACCTGGGCGACCCTTCCGCCCATGGAGTGGCCGCAAACGATCGCCTGGTCGAGCTTCAGATGATCGAGTATCGCCGCGGCGTCGTCGGCGAACATCTCCATCGAATATTTCGTGGACGGCTTGCTGGACTGTCCCATTCCACGATAGTCGAAAGTGACTACGGTGTGATCGCGGGAAAACTCGGGCACCTGGTAGATTTTCCAAACTTCTCCGTCGCACGCTGTCTCACTAAAAAAGAGGAACGGCGGTCCGCTTCCATGAACCTCGTAGTAGATGTCTGCATCTTTGAGCTTCAAGATCGGCATGATAAACCTCCGCTTTCCAAAGCCGTACCACATTCTCATCTTGTTTGTTAACTCGCCACCATTCGGAGCGCTTCCACGGAAAGTCGGCTCCCGTTTTGGTCAAGCGCGAGGTTGAAA
>VBKY01000564.1 GCA_005879255.1 Deltaproteobacteria bacterium
ATGGGGGAGAGGAGCACGTATCTCCATCTGATCGTCTGCCATCTGGAGCTGCAAGCGCTGACAGCACTCCTCGGCGAGCAAAGTGCACGGCAGCAATTGGAGCGCTGGACCCATTATACGTGGGTGTACCGGACCGTGCTCACGGAGACCGAGCGGATCGGAGAACTGTTAAGGCGTCATGGGGTAGTCGTACCGGAGCGGTCAAGAGAGACGGAGTGAACACGGGACCATCACTCAGCGTGAGCGTCCATTGGTGTGGGGGCTCCTGGCCAGCCGCAGGAGAGCGTCTGGGTGTCTGTGCCAGACCGCCGCGCCGAACAACGGCATGGAGCCGCCGCGCTGAAGCGCGCGGCTCATGCCCAGCGTTAGAACGCTATGGCTCAGGACCTCGCGGAAGAATTCAGATCGACGCTACGCGAAGGTCTTCGGCTGCTTAAAGATTTCCTTATCGCTGTATTACGTCAGCTCGTTGAGTATGACTGTCCGCCGGAAGTAGTGGCCCTTGACTTCGAAGTATTCTCGGCCCGGTGGTCGGAAGGATTTCCCGCTCGTGCTTTTTTTCATGAACGAGTCGAACAGCGAGCACTTCATTTACGTTGATGGAAAAGCGGAGTATCCAGTACTCTAAAAATTCTTCGATTCCTAGATACCGGCCGAAGTTTATCCTGAGGACGTCGAAGGGCCGGTTTGACCGGTAAAGAGTCCCAGGACGTTATTCAAAAAATCAGCAACTATTTCAAGACCTCCTTCAGCTTGGCGACCACGGCGGGCGGCGTCTTGAACATATTTTGAATCGACTGTTCGATCTCTTCGCCGGACGCCGGAGCAATTTCCAAATTGGCTTTGCCCGCGTCGTTCAGAAAGTCCGGATCTCTAACCGCCTGCGAGAACGCTTTGCGCAAGAGCTGCACGCGATCCTTCGGCGTGCCCGGCGGAATCGAATAACTGTAGGTAATCGCGCTCGGCTGATGGATGCCGGCTTCGATCAGCTGGCGCGCTTCCGGTGTCTTGGCAAAACTGATCGACAACGGCACCTTGGGCAGGTCCGTGTGCGCCTTCGGCGCGTTTTGCAGCACGACGATAACCTGACCCGACTCGATCGCCTTGCGCCAGGTGCTGCGCACCGACGTCCAAGAAAAACCGCATATTCCGTCGACCTCGCCGGACTCCACCGCCACACGAATATCGGCCGTGCCCTTGTACCCGCTAATCAAGCGCATGGGCAAGCCGATGGCTTCCTTTAAAATTTTCGGCCCGTCGTCTGTCGGTGTTCCGGGAGCGCTCCCACCCAGTTTGAGCGGCGTCTTGGCGGCGAGCCATTGTTCGCCGCTCGCGACGCCGATTTTTTGACTGACCACGCACAAATCGTGCTTATAACCGGGCGCGCCCATCCACTCCATCTTGCGCGCGTCAAAGTTGATCCCTTGCGCGCCGACAAGCTGACCAAGAATCTGGTTGCCGTTGAAGGCGCCGATCGTTAAGCCATCCGGCTTGGCGACGCGGTAAACGTGATTGGCTGAGATCAGGCTGCCTGCGCCGGTCATGTTCTCCACGATGATCGACGGATTACCTGGAATATACTTGCCCATGTAGCGCGACAATGTCCGGGCGTACGTATCAAAACCACCACCGGCGGAGAAACCGAGGAGAATACTAATGATCTTGCCCCGGTAGAAATCGCCGTCGGTTGGCGCGGCGAAACCATTCGTGGCGGCGGCGCAAAAGACGAAGGCAAAAAGAACTGCGCGCTTCATAGCGATAATCTCCTTCCGCAGAGGGAAACCAATTGGGCGCACACTACGCGAAAAACATAATCCGCGTCAACGCGTAATCAGATTCGACGAACCAGAGGCGGCAACGTTGTCCTGCGCATTGACAAGCAGCCATGGTTACTTGTATGGAGCCGATTCGGGAGGATAGCGCGATGATAAACAGAATAACGCTGGCAGTCCTGATGCTGTCGCTTTCATGGCCCGGCTTGATCTACGCGCAGGATTTTTACAGGGGCAAGACCGTCCGCATCATCGTCGGCGGCAGCGCCGGCGGCGGCTTCGATACATATTCGCGAGTGATGGCGCGGCATTTGGGCAAATATATTCCCGGCAATCCGGCGATATTTGTCGAAAACATGACCGGCGCCGGCACTTTGATCGCGGCCAAATACTTGCACAGCAGCGCGAAACCCGACGGCTTGACCTTCGGCATCTTCAACGGCGGATTGATCTTGGGTCGCGTATTAGGCTTGAAGGGCATCGACTTCGACGTGCGCGAGCTGGAGTTTATCGGCGTGCCGGTTCAGGACAGCACGGTGTGCGCTCTGCGCAAGGAAAGCGGCGTCACCAACATGGATCACTGGTACGCTTCCAAGACGCCGATCAAGCTCGGTGGCCTCGGTCCGGGAAACAGCACCAGCGACACGGTCCGCGCCATCAAAGCCACCTTGGATTTGCCGATCCAATTGGTCGAAGGCTACAAAGGCACGGCGGAAATGCGTTTGGCGGCCGACGGTGGCGAGTTGCACGGCGCCTGCTGGGCCTGGGAATCGATGAAAGCGGCCTGGGCCAAAGGATTTCAATCCGGCGAAGTCAACGTCGTCTTGCAAGTGACGGCGAAAAAAATTCTCGACCTTCCCAACGCGGCCCTCGCTCTCGATCTGGCGAAAACTGCCGAGGCGCGCCAGCTCCTAAAAGCCGGCGCCATAGATTCCGCGGCGATCGTGCGAGTGTACGTCACCGCGCCGCGCACGCCCAAAGACAGGCTGCAGATTTTACGCGGCGCCTTCACAAAAACTCTGATCGACCCGGATTTCGTCGCGGAAGCCAAAAAAATCAACATCGACATCAACCCTCTTACGGGTGAAGAAGTGAAGAAGATCGTGGACGATCTCTTCAAGCTGCCGCCGCCCATGGTATCGAAGCTGGCGGCCATGCTCGCGCCCAAGTAAGCTGATCAGGCTAAGCTTTTACGAAGGAGAGAATAAAAATGAAATGCCATGCCTGGAGAGTAGCGGCCAAATTCCTCTGCGTCGCTATCGCAGCGTTGTTTTTCGCATCGTCCTTGAGTCGCGCGGCTCAAGGCCCCGACTTAAAGCCGGAAAAATCTCGCCTCGAGGTTGCCATCGCGGCCACTGGCCCGCTCTATTTGCCGATCATCCTGGCGAACGAAGCGGGTTATTTCAATAAACGGGGGGTAACAGTCAACACTAGTGTACTCAGCGCCACCGCCTCCGCG
>VBKY01000565.1 GCA_005879255.1 Deltaproteobacteria bacterium
AAAATCATCTCCTCGAACATCGTCAGCCCTAAATGCATCACTGCGGCGCCGAGCAGCTGCTGCTCGCAGTGGCGCGGATTGATCGCCGTGCCGGTATCGCCGACGCTGAAGAGTTGTAGAACTTTCACCCGTCCCGTTTCGGTATCGACCTCGACTTCGGCAGCGGTGGCCGACGGAAACCAATACTCCGTGCATTTTTCCGACTGGCCGGTTTCCGGATCCATATGAGCTGCTGTCGGCTGACAAACGGCTTCCGCTGCAAGCGTGGTGCCGAGGCTGCCGAACTTCGCCAGGAAGATCTCACCGACCGCCATGCCGCGCTCTTCCATGCCGCGCACAACGATTCGCCCGTTGCGCGCGATCAGATCGCCCGTGTCGACTTCCAGCTTCGAGGCGACGACCTCGCAGAGTTCCGTTTTGATCTTTGCCGCAGCCATGCGCACGGCGTTGCCCATATGGTACGTCGAACGGCTTCCCGCGGTGATCGTATCGTACGGGGTAACGTCGGTATCGGGCTGAACGATGTGGACGCCGTCCGCGGCTATGCCCAACTCTTCCGCGACGATCTGTCCCATCGTCGTCTCCGACCCCTGTCCCATCTCCACGGTGCTGCTTAGCACATTGGCCGTGCCGTCGGCGTTGAGGATGACGATGGCGCCGGAAATCGACGGCGTCAGCACGGCCTTTACACCCGCGGCGATGCCTTTGCCGCGGCGCTTCGTTCCGGTTTGCGCGGCCTTCGGCTTCGACCATTCGATCGCCTGTGCCGCCTGTCGAATCGCTTCTTTGACACCGAACGATCGCACGACCGTGCCGGTGGCAAACCGCTCGCCTTCGTCTAAGGCCGGCTTCAAACGAAACTCGACCGGGTCTGCTCCAAGAGCGCGCGCGATCATATCGGTCTGTGAGTCATAGGCCCAAATGACCTGCGGCACGCCGAAACCGCGGAACGCGCCCGCCGGCACTTTGTTCGTGTACACGCAATAGGAATCGATCCACACGTTGGGAATACGGTACGGTCCCGCCGAAGTGTAGCCCGACTTATGACCGATGCGCGGGCCGATTTCCGCGTAGGCGCCGGTGTCCCAATAGACTTCGCACTTCCGCGCGGTGATCGCGCCGTCTTTAATGGCGGTTCTAATCTTAGTAACGACTTTGTGCTTGGTGATCGTCAAAAACTCTTCTTCGCGCGTGAGCGCGTAACGCACCGGCTTTTTCGTGATCAGCGCGAGAACGGTTACCAGCGGTTCCAGCTTGGCGTAAAGTTTGGCGCCATAACCGCCGCCGAGGTACGGCACGCGTACGCGAATCCGGTTCATGGGAATGCCGAAAGTCGCGGCAAGCTCCGTGCGCACGTACGACGGCGACTGACTCGCGGTCCAAACGTTGATCCGCTCGTGTTCGTCCACGTAAACCAAGGTCACGTGCGGCTCCATCGGCATATGCTGCGCCGGCGGCGAGCTGAACCAATCTTCGAAAATCCTGTCGGCCTCGGCGAAGGCTTTCTCGACGTCGCCGGTGCGAAGCTTGAAGTGGTAACAGACATTCGACTGTTGACCGGCTTTAACATGGGCGAGATCGGCGAAAGCCTTGGCTGGCCGGTGCTGCTCATGCACGAGCGGTGCTCCAGCTTGCGCCGCTTCAAGGACGTCATGCACCGCGGGCAGCGGTTCGTAATCGACCTCGACAAGCTGGAGCGCGTCTTCCGCGGTGCGTCGATCAACCGCCGCCACTGCGACTACGGAATCACCGATGTAACAAGCCCTTTCCACGGCGAGAATCGGCTGATCGCGAAACGCCGGGCCGAAATGCGGATCAATCCCCGGCATTTTGGCGATCTCAGCACCGGTCAATACGACCGCCACACCTTCAAGCGCCTCGGCCTTAGATTTCTCGATGTGAGTAATCCGCGCATGCGCATATGGACTTCGCAACACGGCGACATGGAGCATTCCCGGCATCTCGATGTTGCCGACATGCAGCGCCCGCCCGGTTACTTTTGGGTTGGCGTCCGTCCGATAAACCGATTGCCCTACCACCGAGTAATTCGCCATCATTACCTCGTCCGTTTGGTTCGCTTTCTCATACCGTGTTTTCTTTGGTTTGGAAAGAATTGGCGGAAGTGTGCCGCTTTAAGACGATAAGCACGTGAACCTATGGCGAATCCTCAAAGGGGAACCGAAAAGGTGTCAGCCGTGGCTAACTGTACTAACTCTTCGCACTTGGAGGGATACTAAGAGGGGACACCATATTCAGCGAGCTTTAGAAACACCGCACTAGACTTGCGGAAACACTTCTTTGGCCATCCACTCCATGCGTTCGAGGGTTTCCGTTATGTTTGGGCGACGTACATCAAAAATTATCGTGTCGACCCCGGCGGCGCGGTACTCACGGATGTCTGATGCGATTTCTTCGGCGGTTCCCATAAATCTTCTGCGCCGGCCTTCAATCTTCTTCTCTTTATCGAAAAGCGATCCCTTGAGCGCAACGCGGATGGTTTTGGGGTCACGCCCTGCTTTTTGAGCGTGCTCGGCGAGCGTTCCCATGTCTTTCTTTACGTCATCCGGTTCGAGGGGAATGGTCGGCACACCGCCGATCGGATGCCAACCGTCGCCCAATTGTCCGGCGCGTCGGATCGCATGCTTGCTGTGGCCACCAATCCAGATGGGAATCGCCGGCTTTTGCACCGGCTTGGGCATGAACACGATGTTGGAAAAGTTACAGTACTTGCCATTGAAAGATGGATTGTCGCTGGTCCAAAGTTCTCTAAGGGCTTTGATATACTCGTCGGTGACCTTGCCACGATCTTCGAAAGGCGGCGCCTGCAAGCTTTCAAATTCTTCCTTCATCCATCCGACACCCAACCCGACAATGACTCTGCCGTTGGAAAGCACGTCCAGACTGGAGAGCATCTTGGCAGTAATGATCGGATTGCGATACGGCGCAATCATGACACTGGTGGCGAAGCGGATCCGCTTGGTCGCGCCGGCGAGAAAGCCCATCGTCGTCAACGTTTCGAGATGATAACCGGCGCCGGGATATTTCCCATCGACGGTATACGGGTACGGCACGGAAATATCTCTCGGGACTACGATGTGATCGGCGAGAGTGAGGCAGTAGAACCCTAGTGCTTCCGCCTGTTGGGCAAAACGGACCAGATCCTCCGCCTTCACCGTCGGACTCGAAGCCGGCACGTGTAGCCCAAAATTCATAATTCATCCAACCTGCGCAGGTGAAATATGCGAACCTTGCTGGTGCGCGATTTTATCGCCGACCCGTA
>VBKY01000225.1 GCA_005879255.1 Deltaproteobacteria bacterium
GGTCAACCGTTCCACTCGAGAGCTCGTGACAAGAGCTTCCCCGTTTCTCGAACCACAGGCCCAGATCGTCCTTTACGACACTTCGTATGAGAGCCTGCCGTTTTATCTGAAGATCGATCGCCCGATCTGGATCGTTTCATCGGGTAAAAAGACCTCGATAATGGGAAGCTTCTATCTCGCGGAACAAGGAGCGCGATACGCTCCGGGGTTCGATAAGAGCCTTTTGACGTTCGCGGAATTCAGCGCCGAGTGGGCAATGGCGCCGAAAGGACATCTGCTAGTTTTTATCAAACAGAAAAACCTCGCGCGCCTGGAGCAAGAAGTAGGAACCCCTGCAGAAACCCTCGTCGCACATAACGACCTGTTGTTGGTAACGAATTGACTCCGCGCAGAACGAGCCGGATGATAAAATCTTCGATCCATGCGCTTATAACGCCGGTTGGTCACGCGGTATCGGAGCAGTAATACGGAGGGCAAGCGCATTCCAGCGCGATCAGGTCCTACGTTTTGTTAAGTTTTTCGTTTGACGAGAATTAATCTCAGCTAGCTGAAAATTTTTGAACCACATGTGTGGCATTTACGGATACGTCAGCCGAAACGGCAAGATTGACGCCGACGTGCTGCGCGCCATGGGTCGCGCGCTTGCCCACCGCGGACCTGACGATGAAGGTGAACTGATTCAGAACACCGGCGCGGTATCCGCGGGTCTTGGACATAAACGGCTGAGCATCATCGATCTTTCCCAAGCAGGAAAACAGCCCATGGCCAACGAAGATAAGACCCTATGGCTCACGCTCAATGGTGAGATTTACAATTACCAAGAGCTCCGAAATGAACTCGAAGATAAGGGACATCGCTTTGGATCGCGATCGGACGCCGAAGTTGTCGTGCACTTGTACGAAGAAAGCGGAACCCGCTGCCTGGACAAACTCGATGGCATGTTTGCCTTCGCAATCTGGGATAGCAAAAAAAATTCGTTGTTTCTCGCTCGGGATCGCGTCGGGAAAAAGCCGCTGCATTACTGCGAGACAGACGACGGAATTATTTTTGGCTCCGAGATCAAAGCTCTTCTGCAACATCCTAAAGTAAGCCGCGACCTAAATCTGAAAGCGCTCAGCAAGTACCTCAGCTACGAGTATGTTCCGGCTCCCGACACGATTTTCAGGTCGATCAATAAATTGGAGCCGGGCCACTATCTATTTCATAGAAACGGCGAAAGCCACTGCTTTCCTTACTGGCAAATTCCCATAGAAGACGATCCCGTTGCTAACCGATCCGAAGCCGATTACACCGAAGAACTTAGAGAGCTATTGGAGCGCGCCGTGCGACGGCGGCTGGTTGCCGATGTGCCGGTGGGATTGTTCGTCAGCGGCGGGCTCGATTCCGGCATCGTCGCGGCATTCGCCGCGAAAGCAAGAGATCACCTACAATGCTTTTCCGTCGGCTTTAACGAACCGAGCTTCGATGAAAGCGCGTATTGAATTGCCGCAAATCCTGGACGAGCCGCTCGCGGATCCATCCATACTTCCGCTGTATCTCCTCTCTCGTTTTGCGTCCGAACGGATGAAAGTTGTGTTGAGCGGCGATGGCGGCGATGAACTTTTTGCCGGCTATCAAACATTCCAAGCGCACAAACTCATGACTTATTTCAGCGCTCTACCTGGCTTCATCAAACAGAGCATCAAGACAATTTCATCTCACCTGCCGGTCTCTCATGGCTACTTGAGCACCGATTACAAGCTCAAGCAATTCTTAAAAGGCGATGGAGCTTCTGCGGAAACTCGCTTTTTCTTGTGGCGTGGAGCTTTCGGCAATAACGAAAAGAACGATCTTCTCACTTCGGATATTCGTCGCGAGCTGGCAGGTCATGATGCTTATGAGGACGTCGATCGTTACATCCGGGAAAGCGGGTTGACCAAGGAACTGGAGCGAATCCTTTATCTCGCCATGAAGCTTTATCTTCAAGACAACAATCTAGTAACGGTGGACCGGGCCAGCATGGCCAACGGTTTGGAGGTGAGGTGTCCGCTGTTGGATAAAGATGTTGTCGAGTTCGTCTGCCGCTTGCCGATGAACTATAAGCTCAACGGCTTTACGACTAAATATTTGCTGAAACGGAGCGCCGCGGGGATGCTGCCTCGAAATATTATCTATCGGCAAAAAAGAGGCTTCGGCATCCCACTCGCAAAATGGCTTACGACGGAGCTCAAGGATTTTATGTTGGATTATTTGAGCGAGGAAAGGATTCGGAAACAGGGCATCTTTCATTATCCGTCTGTCAAAAAGCTGATCGACGAACAGTTTGCGAAAACCAATGATCACCGCGAACCGCTGTGGACCCTTTTAGTTTTTCAGATTTGGTACGAGCGGTATCTCGACGGCTCCGCGGGCGCTAAGGCGAACTCCCGTGGCTGATACTTTGGCTTCGCAAAGATTAAAGCTTCTCAACGTCACCACCCTCCTGGGCATTTGCTTTCTTCTCTTGTTTTCGAATTTGGGCGTTGTGCCCTTTTTTTTGCGCGGTGAGCCGCGCGAGGGCCTGGTAGTTTCGGAAATGTACACTACCGGGAATTGGATTCTGCCGGCGGTAAACGGAGATTATATTCCGTTCAAGCCGCCTTTGTTCCACTGGTTCGGAGTCATCACCGGGTATCTTTTCGGCGGAATCGACGAGTTTACGCTACGCCTTCCTTCTGCAATCTTCGCGGCCTTGGGCGTGCTGATGACCTACTTCACCGCTAGGCGTCTCTGGGGCGAACGCGCCGGCATGGTCGCGGGCATCGTGCTCGCGACCACAACTGAATGGTGGCACGCCGGCACAAACACCCAAGTGGATATGACATTGGCATTCTTCATCGCCGCGGCTTGTTTGTATTTTTATTTTCTCTACAAACAGCGCGACTTTGGCGTCGCGAAATCTTTAGGCCTGCCAATCCTCGTGGGACTTGCCACTTTAGCGAAGGGGCCGATAGGGGTTTTGATTCCATCTCTAGCAATTTTTGTTTTTCTTTGGCTGCGGCACGATTTCCTCTTTGTAAAAAAACTTCATCCATTTGCCAACGCGGCGGTATTCCTCCTAATAGCGGGCTCCTGGTATGGCTTGGCTCTGTGGCAAGGCGGCCCGGCATTTTTCTTGAGGCAGATCATCGATGAAAATTTTCGAACTGCCGCCGGCACCTATGGGCGACACCAACCCATTTATTACTACTTTCCCGTTCTTCTCTTGAACACTTTGCCTTGGAGTATCTTCTTTCCTGCCATAGCACTATTCATTTACCACCGACGCAGCCGATTGGCCGACGATCAGCTTTTGTTTCCTTTGATCTGGTTCGGTTGTGTATTTATTTTTTTCACGCTCTCATTGGGAAAAAGGGGCGTCTATCTCCTCCCTCTATACCCGGCCGTCGCGCTGATTTTTGGCGCCTGGTGGAACAAACTCGAAGAAGGCCAGGTTCAGAGCAGCGGGCTCACGCGCGCCATCACCGCTCTACTGGCTTTCGGCTGCCTGCTTTCGTTCATGATAATTTCGCTCTACTTTGCCGCAAACTATGGGTTGGTGAGTCACCGTCTCGTTGATGCATTAACGAGATCCAAGAATCTTTCTCATAGTCTGCGCTTGCTCATACCGCCTTCAACTCTCGTTGTGGCATGCCTCGTGCTTTATGCAGCCGGACTGTTTTATCTGATCTGGGCTCTTCTTAAAAAAGAATGGCGTGCCGCCTTCGCTTCCGTATCATCGGTGGCCATCGCGTTCACTCTGCTAATGAAGTTCGTCATCCTTCCACCGGTCGCATACGAGCGAACGATGAAGCCCTTCATGGCCCGGGTAACCGATAAAGTAGATGCGAATGCGCCAATTTTTTTCTACCACGGCTTTGACTATGGCGCGGTTTTCTATGCCCGGCGGCACATCCCGTTGTTCACCAAAAAATACGCGGACATGAAACCGCCATTTTTTCTACTCATGTGGGAAGAAGAATGGAAGCGTATTGAAGAGCGGCCCTCGCTCAAGATGCTGGACATCAGCGAGGGTCGCGGTCCTGCGGGAAGACACCGGCTTGTGCTGGTGGAGCGTCAACCGGTTGCTACTTCATCGCCGGAGCTGTTACCGACGGACGCCAAAAACTATCTCCCGGATAAGGACGCCGATTGAAGCGCGACGAAAAAGCCGCAGTCGAAGTCAACCAGGAGAGTGGTTCATTGTTTTCTGGCGCCGGTTAAGGTGGAGACAATGTCAAAAGCAGAATGCACGCCCACTTCAATGGTTTTTTGATTTTGCTAACCACTCAGGTCGCCTAAAACCGACGGCTCGAAGCAATGTTTCAGATCATTTATCGGCTGATCAACCCGTCGAAGGACAATGCCCCCGCGCCGCCCACTACAATAGCCATCGCCATCAGAAAGAGCGCCAGGGTGTATTCGATGCCGCTGCCTTTGCCGGGTCCTTGAGCCAGAAAGAAACCGCTGCTCCAATGGCTAAGAAACAACGCGAAGGCAATAAAAACTGCCAAGCAAAACGCCACCGGTCTGACGAGGAAACCGAGCGTCATCGAAACCACCGTAGAGAGCTCGATCACCAAAGCAAAAACACCTATCGGCACCGGGACGTGATACTTGTCCCGCCAATTCGTCACCTGAGCTTTTGGTCCCTTACCCCCGTGCCAGCCGAATGCATGCTGCGTGCCGTGCATGAAAAACGTCAACGCTAAACCGAACCGCAGAAAAACATACGAAAAAGAATTCTCCGTTTGAAATAGCCAATCCACATTTCCCTCCAAGATTCCTATTCGGTCATCGAATAATGTCCTGGCGTCTCGTCCTACACGGAGCCCTTAATTGAGCCGCACCACCATGACGTGTATCCAAAGGATCACAGCGGCGAATCGCTGAAAATGAACCAACGCCGCCGATTGGCTTTCCTTTCGCGGGCGACCATAGCAGAACTGGTGCGAACAACGCAAAGCCCTCGAACCAAGAAAGATCCCTTGACGCCATTCGATTCGGTGTATTAATCGTTTAGCTGAGGAGTTTCTTCAGATTTTTTCGCAAGACGCTTTGCGTTCACCCACATGCGGGCAAATGCTGATGCTTTTGGAGGTGAGACCGTATGCAAATCATCGATGCCGACGGACACATCAACGATCACGCTTGTGGCGAGGAGATCGCCAAGTACATGCCCCCGGGCAATCAAATGGTGAATTTGTTTCCGGAATTCGACCATCTGCATTTTCGTTACCTGAAGCAGAATCGCCGCGCGACCGGCAATCCTTCGCCGGATGATTGGAATCAGTTTCTCGACAAGACAGGGATTAGTTGGACCGTACTGTATCCGACGGCAGGATTAGCTGTCGGAAGAATCATGGCGCCGGACTGGGCGGTAGTAGCGTGCCGAGCCTATAACACCTGGCTCCACGAAAAGTTTCTAAACGAGAATTCACGGCTCAAGGGCGTCGCGCTGATCCCTTTTCAAGACGTGGACAAAGCAATTATCGAGTTGCGCCGCGCGGTGAAAGAGCTGGGCATGCTCGGCGGCATGCTGCCGTCCAATGGCGAAGCGATCCAGGGTCACCTCGGCAACAAGATTTACTGGCCGCTCTATGAAGAGGCGGAGAGACTCGGTTGTGCATTAGCGGTGCATGTGGGTTGTCTTCACAACATGGGCCTTGATGCTTTTTCGACGTATTACCCGGCCCACGCACTAGGTCATCCGTTCAGCTTAATGATCCAGGCCGCGGGGATGCTCGCCCACGGCGTATTCGATCGATTTCCCAAACTGCGCGTCGCCTTTCTCGAAGGCGGCGCCACGTGGGTGCCATTCATGATGGACCGCCTCGATCGTTCCTATCACGGCGGCCACGTGCAGCTTAATTTAGAAGGCGATCTGATCGGCGGGCCGAAACAAGGCGAAAAAGCCAGTGATTATTTTAAGACGCAACTGCGCGAAGGTCGGATCTTCGTTGGATTCGATTGCGACGACGACGGTCTCGGCACCGCGGTAGCTAAAGGCGGACGCCAATCGTTTCTCTTCGGCAGCGACTTTCCCCACGAAGTCTTCGATGCCGCAAAATGTCGACATGAGATCGACGAGCTGCTCCAACGCGAGGATTTAACACAGGGAGACAAGGAAGCAGTCTTAGGTCAAAATGCGTTGAGATTTTATCGGCCTGCTCTGTGATGGGAATCACTACCAACCGGAATATCAGCGATTTTAATTCTATCCGGAGCTCTCGACGAACGCTTCTTCACGGGTCTTACTGAAAGCGGGAATTAAAACCGAGCACATGGCGAGTCCTGCCAAAACCAACAACGTTGCGCTGATCGGACGCTGGACAAAAACCCACGGATTGCCGCGCGACAGCAGCATTGCGCGGCGCAGATACTCTTCCATCAATGGCCCGAGGATAAACGCGAGCAGCATCGGCGCCGGCTCGCAACCGAGCTTGGAGAATAAGTAGCCGAGCATGCCGAATAACGCCATGAAGTAAATATCGAATTCGGTATTTTTGAGGCTGAAGACGCCGATAGCGCAGAAAACCAGAATTCCCGGATACAAAAATTGGTAGGGTATCATAATCATCCTCACCCACATGCCGATGAGCGGATAATTGAGGATGACCAGAAAAAGATTGCCGATCCACATCGACACGATCATGCCCCAGAACAGCGCCGGCTGCTCGTTAATCACGGATGGTCCCGGCTGAATGCCGTGGATAATCATCGCACCGACCATCAACGCGCTAACTGGGTTAGACGGAATCCCCAGGGTGAGCAACGGAATAAAAGATGTTTGCGCGCCGGCGTTGTTGGCTGCCTCCGGCGCGGCAACGCCCTCGATGGCGCCTTTGCCAAACTGGGCGCGATTCTTCGAGACCTTCTTTTCTATGGAGTAGGCGGCGAACGAGCCGAGAATGGAACCGCTGCCGGGAAGAATCCCCAACGCGGAGCCGATAATGGTGCCGCGCAGAATCGGTGCGACCATGCGTTTGAAGTCCTCCTTAGTCGGCCACAGGCCGGTGATCTTTGTGATCTTCACCGAGCGCTCTTCTTCGTCTTGCAAGTTGCGTATGATCTCGCCCAAGCCGAACATTCCCATGGCGACGGTGACGAAGCCGATGCCGTCGGCGAGTTCAAAAATCCCGAAGGTAAAGCGTTGCGTGCCGGAATTGACGTCGGTGCCGATAAGTCCCAACAGCAGCCCGAGGACCACCATGCCGATGGCATGAAGCAACGAGCCCTGCGCGAGCACGACGGACGCCACCAGGCCAAGAACCATCAGCGAGAAAAATTCCGCCGGTCCGAACTTGAGCGCCGCAGCGGCGAGGGGCGGTCCAAAAGCCGCGATCAGAAATGTCGAAACAGTGCCGGCGAAGAATGAGCCGATGGCCGAAGCGGCGAGCGCCGGACCCGCCCTCCCCTGCTTCGCCATTTGATAGCCGTCGAGGGTCGTAACGACGGACGCTGCTTCGCCTGGAACATTGATCAGAATGGATGTAGTAGACCCCCCATACTGGGAACCGTAATAAATCCCCGCCAGCATGATAAGAGCGGTGACCGGTGGCAGAACAAAAGTCACCGGCAAAAGCATGGCAATCGTCGCCGTAGGTCCGAGGCCAGGCAAAACACCGATCGCTGTGCCGAGAAACACGCCAATGAAACAGTAGAACAAATTCGCGGGAGTTGCGGCCGTTTGTAAGCCCAATGCGAGATGACTCAGTAATTCCACCGCTATGCCTCTCGTCAGCAATCGTTTGAATTCAACCGCCAAGCCACGGACCGATGATTGGCAACGGGATGCCCAAACCTTTCAGAAACACGAAGACACAGAAAATCGTCATCCCTGCCGCCATCAAGAGCGTCGGGCGCCAGCGAAATTGCGTGCTGCCGTAAGCGCTGATGATGACGAGCAACGGCAGCGCAATCGCCAAGCCCAGACCGCGCAAGATAAAACCGAAAACCAGAACTGAAATGGTAACCAGGGCAAGTCCCTTGAACGCAAACGCCCCGACCGGGGTGCCGGCGACGATAAATGATCGAATCATTGAAATCACGCCGATGGCTACAAGCAAGCCGCCGAGAATAGTCGGAAAATAACCGGGTCCCATCTTGATCGCGGTCCCCATACCATAGTCACGCGCGATGAGAATGGCGCTTGAGCCGAAGAAAATGTAGATCAGTCCGGTCCAGAAATCTTTCCCATTGCGCGTCATGAGTTCACCAAGCTCCAGCTTCGAAACAGCGTCGCCGCTGAGGTCGATTCGGTGGCCTTCTCCAACTCGCAAGCAAAAAAAGGCCGGGGCGACGCCCGGCCTTTACTGCTAAAATTCTGCGCGAAACTCGGTCAGTCGGCATAGACGCCGGCCTTCTTGATGATCGGTCCCCATTTGTCGATCTCGGCCTTGAGATGGGCGTGCAGCGCCGCTGGCGTGGCGCGGTTTTCGGCGACCGGTTCGGTGCCTAATTCGGCGAAGCGCTGCTTTACGTTATCGTCTTTTAACGCCATATGAAGAGCATTGGTCAGCTTGTCGATCACCGGTTTCGGAGTGCCTTTCGGCGCGTAAAGACCATGCCAGACCGAAACTTCGAAGCCCTTTAACCCTGCCTCGTCCATGGTCGGCACGTTGGCCAATGAAGCGATGCGCTTCTTGGTCGTAATACCATAGACCTTGATCTTTTCAGCTTTGATCTGACTGGTCGTATTAGTGGTTTGGTCGCACATAATGTCCACTTGGCCGCCCAGCAGGTCATTCATGGCTGGCCCGGTTCCATTGTAAGGAACCGTGGTGAGATCGGTTTGGATCGCGCTCATAAAAAGCATACCGCATAGATGCGACGCCGCGCCGACGCCCGCATTGGCTAAATTGATCTTTTCCTTGTTCGCTTTTACGTATGTGATCAGTTCCTTAAGATCCTTGGCGGGAAAATCTTTTTTAGCCACCAGGGTCATCGGCACTTCGTTTATCAGGCCAATGGGCTCGAAGTCATTGATCGCATCATAAGGTAGCTTGTGATACAGAGCCGGCGCGGTGGACATGCCGATGTGGTGGATTAAAAGTGTGTAGCCGTCAGCTGCAGCCTTTGCCACGCGGTTGGCCGCGATCGTCCCGCCAGCGCCTAGGACATTCTCGACGATCACCTGCTGCTTGAGAGTCTTGGACATGGGCACCGCCATCAAGCGAGCCACGGTATCTGTCGGTCCCCCCGCAGCGAAAGGTACGACCATGGTAATCACCTTGTTCGGATACTCTTGCGCACCGACCGTAGTTACGCCGAGCAGCATTAGCCCTGCGATGATACCGAGAAGCCTCTTGTTCATAATCTCTCTCCTTTATGTCGTGTTTCGATTCACCATGGCCTCCGATTAGACGAACTGAACGTCATTATCCCATCAGCGGGGGCTAATTCAACGGTTAATTTCGCCCGTGTTTTGTCCCGTCTCCAACTGTAACAGCAACGCCGATGCCATAGAAGGCTTGATCATTTGTCTCACCCTCAACGAAATTTTCCCAAGAATTGGAAAAACGCGCGCAGTTTTTAGAATTTTTGCAATAAGGTAATCTCGTTGACGACAACATCGGGTGCGCGATAGAAAAAGCATGGTCAATCGACCGGTGGATCGTTAAGAGGAGTCATGAAGAGCATCACAACGGACAACTCAAAGATCGCGGCGTCAAATCTGATGGTATTCGGCTTACTGCTGCAATTGGTCCTATGTCCATCAACCCATGCCCAGGAGCTCAAAAAAGTTCGGATGGGCTATCCCGCCTTCAGTCTGACCTTTCTTACGTTCTTCGTTGCCAAAGACGCGGGCATTTATAAAAAGCATGGCCTCGACGTTGATATGGTCCAGTTGGCCGGCGCCGTGCAAACATCGGCTCTGGTCGCAGGCGAGATTGACTACCTGACCGGTATTACTAGTCCGCTCGTCGCCGCCGCGCGGGGCTTGCCCTTCAAGGGCATCATGGTCACACACGAGAAGACGCTTTTCTGGATCATCGCCCGTCCGGATATCCGGCGCATGGAAGATTTGATCGGCAAAACTATCGCAGTGGACCGGCTGGCAACACTGCAAGACCTCGTCGCCCACGATCTCGTAAAGAGAAAAGGAATTAATCCCGACCAAGTGACCTTCATTCAAACCGGCTCGGTCTCTAACAGTGTTCAGTCACTGAGCCAAGGAAGCGTGGCCGCTGCTCTGCTCTCCTTGCCGCATAATTTCGTGATGACACAAAAGGGTTATCGGGAACTCGCCTCGGCGCTGGAATTCAATCAGCGCTCAGCCTCCGGCGGAATCGCGACCCGCGAAGCCAAACTGAAGCAGGACCCCGCTCAAGTCAAAGCCGTGATCCGAGCGACCTTCGAGGCCATGGATTTTAACCGTAAAGAAAAACCCTGGATGGTCAACTATATTCAGAATAAATGGAAGCTCACACTCAAAGTCGCCGAAGAGTCGTATCGCACTTGGTTGAACGGTTTTACCTCGGACGGCAAGATTCCGCTCAAAGATCTCCAGGAAATTTATGATACGGCCCTTGCGTCACAATTGATTCCGACGGCGGTGCCCGTGTCGAAAGTAATGGATTATACGTTGCTGGAAGAAGTGTTAAAGGAAAGAAGATGATTTGGCGCAAAAAAAGAGTGCGATATGGCAAGCCAAGCGTTTGTTGGTTCAATGATCAAAGAAATCATTCAACCCGGTGTTGATCAACTGACGATTCTGCCCTGTTTCACCGAGCTACGCTCCGGCGAGTTGCCGGTACGGCTGCAAGGATGAGCGCTCCCAGCACTATATCCGGAGTAGAGAAGGCCGTAAAATTGGAGCGTTGGAGTAATGGAATGACGAGTATCGGAGTTTCAGCTCTCCAAGCGCCCTTCACTGCAGTATTCCAGCATTCCATTAATTCCATTCCCTATACGCGGCCAAGCGTTCACGACTTCCGATTAGATTCTTTCACTTAGAATTCGAATATTTCTCGTATGCGAGCTAATTGATCGAGCCGGCTCGAGATGGCTCCCCGCCATCCTGGCACTTTTGACCGAATATCTCGGCGACGCGAGAGAGCCGGTCGCCGCTGCACCCGATCAACCGCGCATTCTTCCTGACAACAAATGACAGGCGATACAATCTGGCCGCATTAATCCGCCGGCACGGCTTCTGCTCTCTAACAGAAACACCCGACGGAAGTTCAAATATCGCTTTGACGAGCGAAAGATGATCGATGACGGGACTGTATGTCGGATGAATAGATTGATCGTCTAAAAAAGAAAAAGTAAGGAGGGACGGATATGAATGAGACAAATACGGAATTAGGAAAGCCGAGTTATTGGCAGCTGATTTTTTTGCAAAGCAAAGTGAACGGCGCAGCATACAACGGTGAAAAACTTCCCGGACGCAATTGGGATTGGCCGAAAGACACTTACTTTCAGCGTCGTTTGCAACGAGTCAAATTTTTCCAGCCTGCTGACGGCTACAAGGTCAATTAGCTAGCCGCTTCCCGCGCTGCCTCCTTCAGCACAGCTCCCACGGGATAGCGGCTGCCACTGAGCCCCCCGTCATGCTCAGTGGCAAGAGGCCAGACCCCCAAAAGTCTGGCCTCTTTTTTTGCCCGGACGTCTCGACCAACTTACCCGCAACTTGATTGAGGTGCAGTTCCATTAATTTGTAATCGGGCGGCGACCCAGATCAGCGCATCAACTGAATAGTTCTTTCTGCCATTTTTTTAGTAACGCCTGCTGCCGCTCGACACTGATCTCGGCAGCGGGTGGAAATCTGTCGCGCCACTCAAAGGGCCGGCAAGCGTCGATGATCATGCGTGAGCTAAGGCCTTTGCGCTCACGCGGAATGATCGGGTCCAAAGGACCGCTCCAGCAGCGGCGCAGAATCTCGGTAGCGTCCACCGGATCGGCGCGGCTGCACATGGCCCACAACACGTCGTTGATGTCGTAGGCGTCGATATCCTCGTCGACAACCACCACATATCGCCCCAAATAGGCTGCGCCTTGACACTGGCTTGCAACTAAACCTGCTTGTCGTGCATGGCCCGGGTAGCGTTGGCGAATCGCTATGACGGTTAGAAAACGCCGGAAGTAACTAGCGACGGCTTTTACATCCGGCACGCCGGCCTTTTCCACTTGATCGCGAATGTATGCGGCCCGCAGCAGCTCGTAACAATGCTCGGCACGTGCGGTCGGACGATATTCCGGCGATGCCGTGATGATCGGATCATTACGATGATAAAGCCGGTGCACTTTGATGAGCGGCTCGAACTTTTCGCCGCTGGCATAATAGCCGGTCCATTCGCTGAACGGTCCTTCCTCTTTGCCCTGGTCTGGAAGAAATTCACCTTCGATCGCGATCTCAGCGTATGCAGGAATGGGCAATCCGGTGAATTCTCCTTGAACAACTTCCACCGGTTCTCCCTTAATGCCGCCGACGGCGTCGAATTCGCTTCTGCCGTAGGGCTCTGGGCGGGTAGCGATCATGTGCAGTAACGGGTCCACGCCGAAGCAGGCGACTACCGGGCATGCTTTGCCATGATCGAAATATTTTTGGCGGTGCATCCTGCCGTGTTTGCCCGGAGAAATATTCATCCCCATGGTGGTACGGTCGTGAACCATGACCCGATAACAACCGACATTGACCCAGCCCTCTTCGGGATCGCGCGTGATCACCACATGCCCTGTTCCGATGTAGCGGCCGCCGTCGCGCTCGTGCCAAAACGGGACGGGAAATTTGAAGAGATCGACTTCGTCGTCTCTGAAAACATTTTCCATTACCGGCCCCGAAGAAACGGTCACCGGTGGTATCGATACGGGCTTCGCTAACCGCTCGCGCCAGGCCTGAATGAAGCCCTCACGCGTAATATCGAGCGGCAAATTCGTAGTCAGCGCCGAGCGTTTAAGACTTTCAAAAAAGCCGACGAGAATTCTGTAGCCCGCCGGATAGTCTTTGATGCGGTCGAAAAGCAGCGCCGGGCTATTTTCCTTATGCTTTGACGCGAGCACCGAAAGCGCACCGATCTCGAGATGCCAGTCGGCGCCTTCGACGACTTTGAGCTCGCCCATCTCGTCGACTCTTTGAATCCATTCTCTAACGTCTTTGTAAGCCATCGCTTCCCTCCGGTTCGAAAGAACTACGAATTTGTCCTCGGCTTTGCAAGCCCGCAGCGAAATTGGTAGACCCAACGATCATGGAACTTCGGATGACAACAAAGTGTTTGTCATTCCTACTGGGAGCTTCGCTTGGGCTTTGCGCCTTCTCCGCCGCGGCGCAGGAGAAAGTGATCGTCGGCCACTCGGCGCGCGCGGCGCTTTCGATCGGCCCGTTACTCTACGGCATCGAGCGCGGTTTCTATCGCGACGAAGGCATCGATTTAGTTTACGTCTCGCTGCGCGCCGATCTCGGCATCAAAGCTCTGCTCGCCGGTGAGATCGACTACAGCTACAGCGTCGGTACGATCATCAGAGGCGCGATCCTTGGCGTGCCGGTACGGAATCTGACCTTCGACTTTTCCCGAGTGCTTTATGCGCTGATGTCGCGCCCGGAGATTCCCAATGCCGCGGCGCTGAAAGGCAAAATCGTCGGCGTCAGTTCGTTCGGCGCGACGGGCGATTTGGCGGCGCGCGTCGGATTGCGCTCGCTGGGCCTCGACCCTGAAAGGGACGTGACAATCATCACCCTTGGCCCCGACACCCTGCGCCATGCCGCGCTCATGGCCGGCACCGTGCAGGCGACGCATATGCCGGTACCGCTGAATATTCAGCTCAAGAAAGAGGGCCATCATGAGCTGGTGTTCGCCGGAAACATTCTTCAACGGCCATTGACAGGTCTCACCACCAGCGTCGAAAAGATTCAGAAAAATCCAGGGCAGGTACAGCGCATGGTGCGCGGCTTCCTGCGCGCCACCCGCGCCTTGAAAACCGAAAAGGCCGGTTTCATCGCCTTCGCCCAGAAAAAATACGGCTACTCCAAAGATCTGCTGGAAGAGGCCTATAAATATCTGGTTGATGCTTTATCGCAGGACGGCTTTGTCGACGATAGGGCGCTACAAGCCGCCATTGACGAAGCAAAAATGCTCGCCAAAATCACCAAACCCATCAATCCGTCGGAAGTCGTCGATTACAGCTTCTTGCGCGTCGCGGTAAAAAAATGACCCGCGAATTTTGTCTTGCGAGAGCGGAACGTAACTCAACGTCGGTCCGGGAATGCTGATATAGAAACGATCCGCCGCGCCGACATGGCCAGCGATCAAGGATAAGACGAGCAGAACAGCAGCAAAGAATTCCCGACTGCGCGTCATAGTGCCTCCAATCATACCGGGATAGCTAATCCCGTCCTACTTGCGTTGTGACTCTGTAAAGGGTGCGACGGCATAGACAATGCGTCCGCCAACCAGGGTCAGCATCGACTCCAGCGAACCGATCTGGTCTTCCGGGACAGTGAGGTAGTCCCCGTTAAGTACCGCGAGATCGGCCAACTTGCCGACCTCGATCGAGCCCTTCCGCCCTTCGTCGAAGGTAAACCACGCGCTACCAATCGTGTAAAGCCGCAGCGCCTCCTCGCGAGTCAAGTTTTGACTTTGGTTTCGAATCTTCGAACCGGCAACGGTCTTGCCCGTGATCAGCCACCATAGTGAAAGCATCGGCGAGTAACTCGCCGAGCGAAACGCGTCCGTGCCGGCGCCTATTGCAATACCAGACTCGATCATCGTGCGCAGCGGGGGCGCGTTGCGCGCCTTGTCCAATCCCCAAAGCTCCACCGTGCGCTCGCCCGTCAACGCCATGCGATCTTGCACCGCGATGCCGCCGCCGAGTTTTTTTATCCGGGTGATCGTCGCCGACGTCGCATCCTCCAATTGCACAAATGCGATACGCTGGGGCGATAAGGGCGTTGCGGCATTGACTTCCTCGAGCACATCGAGCAACTGCCGCGCCGTGTTGTCCTCGGCCGCTCGAAGATGAAAGCCGTATCTCTCCCCGCTGAATAATCGTAACATCCCGCGAATCTTTTCCTTCGCTTCAGCCGTGATCGTCACGCCCATCGGATTGGGGGTCAGTTCGGGGTTGCCCACAGCACGAACAAATCCGTCGCCAAATCCGACGAAGCGAAACATATCGCTTTGCTGGAATTTCTTGATCTCGTCGGCCGTCATCTTTAGCTGCTCAAGTTCGTCGCCGTCGTCGGCTGCGAGGTAAATATTTACCCGCAATGTCAGATCACCGGAGCGCGCCATCTCAGCGAGCAATCGCCTGTGGGCGAAGCTCACATTGCCGGTTTGCAGGTCGCCGACGGAAGTGAGGCCCACGCGATTGAGCTCGCGAAAACAATTACGAATGCTCTGGTGAACCTTGTCGAGAGAGAGACCGGGGATTTTATTGTAGGCATATTCCCAAGCCGCCGCGCCTTGCAACCATCCGGTAAGCTCGCCGGTGTTTGGATTGCGTTCAAATTTTCCGCTCGCCGCGGCGGGTGTCTTGGAGGTAATTCCAACCGCGTTAAGAGCCGCGCTATTGAGCAGTGCGCCCTGGTCCAAGTACTGAACGTAGACGGGGTGGTTCGGCGCGAGCTCGTCAAGCTCGGCGCGACTGGGAAAGCGCCTCTCTGCGAACTGCGTCGGCACCCAGCCACCGCCGACGACGATCCAGCTTCCCGGCGGTTTTGCTTTCGCCGCCTCAGCAATTTGTTTCAGTCCGGTAGCGAGCGAGCGCGTACGTTCCCAGTGCAGTTCGGCGTCCCAACTCAAACCTGCCTCGGTTGCATGAATATGCGAGTCGATCAGTCCGGGAATGACCGTGCGTCCGCCGAGATCTATGACCCGTGTGCGGCGAGTAGTCAAAACGCGCACGTCACGGTCACTGCCGACCGCGACAAAGCGCCCATCCCTGATGGCGACCGCCTGCTTGACCGAGAAGTCACGGTCAACTGTAATAATTTTCCCGTTGCGCAATACCAGATCGGCAGGAGCCGGCACGGCCAGGGAACGCTCAAAGTCCACTTCATGGCTGCCGCTACAGGCTGCGAAGGCTAGCAACAAAAGCATTTCAGCGAGTCGTTTCAAGCTTGGTCTCACTCGTTTTTCTCGAGAACAGTCGGATTCTACCTTCGGCCGGAGCCCATTGCGAGAGCCGCGAATAATTTTGCAGATGAGATTGAATCACTGCACGAACGATTTCCCTATGCGGAAGTCGATACGCCGCCTTTCGGTTGCTTTGCCCCGATGATTGAAGTTATAGTCCAAGAAAATTTAGCGACTTGCTTGCCAAGACAATGACGCGCGATCGTGAAAACGCTGCCGTTAAATTGAGGTGAATGATGAAACCGGTGCAACTTTTTTGCTGGCATTTCATGGCCTATCCTTATCTCGCCCGCGATTTCGACGAGAAAGAATACACCGGCTGGGTCACCGTGCCCAACAGCCTGTGGGACAACAATAAGGCTCGCGGTTTGTATCAAGAATACATTGACCAGTTAGCCTACGCCGATGAGCTGGGCTTCGACGGCATGGTGCTCAACGAACATCATCAAAATATTTATGGCTTGATGCCCTCTCCCAACATCATTGCTTCGGCGCTAACCCAACGATCTTTGCACGGCAAAATCGTCATTCTCGGCAATCTCCTGCCGCTACACATGAATCCGATGCGCGTCGCCGAAGAGTACGCCATGCTTGATCAGATGAGCAACGGCCGTTTGATCGCCGGGTTCGCGCCCGGCGGCGGACCCGAGACTTTTAATTACGACGTGCCCTCGGCCAATACGCGGGAGAAATTCTGGGAGGCCGCCGATTTAATCGTGCGCTCATGGACGGAGGACGGCCCCTTCGCGCACGAGGGCCGCTATTTTCCGCTGCGCTACGTCAATCTCTGGCCCAAGCCATTGCAACAACCCTTCCCGCCCGTCTGGATTCCTGGTTCGCGCAGCCCGTCGACGATGGCCGAGGTGGCCAAGCGCGGTTACTGTTATTTTCTTTCCTCGCGCAGCCATGGTGGCGAAACTCACAGAGCGCAGCAGGAATTCGCCGCTGTGCTGGAAAAACATGGAGACAAGTACCACCCGTTCCGCTTTGGCATCTTGATGTCGACCTATGTTGGCGAAACGGATCAGCAAGCGCGCGAAGAATGCGAAGAGGGAGTCTGGTATTTTCTGAAGAATTGTTTGAAAGGCCATCTGCGGCGTCAAGGCCGCCAACTTACTTACGGCCCCGGCGTTCCCTATATCCCGGCGGCGGCCTGGCGAGAATATCTGAAGGATTATAAACCAGGCCGCAAACTTTTGGGCGACGTGGAAAACTGGGAAGAGCTCGACGCCTCGCAGTCGATCATCGTCGGAAGCCCGGAGACCGTTACCCGGCGCATTCAAAATCTCATCGAGAAAGCCAAGGTTGGCAATCTCTTGATTCAATTCCAGCTCGGAAACATGCCGGATCATCTAGCGCGCAAGAGCATGAAGCTGTTTGCTGAAAAAGTCGCGCCGGCGCTGCGCCATGACTCTCTGAAGCAGTTCACGACAGAGTATCCCGGCGTCAACGTCGAATCATCGGCGGAGGCACTTCATTGAGCGGGCGCGCCATCGATGTCAACGGACGCAAAGTCTGGCTTCTGGAACACGGCAACGGCGCCCCTCTGCTCTATCTCCATGGTTTCGCCGACGTTCATTCGGTAAAAGAAAACTGGCTACCGTTTCATGAGAAATTGGCGCAACACGCCCGCGTAATCGGGCCGGCTCACCCCGGCTGCGGCCCGACCGATGAAAACAAGGACATCGACGTCATCGAAGACGTTGCCTTTCACTACCTCGAAGTTTTGGATGCGCTGCAGCTTACGCAGTTCGATCTCGTCGGCAGTTGTGTCGGCGGTTGGATCGCTGCCGAACTTGCCGTGCGTCATCCGGAAAGGATCCGCAAACTCGTTTTGATCGGCGCGTCCGGCCTCTTCGTCGAAGGCGCATTAATCGGCGATGTCTTCATGATGGCGCAGCCCGAATACGGCCAGAGCTACGCCTCTTTGCGCCAGATGCTTTTTGCCAGCGCCGATCAAGCCAACGCTCTGGAAATGTTTCCCGACGGCAAAGGCGATCTGGAAGATGAAGTGCGCCGCTATCAGATGCTGCGGTTAAGCTCACGCATCGGCTTCAAGCCACCCTACTTCTATAACCGGCCATTAAGAAACCGTCTGCATAGAATCACTTCCCCGGCCCTAGTCATCTGGGGTGAAAAAGACAACTTCGTGCCGCACTCCCACGGCGAAACCTACGCTCGCTCAATCCCCGGCACAGGAGAATTGAAAGTGGTCCCCGGCGCCGGTCACAGTGTACACGTGGAAAAACCCGAAGAGACGGCGAAGTTGGTTCTCGATATCCTCGCGAAGTAATCTTTTGATTGTGTTGCTGTAATCCATGCGGTCTGTCTGCCATCCCGATAACGCGAGGGATGTGGGCTTGCTCCACCGCATGGTGGGTATCGCTTCGCTCCACCCACCCTACAAGAATACAAATTCGGAATCAGATGCCACCGTAGGATGGGTGGAGGCGCCTTGTGCCGATACCCATCGCTGACGCTGATTCGATTGCTCTCACAAAGCAAACCATGGACAACTCAGCACCATCCACTTGTGACTTCCCGTCGTTAACCGGGACACGAAACGCCAGACCGAGACTCTTTGCTACTTCCCCCAAATCTTCTTCACGAAACCTTCGTCCTCAAGCCGCTTAAGATATCGGTCGCTCACATAACTCTTCGCGTCGATACCTCGCGCTTTTGCGTTACTCTCCGCAATCTGATCGACCACGGCTTGCATAGCTGCTACGGACGGATAAGGTACCGGTTCGAGCTGCTTGATGAAATAATCGTAGCCTTCCTGGACGGCCTTGAGATTTTGTACGCGCGTAAATTGCGCGAGCGCTTTGATCGAATATTCTCGTTCGGTCTTGAGAACTTTGATCGCCTCCAGATAGGCGCGCAGAAAGTTCATCACCTTGGCTTCCTGTTTATCCAGGTATCGCTTGCTGCCCAAAAGGCCCGTGTTGAAGAATGGGATATCCATCTTCACCGAGTCGGCGACAACGTTCAGTTTAAGTCTTTCCGCCTCGGTGCCGAAGGGAGCATTGGCGACGGTGCCGTCGATGTTCCCGGATTTGATTGCGGCAATCCGCGCCGGCTCGTCGCCAATCTGCAAGATCGTCGCTTCTTTAACGGGATCGACGCCGACGCGCTTGAGCATCGCGCGCATGCCGAAGTCGGCGGAAGAGCCAAATCGGCTGACGCCGAATTTTTTTCCCTTCAATTGTTCCACGCCCTTAATTTCAGGGCGAGTGATCAGCTGGTAATTCAGCTTGTCGAGGAGCCCAAGAAAATAAACGAGGTCTGCGCCTTCAAGATTGGCGGCGACCCCAGGGGCGCCGCTAAGCTGTGACAAATCGAGACTGCCTGAGACCAGTACCTGCACGTTAGTCGTGCCACCCGGGATATAGACCACCTCGGCAACCAAACCGTACTTGGCAAATAGTCCGCGGTCTTTGGCGATGTGCATGAGTCCCGATTGCAAGCTGACGGAGCCCTGACCAACGCGAATCTTTTCTTGCGCGTTGCCGGCCCGAATGGAGCCGCAAAATACTAGACATAAAGCGAGTAAAATGGAGTTTCTCATGGCGTCCTCCTATCATAAGCACAACTCCACCGGCAACGCTCATCGGCTGCGATTGGAATTAGACAGTAAACCGTTGAACCGTTTCGTCCACTGTGCGATGTTCTTCGGCATAATCCACCGGGGAGGACTATTATGGCTGACGTAACGATAAAAGCTCTCAAAGACGGGCCTTATGAAGTTGACGGGGGCGCGAAGGTTTTGGATAACACGGGAAAAGAATACGCAGAGAGTCAGTTTCCTCCACTCTATCTTTGTCGCTGCGGCCAATCGAAGAATAAACCCTTCTGCGACGGCAGTCACAAGGATGCCGGCTTCAAGTCAGAAGAAAGGGCGGGATAATAAGGCTCCTTCAACCCAATACTCCATTACTCCAGCACTCCATCACTCCAATTGGGGTGGCAAACTGGAGTATTGGAGTGATGGAGTGTTGGTCTCGGAAAAAATCAAGACCGGAATCGATCGCCGCAATTTTCAGGGGAGGAGAAGCCGATGCGAGATGAGGTTGTAATCATCACGGGCGGAGCCAAAGGGATCGGGCGTCACGCGGCGCACACGCTCGCTAGGGCCGGCGCGAAAGTCGTGCTTGCTGACGCCGACGTTGAGCGCATGCACAAAACGCTCGGCGAGATTCGAGATTTAAATACCGAAGCAGTCGCCGTACCGACCGACGTGCGTGATGAGAAAGACGTGCGCCGGCTGGTTTATGATGTCGCCGACCGCTTTGGCCGGATCGATGCCTTGATCAACGACGCGGGCATCGTGCCACATTTCAACTGGGGCATTCCGCGCTGGCCGCGCGTGCGCTATTTGAGCAAGGATTTTTGGGACAGCGTGATTCAAACCAATTTGGGCGGCACTTTCCTGTGCACAAAATACGTGGTCCCGTTCATGGAAGAGCGGCGTAGCGGCAACATCGTCAATCTTTGGGGCGGCGGCCGCGCGGAGAATCACGGCGCCGCGGCCTACGTCGTCAGCAAAGATGCCATTCGCACGTTCACTCGCTTCGTCGCCGAAGAAGAACGCGAGTGGAACATTTGCATTGTCGCGTTCAGTCCCAAGCAAGCCATCGCCACCGAAGACGCGCCGGACGAGGCGCGCAAGCGGTTGCCGGGGCCGGACATTCTCGGCAACGGTTTCGTTTTCGCCGCTCAGGCAGGAATGGAGCTCACCGGCAAGACCGTCGAACATCGCGACGGCAAATTGGTGGCAGTGGATTAGCGAAGTATTGGTTTCATATTTTGCTCGTCGTTTCGTGATGCGACGGAATGAGGACAACCTCGCGCAAAGACGCCAAGGGCGCAAAGGAACACGCCTTGTCATTTCGACCGAAGGGAGAAATCTTTCTTAGGCGCCTCGCAGTCGTTCGGGATGACGGGTTGAGACCGTCACTTGGCGAGCTTGGCGTCTTGGCGCGATAAGATTTTTTCGAAGTCGTTCTATCCATCTTTTGCAAGGTAAGAATCTATCCTTATGTCGAGCACACGCGGCACCAGATATTCACAAGGAGGCAATTATGGAAGCAATCGCGTTAACAAACCACGAACTCGAAATCGAGGACGTCGAGTATCTTCGCCACGGCGACAAGCCGCTCTTGCTTCGCCTGCTCAAACCCTCCGGGCAAGGGCCGTTTCCTCTCATCGTCCAGCTTCACGGCGGTGCCTGGTGCCGAGGAGACCGCACAAACGACACGGCCATTAATGAAGCGCTGGCGAGAAGCGGCGTAGTCGTGGCGGCGCTGGATTGGCGCATGCCGCCCGTTGCGCCGTACCCTGCCGCTCTCGCCGACATCAATTACGCGGTGCGCTGGCTCAAGGCCCATGCCGGAGATCTACGCAGTCGCCCCGAACTATTCGGACTTCTGGGAAACTCGAGCGGGGGGCACCAAGCGATGCTGGCAGCGATGCGGCCCCGGGATTCGCGCTACTCGGCGCTGCCACTTCCCGCCGGGGCTCCGCAGATCGACGCGAACGTACGTTGCGTCGTCATGTGTTGGCCGGTTATCGATCCGCTGGGGCGCTATCACTATGCAAAGAATCTCAAGAAACGCGGCGGATCGCATGCGGAGTTTGCCGACCGCGTGCTGCCCAGCCACGATCAATTCTGGGGAAGCGAAGAAGCCATGGCCGAAGGCAGCCCCACACGCGCGCTTGAACGCGGAGAGCGAGTTGAATTACCTCCGGCGCTCTATATTCAAGGCACCGCCGACATGGCGCATCCCAAACCCGATCGCGAGCGCTTCGTTGAAAGTTACCGCAGAGCCGGCGGCCACGTGGAGCTGGAACTATTCGAAGGCGAAGCCGAGGGCTTCATAGGGAGAAACGCGAACTCACCCAACGCCGCACGAGCAATGGACAAAATCATCGACTTCGTGCACAAACAGCTCTGTTGAGCGGCCAAGGCACAAGCGATGGGCGGCCGAATATGGCGGATGGGTATATCAGCACTTAACTGAATTACGAAACGGAGACGCTTATGTGGAAAGGTTACAAAGTCATCGACGCCGACGCGCACATGCATGAGCCACAGTATCTTTGGGAGCGATACGTCGAGCCCAAATACCGGGATCAAGTCCCGAAGGTTGCGTTCATGGATGGCAACTTCATGGTTTACGAGCCCGACGGAAAGTTTGTTTCTAAGGACGAGATCCAGGCAGCGCCGCCGGAGAGCGCGCGGCGCGCGATGGAAGAAAAGTATGGCGAAGCATACCGACAATGGTGGTCAGCGGATATTCGCCTCAAAGACATGGACCGCTACGGCTGGGACATTCAGGTGCTGCTCCCCACGGGCAACAACGGCAACTTCGCCTATCGCGTCGCGTTGAAAGATGTCCAATTGGGCGCTGCCATGTGCCGCGCTTATAACAATTGGTGTCATGATTATTGCCGTGTCGATCCCAAGCGCCTCAAATTTGTCGCCGTGTTGCCGGGCTCGGATGTCGGAGAGATGGTGAAAGAAGCGCACCGCGCCGTCAAAGAGTTGGGCGCCGTGTCGGTGCGAAATCTCTTTCTCCCGGACGGCAAGTGGCTGCATGAACCCGAATACGACGCTCTATGGAACTTGCTTGTGAGCTGGACTTCCCCATCGCAGTACATGGAGAATACCGCCAGCGCCGTTTTCAGCCGTTCAGAAAACTCGAAGCAGAAAGACACGAAGATATTCAATTGGCGCTCAGAGGGCTGGACCACGCGCTGGGTTTTCCCTGCGACAACATGGCCACGCTTGGCCACTTTATCTTTACCGGTATCTTGCAGCGCTTTCCGAAACTGCGCCTAGCGATTCTCGAATCCAACGCGGGCTGGCTGCCCTTCTGGCTAGGCCGAATGGATGATCACACTCACGGACGAAACAGCGTGATGGGCAAATCCGAGAATCTTCGGATGCTTCCCAGCGAATACTTTATGCGTCAATGTGTGATTGCGTGCGACAGCGACGAACGGGAGCTGAAGTATGTGGTCGATCGTCTGCAAGGTGAGAACATCGTGTGGAACACCGACTACCCCCATCCCGACGCCATCGAACCCGCGCGAGCGCTGCCCGAGTTCGATGCTCATACAATTTCAACCGAGGCCAAACGGAAAATTCTCTGGGATAACGCCGTGAAATTATTCGGCCCACGGATCATCAGTTAAAGATGTAGAGGCGACCGGCGGGTCGCCCTTGCTCGAAAGGCGCAATGGACACTAGGGAAACATTAGGAGTAAGGTCGAACAATCCGGACTAGGCCCGTCACAAATTTTGATGAACTACCCTCCCCATGCTGCGGCGTATCAAACAATATTTGTGAGAGTTTTCCAAAAGATGTCACCCCCGAATATTTTAATCGGGGCGTCCAGTCAGAGTTTCGCCTGGATTCCCGCTAAAAACATGCGGGAATGACGGACCTTGAGAGGACTGCGCGTCGCATTAAAGCGGCAAGCCGCGAGGAATTGACATCAATGAGATCAATTTCAATTTGACCACAGCCCGCTTATTTTGTAATTACTACGCTCCAGGAGGTATCTATGATTGCCATAATCGATCAAATGAAGGAACTCGTCGATAACGCATTGGCAAACGGCTGTCCCTGCGTTCTCGCCACGGTCTCCGGCGACGGTGAGCCGGATATCGGCTACAAAGGCAGCATGATGGTGTTCGATAAAGAGTCCCTTGCCTACTGGGAACGGACCAAGCGCCAGCATATGAAAAATGTCAAAGAAAACCCGCGCGTCATCGTCTTGTTCCGGGACACGAAAACCAAAGCTGGATGGCGCTTTCACGGAACGGCGACAATGCACGAGGACGGACCGATCCGCGACCAGGTGATGGCGCGCACCGTGAAGGACGAACTGGACAAGGATCCCGAACGCAAAGGCGCCGCAGTGGTGATTCGCCTGGATAAAATTACCAGCATGGGCGGACAAGTCATCCAGAGCCGCTAGGTTTTGCGTGCGGGCCTATGGCTGATGGCTTGTGGCATATGGCATTTGCATCTGACCTACGGTTATAGCCATGCGCCATAAGCCATAGGCTATATGCGAAGTGCCGTCCGCCCTTACCCGCCTTCCCCCGGCTCTTCACGATAAAGTCCCAGCGCTTCCATCACAGGCAAGTCGCTCACCGAGAAGAGAATGGTTTCGTGGTCTTTGGCGCGATTTTGGTGGCTATGCCAGCTCCACAGCGGCACGACGAAGCAATCGCCCTGCTCCCATTCGAACTTCTTACCGTTAATGATTGTAGCGCCGT
>VBKY01000569.1 GCA_005879255.1 Deltaproteobacteria bacterium
TAGTGTCGTAGCAAGTTGCGTTATCGAGGTCACCGAAAAGAAGGCAGACGTTCGTAGTCGCTGGCGCTTCGCGAGCAATTCTAGTTAGTCAACAAGGTCAGCTTAATCGCCCGGCAGTGTATTGGGCCAATCGTTCTCCTCTGGTAAGATCACTGACTTGCCGAATTTGCCTGTTTGCATCAGCTGTGATGCCGTCCCCATTCTCGCAACGCTTTCAGCACCGGGCCTAGGCTCTTTCCCTTTTCGGTGAGGTGATACTCAAGTCTGGGCGGATGATCGCTGTAAACCCGCCGGACGATCAGGCCGTGTTCTTCCATGGCTTTCAAGCGGGCGGACAGTGTATTGGGAGCAACGCCAGCAAGAGACTCCTGAAAATCCTGAAATCTCCGTGGTCCCTGCAGAAACAAATCCCGCAGCAGTAAGATTGTCCACCGTTCGCCGATAATGTCTAGCGACCGGGCGACCGGGCAACTCTTTTGTCCGTACGACCTCGCCATAAAAAAAATTTACCCCATTGACATCAGATTTACAATTAACTACTAAAAATATAGTAACTACATAAAAGGTACCTAAACGGTTTTCTTATGCCAGTCAAGGAAGGAAGGTCACTCATGAAAAGCTTCGTTCGCTGGTTGTTCCCGCTGCTTATAGGTGGTGCTTTGCTGGGATCGCTTGCTGCTGGAGGAAGCAGTGTTTCTTCTCCCGCCACCGCGCGACGACCTGAGCTCGAATACTTTAAAGCCGTAAATCGCGCGCAGCCGCCGCGCGACCCTCAGCTGCTCTTTTTGCTGATGGGCCAGTACGCGAATGCCAATATGCGCCGTGACGGCGTCGAGTTTTTCTCAACTCTCATGAAAGAGTTCGAACCGCGCCTATCGAACAGCCAGAAGTCCCTCTATCTCGCCGCGATCGGACTGTTGCGAGCCGGACATTCGAACGCGGTGCCATTCTTTAGCAGAATCGGATGGGTCAGAGAAACAATCGGGATTTTAGAACAGGCAAAACAGTTATCCGGGGGACAGATTTTTGTTGTCCGATGGATATCAGGGATGGTCTATGCCCAACTTCCCGCCATCTTCAATCAGAGGAAAGCGGCGTTAGCTGACCTCACTTGGTGTGTCGAGAACTCTGATAAAGCACCCCATGCCGGATGGTTAAGAGAAGTCTATTTTCGGCTTGCGGACCTATACCGACTGGACGGCCGCACAGCACAGGCGCAGGAGTATCTACGCCTTAGCGGATATGCAGACTTCGAGAAGCCCGTCACACTCACGACGCCTTTTGCCGAGGATTTAGCAACGGGGCATACGTTTTCTCCAAAACGCATCGCGGAGATAGTGCCGGGCAAAGTGTACGCGTTGTCAGGCTACGAGTTCGCCGAATACTACTTTGTGGTTTCGGATGACGGGCGCGAGTTGATCGGTATTGATGCCGGCACGCGACCTGATTCCGCACAAGCCGCCTACGAAGCACTTCGCGCGTATGCGCCTCGATTGCCCGAACTGACAGCCGTTCTGATTACGCACGCCCACTGGGACCACGTCGGAGGGCACAAGTACTTCCGCAGCCTCAATCCTCGGCTGAAGTTTTATGCCCGAGAGAACTACCACGAAGAGCTCTCTATAGTGCTCAACGCCCCCGGTCTTTTCGGCCAGCGTTTCTTCGGGAGCCGATTCAATTTGGAAGATGTTCGGAGTTTCAAACCCGACGTCACGATCGATCGCCGTACGGAGCTAAAGATCGGCGGAACGCGAATCGAATTGATCCCGGTGCAAGGCGGAGAAACCAACGATGCGCTTTTCATCCATCTTCCCGATTACGGCGTGATGTTTGTCGGTGACTTCATCATGCCCTATCTTGGCGCCCCCTTTGTTGAAGAGGGAAACCTGAATAAGTTGCTCGATGCAATCGATATCGTGACGCAGAAAAATCCGCGGTATTTGCTTCACGGTCACGAGCCGTTGACCCGTCTATTCGCATCTCCACGCATGCTGGGAAATCTGAAGACCCATCTCGCATGGCTGCGTGAGCAAGTCCTGGCGGCAATTCGGCGGGGAGAGGAACGGGCGTCGATTCAGCAGGCCAATCTCATTCCTCCCGGGCTTCTCAGCGGCGACCCGGACGCTCACCTGCCGTATATCGTGATGCGCGAAAACGTCATCAATAGAATCTACGACCAAAATGTCGGCTACTGGCAGCCAGATCTGCAAGGCGTCGATTATCTTAGCCGCGCCGATCGGGGCTCCATCTTAATCGACTATGTTGGCGTGTCGGAGCGACAGCTCGTCAACGCTATAGAGCACATGATCGCGGATGGGAAGTACGAGCTCGCGGCGACCACGCTCGAATGGACCAAGGATAGATTCGCAGGAAGCGAGTCCCTCGATGAAGTTACGCGGTTAACCTACCTAAAGCTTATGGAGAAATATCAGGAATTCAATCCGTTCAAGTTCATCATCTACTCGGGAAAGATCGGCGCCCGAGTATCGCAAATGGATTCAAAAGAGCAAATTCCCCAGCCGGCGACTGCCCAACCAAACAGTCAGTGAAAACTGGCTTACTAGCCTGGAGTGTTGTCATGAAAACGTTGGTCGGTCCATTGTCATTAGCTATGCCTTCCGCCGTGCCTGACACAATTGAACGCTACAGCCCCACATTTAGCCCCTAAAGAAAAATGTCCATTGCCGCGCCCCTCAAACGTTATAAGATTAGAAGTAACCAACCAAGGAGGAATTACCATGAGCCAGTTTGTATATCTTTATCGCGGTGCCGAGCGCGGCAGATCCCCTGAGAAAATGCAGGAGATGATGCAGAAATGGATGACCTGGATGAAGCAGCTTACTGACCAAGGTCATATCAAGGACCCAGGCCAGCCCCTCGAACATACTGGCAAGCTAGTCAAAGGCAAGCAGAAGACAGTGACCGACGGGCCGTTTGCCGAGACCAAGGACATTGTCGGCGGCTACACGCTGATCGAAGCCCGTGATCTGGACCAAGCGGTGGAGCTTTCCAAGGGCTGCCCGATCTTTGAGGTTGAAGGTGCGGTGGAAGTACGGCCAGTCAGGAAGATGAACATGTGATAGAGCCCAGCGATCATCTGTTTCGGCACGAAGCGGGGCGCATGGTCGCCACGTTGACGCGCGTCTTTGGAGTCCACAACCTCGCACTGGCGGAAGACGTCGTGCAAGACGCCTTCTGCCGTGCGCTTGAGGTGTGGAAATTCCGCGGACTGCCGGAGAACCCTTCTGCGTGGCTCATGGCAACCGCAAAGAACCGCGCTCTCGACGTCCTGCGGCGCGAGCGCACCGCGCGCACTTTCGCACCAGAGCTGGGGCAGCTGCTCGATAGCGAA
>VBKY01000031.1 GCA_005879255.1 Deltaproteobacteria bacterium
GCCGGAACCGCGCAGTCCATCGCCTTCGCCGGCGTGGGCAACCAGATCGTCTTTGACGATATCACCTTCGGCAGCGTCATCCCGGGTGGGCCGGGTGGGAAGGTGCCAGAGCCTACGTCGATGTTGCTGTTTGGTGTCGGTCTTGTCGGTCTCGGCGTCCTTCGCCGCCGCAAGCAAGGTGCTTAAGCCTGAGCTTTTCCCTGATATGCAATGCAAACGGCGGCCCTTTTGGGCCGCCGTTTTTTTGGGGCGCAAAGGGTCACCCACTAGCAGCGGCTTGGCAATGCCGCGTAATCTTGCAGGAACCGCTAGCCACGGGCTTGGAATTCAGCCTTGCAGTCAGTCTGGTAACAGACTGATTGATGCGTAGCCAGAAGAGCAGGCGAGGTGCAAAGGTAACGCATTGGGACGATGGTTATTAATGGGCTAGCAGGCCACAGTTCTTTGCGCGCCAAGGCGAGTGCAGAGAGCCACCCACCGCCAGGGTCCTAGGCCGTATCGAGCCTCACATAGAGATTACGTGGTAACCAAGGAGATCCGCCAGTCGGCGTTGCTGAGACGCACTCTCGGACAAGTGTAAGAAGCGAGGGGAAAGCAAAAGGGGTTAATTCTTTTGTTGACAGATGTCCCGCGCCAACCTCTCAATTTGATCTCTAAATCCCTTCTCCTTCTCCATCTTCGTCTGTACCTGTATGACTGCGAAAAGCCCGTCTACATGGCGCATGACGCGGGAAGACCAATTGCGAAAGGTTGCGTCTGTTTACCTTCCGAGCGACGGCTCGTCCCTATCGTCTGGTCTCTCTTGGAAACACCAATCCTCAATGCGATGTGAAGCTCTCGTCAGTTAGTTGCATTTTACTAAGGTTATCTCTTTCGCTCAAAGAAGGCGTCCTCTTTATGAACATAGCCGCTGATCGTCTTTGTTCCTAAAGAGCGGACTCCGTAGTACTCTCCCGTCGGACCCGTGACCTGGATGCGCGTGCCGGGTCCGAGGGTCGCGATGATTTTCGCATTCGCGGTAGGCCTGGACCGCACGAAGGAAGCTCCTATGACACGCAAATCTGCGCTGTTAGACGCGGGTTTCTGTTTGTCGCCGCGCAGAGGCCGTTGGGATTTTTTGACATCAGACGCAATCGGCCCTGTCGAGGCCTGCTGCGCGCTCGCAATCTCTTCCCCAGCCGAGACATTGGTTGCTTCTTCCAGTCGTGCACGGGAGGCATTCTGATCCGGCAGTGATAATGGCTGAATCTGAGGTGCGGTAATGTTGGCTGAGGAATTTTGGTGGAAGTCTTCGCTTCGACCGCAGATGCGGCCAAGTCGAACTGATTCATTTTCGGTCCACTGTCGAGGGGCGGCGCAATATCGCTATGGGAGCCGGAATCGGAAAATCTCCATTCATGTGAATAGAGGAAAAGGCCTAAACCTGTCAGTAGGACGATGCGCTTCGGTGTTCGCCCCCGTGCCAATGATCGGCCTGAACCAGTGGCGGGAAGCCCTATCGGAGGATATGGATTCTTTGTGCATACTCAACGGGCGATCGTTGGAATCATTGAATAACGGCTCCTCTTTTGTCGTGAGATCGTCTTCCTGTGCCGGTACAGATTCGAACGTTCCCTTCTCTTCAAACGGACTTATGAGCGCTTGCGCGCGAACCTTTTGTTCCATTCGCGATTGGCCAAGGTGTAGATCCTCAGCAACTTCGTCGATCATAGCGGCGCTGACTTTTCGCGCGGACAGGGCATAAGCAGTCAATAGCGCGTTATCGCAGGTAATGTTGATGAGGCGGGGAATTCCAGTCGAGTAAAACGCAATCTTTTCGACGGCATTAGGGTCAAACAGATCCTCGCTCCTGTGGCCAATGATCTGGAGCCGCGAATCCATGTAGGATTCCACCTCGTCGCGTGCGATCGGTTTGAGCCGGCAGCGCAGCACCACACGCTGTTTCAGTTGACGAAGTTCCGGTTGATCCAATTTTTGTTCAAGCTCAGGTTGCCCTACCAAAACTATTTGCAGGAGCTTGTCTTTGTCGGTTTCCAGATTACCGAGACACCTCAGCTCTTCTAATGTCTCAAGGGTCAGATTTTGCGCCTCGTCGATCAGCAGAGCGACGATATTTCCTTTCTCAAACTGTTCGATTAAATAATGAGTGAAGCGCTCGATCATCGCCGACCGGTCCTCTGTGGAACCCGCTAACCCGAGCTCGGTCAACATCAGACGAAGCAAGTCGGTGCGACCGACCAGAGTGTTGGATATGTAAGCTGTCTTGATGTTGGAGCCAAAAGCCTGCATGGCTTTTCTGAGCAGAGTAGTTTTTCCGGTACCTGCTTCACCGGCAATTACAATAAAGCCCTTGCGTGCCTCGATGCCGTAACGGAGAGTGGCCCAGGCCTCCTGATAAACCGCGTTGGCGTAATAAAACCGCGGGTCGGGCGTCACGCAAAATGGCGCTTCACGGAATTTAAAATGAGCGTTGTACATGCCACTTCTCCGGGTTCGAAATCTTCACCACCATAAAGGTTAGGCGTCGTGGTGTTTCGATCGCATTCGCACTGAAAGCTCCAGTGGCCGTATTAAGTTGGAGCAAACCCCCCGACTCAGCAGTGCTAGGAAATGTACCCAGGGTAAAATAGCTGGTACTTATCGTGGGATTAAAAAGAAAACTCGGCGCACTTGGTGGTTCGAGACCATCACTGAAATTATCCGTGAAAAAGGGAATGGCATCGCGCGTTATAGAGTATTGGTCAATGTTCACAGTAATTGCATTGCCTGTCGCGTCCAAAACGTAAGTAGTAGGGGAGGATTTAATGGACGTTGTTATCTAAGTGGAATATCTTCTCCAAAGAATCAGAATGGTCCGCCCGCTGTCGGAGTAATTCTAGCTAGTCAACAATGTCCCCTTAGCTGTATCCCTAAGACCTGTCGAGCTTTGCGGGACTGAGAGATGATAAAGATGTTCAAACGATTGTGCGACAGCCACCGCGTTAAAAACTTCGCGTGCTCAACAAAAAAGGTTACGGAATCCGCAGTCTTTTTTAATCGTTCGACACTTCAGTCTTTTTGGCTTAGCAGATGTGAATTTTTATCGTTTACGGCGAATAAATCTGGCCAAGCCGAGAAGCCCCATACCTACAAGGATCAACGGGCTAGGTTCGGGAACTTTTGTTGTTATAGGAACTATAGCACCGGCATCCCCAAACGTCAGATTATCAATTGCGAAGCCGGCTGGTTCGTTACCAGTGATAAAGAACGAGATGCCTTGGATCACATTACCACCGGTGGAGTCAGCCAAACCATAGAATTCGAACCCCGTGACCGAGTTGGTGATGCTCCCTAGAATGTTGCCGTTTGCGTCGTAGGCTTCGATCGTGGTGCTGTGCAACGCATCAAAGAAGCCCCCCTTCAGCCCAACGCCAGCAACCGGCACGCTGAACAGCACGGAGATTGGCCCATTGAAGGTCGGAGTCCCACTGAGAACGGGTGATGTTGCATTCGCGGAGTCGTTCACCGTAAACGTGTTCGGAGCCGCTGGATCAAGGGCGAGAGGGCCTGCGGCCGGGGTGTGATCGGCAAGGGTGACGGGAAAACATGGGCTGCAAGCTGCTTGCCCAACGAAAAACCCTTCAAAACTGACCGTTACATTTCCAAGCCCCGGTACAGCCGTGAAATTATAGACAGGATTTACGGTGCCAAGGCTCACTTCGCTAAATGTGATAACTGAAGCCGCTGGCGTAAACGATCCGGGCCCCAGATCGATTAAGACCGCATAGCTCTGCGAAGCGGTCAGCGTGCTGCAGACGAGCACTAGCGCAGATATCCATAGATACTGTTTTGTCAGCTTCATTTTCTTTTCTCCTCTCGATTCTCTTTTTTTTCCAGGCGCCAATGCAGAGCTGCGGCACATGACGTTGCGTCCACTTATTTAGACCTTACTCAAAAAGTTTATTTGACCAACTGTTCGAGACGGAGGACCGAGACGCAGAGCCGAAGATTCGTCGAGCTGAAGGAAGACGAGAATGGAGATTGAATAAGGAGTAGGTAACATTTTTCCGGAGATCCTCTTCCGGGTTAAGTTGGCCTAAATGAGTCAATCTTTGCCAGCTACATTAGTATAGTGCATGTCAGATCATGCCAATGCAGCACAATACATGCCATTGGGGTCATTTTGCGTAAAGAAGCGCAAGTCCAGTAACTTAGAAGCCTTAAGGCATCACAATGTAATCTTCGAATTTGGTAAACTTTGCTTACAGTTTTTTATCGGGGTGATTTTCCTCGCTTGAAATGGCATTTAACTGATGTAACTTCCTCGATTTTTTCTGCCGCATTTTTAGCCTCATCAATTGTAAAGAGTTTTAACAAAAATCTCGCAATATACTTTTAAACCAGAGCGTTAGGGAAGCTACTAAAAACACAGAGAAAAAGGGACGGGTCGATGCTTGCTATTTGGAACTAAGGATGAAATCGCCGGTTCAGAGAATGGCAATTCGAATAGACATGGCGTTTCGGAAAAGATTATTTAATAGAGTCGAAAGCCTTTCCGTTTCAACTCTCTGGGTCCGCAATTTTGGGAGGAAAGGGGTCCCCATTAGAAGGCAGGTTGCAAGAGGCAAAGACTTTCCTGTGAAATAAATTTCTTTATTTCCTTTCTCGTTCAACTCGCTAGGTTCGCGATCTTTAGTAACGCACCCCTGTTTTCAATCATTCGGTGTCGGAGTAGATCCGCACCAGTCTCAGCCTTAGGCTGATCAGCCTCTGGCTGAACCGTCATCAGATCAAAGAGAGTGGCTTCCTTGCGCCGAACTCGTCTGCCTTAAGATGAAGATGATCGAGCCGTTGCGGGTGCACGTACGGTTTTGACGAAGGCGGGAACAGGACTGAATTTAACAGACGATCCTAAACGGGCACGAAAAACTGGAAACGGTGGATACAGCCAAGGATCAACCTAAAGCATGCTCTACCTGTTCTCTACTCTACCCTTTTCCTGACCTTCTCCATCACTCCAAAGATCGGCGCGCAACTGCAGCGGATCCGCAACCGGACGCGAAAAATGAAGGTGTCCGCCTCTCTCTATGAAGTTGATCCAAGAGGGAAGACGGTAGCGTCCGAAATTTCTTCTCCCGAAGGCGACCTATGAGTAACATTCGATTCATTCTTTTTGACTGAGACCAAAAACTCTCTTCGCACGAACCCGGTGATGCCTGCAGGTCCAAGCTCGACCTTAGCCCACGAGCCGATAAATTCCAAAACGTTGAGTGATGTCCCGGTATCGATCTCTTGCACAATGGCAGCTGCGAACCTCGTCGATTTTCTAATAGGAATGGCCCGCTGGGACTGATAATACCCCAAGCTCTCTCTCGGTGTCTTAGCGCGGTTATTTTCGTTGGCAGCCAGCTCTCTTGAGCTTTCAATGTTCAAAACCGCTTTGGGCTGTTGACGTTCAGCGAACAGTTTAGATGCCTTAACCTGAGATGTTGCTTTTGCGACATCAGGTCCGGAGAGTGTGAGCTTTTGTTCCGTCAAGTCCTGTAAATGTTCAGTCGGCTCCCGCAGGCAATGGAATTTGTCGACCATCTTCGTCGGCTGTTGTGGAATTATTCGGATTATACGCCTTTGCGCCCAAAGCTGAGATCGTTGGATGCGAAACATCTGTGGAATTTAATATGTTCGATGGCACTAGAATCGCTACATTGCTGCCTTCGACCATATATGACGCCAGCAGTGTGAGAAGAAAACCAGACACTGCTGCCGCGATAACGACCCGTTTTATGCGCCGCTTTCCCAGCGCTGTTTCTGCTGCCCGATAAATCTGGCCAAGCGATTGGATCAATTTAGTGCTTGCAGAGACGAGCACAACGGAAGCTAAGCTTTTGATGGTTCTTTTTGCCATGGTGCTTGAATCAATCGCTGGTCGAGTAACTGTACGCGATAAATTCCAGCGCAGCACAAGTATCCTCACGACAAGCAGGTGGTACATGCGGGATTCTCGATCTGATGGATTTTTCTCCCTCAGATCACTTAGAATTGGTAGCACCTCGTCATATTTCTGCTCCTCGAGAAGATGCACGATGTGAGCGCGGCTGGTGTCCGAGATGTCTGTCATGGCTCACCTCCCGCCCGATGCATATCATGCAACGCACAGGGTTCAAGTATTTTGTAAAATTTTCTTCGCAATTCATAAAATTTCAGGACGAAGTGAGCGCCGCAACAAAGAGTCAGGTGGAGTATTATGACAATGTAGGTAGTGTAAGAGCCTTTTAGGTAACTCTTATTATAGTAAGATCGGTCCACGGTGCGGGGTCCCTCCCGCAGCGGACGGTCACCTGATAATCGCTATTTTGACGTAGCGCATTTGCAGAAGGGTCAAGTGCAGAAGAGGCACCCATTAGAAGGCAAGTTGCAAAGAAGCCAAGACTTTGCTGTGAAATAAATTTCTTATTCCTTTCCGTCTCAACTCGCTCGGTCCGCGATCTTTAGTAACGAGTTCCTGCTTTTAATCATTCGGTGTCGGAGTAGGTTCGCACCAGTCTCAGCCTTCGGCTGATCAGCGATCTTAGACTTTGGCCGGGTGGAATAACGACCTCTGCGAACCAATTTGCCCAGCCGTGCTGCTGTGGGCATTGACGTTAAGAACCAATCCAGCATCATTATTGTCATTGATCGACGCCTTGCATGGACGCCATTGGTCGACGGCTAAGAAAACCGGAGGGTGGCTGTGACAAATCCCACTTGTCCGAAATGTTCCACGAAATTCGTCAAGCGAGTTAGAATCAAGGCGCTCAAAGACCGCCTATTGTCCAGGTTTTACTGCTATCCTTTTAGGTGTCAGATATGTCGTTCGCGATTCCGGGTTTGGCAATGGGGTGTTGAATATCTCACCGCTGCCGCGGACTGGCGCGAATATGAACGATTGGCGATGAATTTTCCGATCTCCTTTAGCGGCGAGCATATCGCCGGCGGCGGAACCGTCTCGGATATTTCGATCAACGGCTGCGCATTCGTCACCGAGGCGCAATTGACTGAGGCGAGCGTCATTCGGTTGGCGCTGCGAATCTCCAACGAGCTCGAGCCGGTGGACATCGAAGCGGCGGTCGTGCGTCATGTTCGCCCGGATGGCCGTGCCGGCGTCGAATTTTTACGCGTACAGCCGGCGGAGCGGGAGCGACTTCAACTATTTATCCGCGGCTTGCGGCGTGAGTAAATCCGGCGTGGCGCAACTATGCATTTACAGGCAGCCGGGTCGGCTGAGGTCTTGCTGCGGCAGATGACGACAACGCAGGACGTGATTCCTGACGGGTTAGATCGCACCCATTCACTTAGGGAACCCCTGAGCAGCGCGTGCTCGCGCCTTGGCGATCTTCCATGCGGTTTCTCGGTGGTGCGTTTTAATTTGCATGTGCATGCGGTGGTTATTTAGTCACGCCTGCGTCCGCCGCTTACACTTCGAAAATTTATGTAGAAAAAAAACCCGTCCAGATTCTACTTGATCTGCGACTTCCAGCTGGAAGAGCTGAGCATTTTTCCGGTGGTCCCTTTGGCTTCGTCCGAGGCAAGATAAACGAAGACGTCCGTTACCGACTCCGGTTTGCTGCCGCCGTAGCCGGTGAGCTTGGTGGCGACATAGCCGGGCTCGACCGAATTCACTCGGATGTTGCTCGACCGAGCCTCGGCGGCAAGTGTTTGGGTGAATCCTTCCAGGCCCCATTTCGAAGTCGCGTAGGCGATGAAGTTTGCATACGCGCCGCGGCCGACCATCGAAGACACGTTAATCACCGAGCCGCTCTTTTGCTTCATCATAATCGGCAGCACGGCCTGGGTGACGAGAAACGGCCCGCGCAGATTAACCGCGATGGTGTAGTCCCATTTCTTCACTTCCAGTTCGCTGATCGGCACCGGGCGAGTCATCACCCCGGCATTGTTAACCAGAACATCGATGCGGCCGAAGCGATTTTGCACTTTGCGCACGAATTCTTTGACCGGTTCTTCGAGGGAAACGTCACAGGTCCAGCCTTCGGCTTCAGCCTTGAGCCCGCGAATTTCCGCTACGGTTTGTTCAAGCTCGCTTCCCGTGCGCGCGCAGAACGCCAGCTTTGCGCCTTCACGCGCGTAAGCCATGGCGATGGCCTTGCCAATGCCTCTGCCGCCACCGGTGATGAGAGCGACTTTGTCGTTGAGCTTCATGACGCATTCAATGGAGTGTTGGAGTGATGGAGTAATGGGTTCGAATTCGATTCTTACACGGATTCGTGCACCAAGCCAAGAATAGGCTTGAGGCGGGTGACTCGAGGCGATAGAAGAAGAATCACGGAGGAGGGAGCTATGGATGTACTCAGTATTACCGGTTACCAGCGACGGATGCCGCATGTTGTGGCGGAGTACAAAGGATTTTTTGCCAAGGAAAATCTCGAAATAAAATTCCATCACACCACCTATGCGCCGGATCACAATCGGGGTATGGCCGAAGGACGCTGGGACTTCACGCTGAGCAGCGCCGACACAATGATCGCGCGCACGACCACCGACGGAGTGGACTACATGCTCTTTATGCAGGCCGAAGAAGGCCTCAGCGCTTATCTGATCGGCCAGCCGGGGGTGGATTCAATCGAAAAGCTGCGCGGCAAACTGTTGGCCGGGGATCCTGGCGATTCCAATTTGGATCTGATTCGCAAAAAGATTCTCCGCACCCATGGGATGGACGACAGCGATTACAATATTGAGATCATCGGCAGCTCCCCGGTCCGATTGGAAGCCTTTCTCGAGCGCCGCGTGGCGGGGGCTATGCTGACGCCGCCGGCGTCTGACAAAGCTCTGGCCGCTGGCGGCATTCTCCTTGCCAACTCAGAAAATTACGTGCCGGGCTGGCCGCTCACGTGCGGTTGGACGCTCCGGCATTGGCTGGTGAGCCATCGCGAGCTGGTCGTCCGTTTCATCCGTGCTTGGGCAGCGGCGACGGATTGGTTGCTTCTGCCGGAAAACCGGAAAGAGACCATCAAGTTGGTGACTGACAACGAGAAGCTCAAGCGAGAAGCCGCCGAAGATGCGTACCGCAAAGTCGTTCCAAAAGCGCGCATCAATCCAGCGGCGTTGCAAACAGTGATCGAGCTGCGCAAGGAGATGGGGGTTTACAAGCCGCCTTTTGATCCGCCGGAAAGATTCTACGACGCCAGTTATTGGTCTGAGGCGACAGGCCGCTAGCTCGGTCAGAGAGGGCAAAAGATGTTCAAGGTTCCAGGTTCAACGTTTTCAATTCGTCTCGGGCCTTGAACTTTGAACCTTGAACTCTTGGACTGCGTTTTTGCAGCCTGCTAGGCGACGAGCGAGTGAAGAATCGTGCTGACGATGCTGAGCACTATGGCGCCGAAGAAGGCCGACAAAAATCCGGCTACGTAAAAGCCCGGCACGAGGGCGGCGGCCAACTGAAGCATGAGCGCGTTGATGACCAACCAGAAAATACCCAGCGTCAGTATCGTGAGCGGAAAAGTTACGATCTTGAGAATCAATCCGATCGTCGCGTTGATGAGCCCGATGACGATGGGCGCGATGAGCGCCGCGCCCAGCCCTTGCAATTGGATACCAGGAAAAAGGTAAGCGACGATCATCAGACTCAGCGCGCTGATGAGCCAGTGAAGCAGCAAACTAACCATGATTGTTTGACAATAACAGAGCAGAATCGGGTAAACAATGTCAATTTACGCCGAGACTTGCCAAGGGCAAAGCACAATGTAAAATGAACCCGTTCGACCACGCATAAGGAGGAGTGAACGCCATGTCAAAGCAGGAACTCGAGTCAATCGCTCAAGCGATGGTGGCCAAAGGCAAAGGCATTTTAGCGGCCGACGAGAGCATGGGCACGATCAAGCGGAGGTTCGATAGCATCAAGATCGAATCCAGCGACAATAATCGGCGCGCTTACCGGGAGATGCTTTTTACGACCAAGGGCGTCGAGGAAGCGATCAGCGGCGTCATTCTGTTTGACGAAACCATTCGCACGTCGGCGAGCGATGGAACGCCGTTCGCGCAACTGCTTGCCAAGAAAGGCATCATGCCGGGCATCAAAGTCGACAAAGGTCCGGTGGATATTCCCGGTTTCCCCGGCGAAGTGGTGACTGAAGGATTGGATGGTTTGCGCGGTAGATTGAAAGAGTACAAAGAGCTTGGCGCCAAATTTGCCAAATGGCGCGCGGTTATCACCATCGGCGACGGCATTCCGACCTACACATGTCTCAAGGCTAACGCCCACGCATTAGCGCGCTATGCGGCGCTCTGCCAAGAGGCTGTCATCGTGCCGATTGTCGAACCGGAAGTATTGCTCGATGGCAATCATAGCATCGAGCGTTGTCAAGACGTCAGTGAAGACACACTGCGAGTCACATTTGCGCAATTGGCCGAGCACCGAGTTTATTTGGAGGGCATGATCCTTAAACCGAGCATGGTGGTTTCTGGCAAAGACAACCCGCGCCAAGCCGGCGTCGAAGAAGTCGCCGAGCGGACGATTCGCTGCCTCAAGCGAACCGTTCCCGCGGCAGTACCCGGCATTGCCTTCCTCTCCGGCGGTCAGAGCGCGGTGAGCGCGACCGAGCATCTCAATGCGATGAATAAGATGGGCCCGCTACCGTGGCAGGTGAGCTTCTCCTACGCCCGCGCCTTGCAAGATCCCGCGTTGAAAGCCTGGAAAGGCGAGGCAGCCAACGTCGCCGAGGCGCAAAAGATTTTTTACCACCGGGCCAAAATGAATAGTGCGGCGAGAAGCGGCAGCTACACCAAGCAGATGGAAGCGGCGGCTTAGCCCATCTCGACGGTCTTGGCTCAACAGAGCAAATCCTTAGTAACCCACCGCGGCGGGTGTCATTGCGGCCGCGTTAAATTCGACGTCTTGGCGCCCGCCGAGATCGAAGCCCGTGAGTGCAACTGCTCGATTTGCAGCAAAACCGGCTTCCTTCATCTCATCATTCCCAAGTCCCGATTCAAATTATTACAGGGGTCCGAGCATCTTTCGACGTACACTTTCAATACCGGTGTCGCGCGCCATTTATTCTGCAAGGTTTGCGGCATCAAGTCTTTCTACGTGCCGCGCTCCAATCCCGACGGCTACAGCGTAAACGTTCGGTGTCTCGATCCGAGCACGGTTAAAAATATCAACGTCAGCCAGTTCGACGGACAAAATTGGGAGCAACACGCGGGCGAACTATCCCACCTTTCGAGCGATGAGAAGCAATGACTTTCACCAACGCTTAAACCAAGGAGACTGCGGCATGGACATCGAAGGAATCGGTTTTGTCATCGGTTTGATCGGCGCCATCTGGATGAAGAGCTCGATGAACTTGATCCGTGACCATAAGGATCAGCCGGAGCTCAAGATGATCGGCCGCGAACCGGAGAATCCGGCGCTCAAGGCCTTCATCCGAGGTGTCTCGTTGGTGCTGCTCGGTTTGGGAATCGAAACTTACGCGCGCTTGTTTTTGAATTAGCCACTCTGTTTCCACAATCGACAGCGGCTCGATGCCATCACAAGATCTACCCCGGCCCTCCTTTCAAAGAGGGGAATAGTCTTGTGGCCATTAGCGTCTCCAACTTTCTCCCCAACCCTGGATTTGACATGCTAGCGTTGCACGGCGTATCGTAAAATGATCTCAATCTCGCTACGTAACTCATTAGGAGGCTGTCAATGGCTTATGATCTGCTGATTCGTGGTGGGCGCGTGGTCGATGGCTCTGGGCTGCCGTCATATGTGGCCGATGTCGGCGTTAAAGACGGTAAGGTGGTCGCAGTGGGCAAGCTCAATGACGGCGCAGCGCGCGTGATCGATGCAGCGGGTTTAGCCGTGTCCCCAGGATTCATCGATCATCATACGCATTTGGACGCACAGATGTTGTGGGATCCCTATGGCACGTGCGAACCCCAGCATGGAATTACCACCGTGGTGATGGGCAACTGCGGTCTATCGTAGGCCCCGACCCGATCGGGCATTGAAGACGCAATAGTGAAAAGCTTTGTGCGCGTCGAGGCGATCCCGCGCTTTGCCTTGGAAGCCGGAGTCCAGTGGAAGTGGCATAGCTATGGCGAGTATCTCGACCACTTGGAAGGAAAACTCGGCATTAATGTTGGCGGTCTGGTCGGACACATCGCCGTGCGCCACAACGCGATGGGTGAGGATGCTGTCGAGCGAAAGGCGACGGGAACGGAAGTGCAAAAAATGCGCGGCCTGGTATTGGAAGCAATGGAAGGCGGCGCTTTGGGAATGTCCACCAACCGCAATGAACGGCATATGCGCGAAGACGGCAAGCCGGTAGCGAGCCGCCTGGCAGATGATGAAGAGTTATTTGGATTGTGCGACGTGTTGGCTGAACGAAATGCCGGCGTCATTGAAACGATTCTGGGAAGAAACAAGATCGAGCATTTCGAGTTTTATCACGAGCTCGCCAAGCGCACCCAGCGGCCGGTGCTCTGGCAAAGTCTGCAGCATCGCTGGGCCGAACCGAATCTTTGGCGCGAACAACTTGACGCCGTCGAGCCGATTTTTAGGGCCGGTTACCAAGCCTATGGGTTGTCGCACACGGTGCCGCTGGTGCGCCATTTCGACCTCACGAACTGCCAGGTGTTCGACGAATTCCCGACCTGGAAGACCCTCATGTTCCTGCCCGTAGAAGTGCGCAAGCAGGCCTTCGCCGATCCAGCGACCCGACAGAAGATGAGAGCCGATCTGGCCAGCCCGGCGCCGGCGAATTTCCACAGACGCTGGGATATTCCGAAGGTTGAAAAGGTCATCAAGCCGGAGAATCAAAAGTACGTCGGCAAGAGCATTGAACAATTGGCCAAGATGCAAAACAAAGATCCGCTCGATGCGTTCCTCGATCTCGCTCTCGACGAAGATCTCGCGACCGTGTTCTGGAATGCTAACAATGGCGGCGATTGGAACGCGATGGGAGAAATCTTGCGCAGCCCGTACGTGTTGGTCGGCACTTCAGACGCCGGCGCCCACGTGCAATTCGGCGCTGATTTTGGTTACGGCACGATTCTTCTGGGTCTCTGGGTGCGCGAGCGCCAGGTGATGACGCTGGAGCAGGCGATCCATAAGCTCACGTTTCACGTCGCTTCGATCTTCGGCCTGCAGGGCAGAGGATTGTTACGGCCGGGCTACGCCGCTGACTTCGCGATCTTCGATCCAAAGACCGTTCAAGCGCACGAGCCGGAGTGGGCAAATGACTATCCGGCCGGAAGCAAGCGGCTGGTGCAGCGTTGCGTCGGTATGCACTACACCGTTGTCAACGGAACCGTCATACATGAGGACGGGCGCATGACCGGAGATCTGCCCGGCCAAGTCATTCGCGGTCCGCTCTATCGTCAACAGAAAGCGGCTGCGTAAGGCATGGGAGTAAGCTTTATTCCCGTGGCCCGCATCGGCGAATTATCGCCCGGCAGTGTGAAGGAAGTCGACCTCGGCGGGCGCCAAGTGCTCTTGGCGTTCGTCGAGGGTAAATATTTTGCTTTTTCCCGACATTGTCCCCACGAAGAAGCCGATCTCAAGATTGCCGGTCAGCTTTTGGGCGGCGCAACGATTCGTTGCACCAATCACAGCTATTGCTACGATCTTACATCCGGTGAGTGCACGTTGCCCAAGGGAGCGGCGCCGCTGACGGTTCTCCCAGCCGAAGAACGGGGCGAAGAGGTCTGTATTCGTCTTGAATGGTAACGATTCGGATTTTTTTATTCTTGTTGACTCAGCAAAGGGGCCCTCCGCGCTTAGCCGATAAACGGTTCTCCTGCCTCCCACGCTCTCGCCAACCCACTTAAGATAGGGTAAATTTTCTCCTAATCCGGGCGGCGACGCTCAGCTGCCCGGGAAGGTTTCAGCAAATAGGGTGATCTCGACATGAGAAATATTGAAAAGTTGTTGACCCAGTGTAGAGGACTTAGTTCGGTATGCGGGGTTTTTGCTCTGCTGGTTTCGTTTACATGGCTCTCGGCGGCAGGCAGTGTTACCGCCCAGGAAAGGAGTCTTCTTTGGAAAGTGAGCAAAGGCACGAGCAACGTTTATTTGCTGGGCTCGATTCATTATTTGAAAAAGGAAAATTTTCCGCTTAATAAAACAATCTTAGATGCGCTCGATACCAGTCAAAGGCTGGTCCTCGAAATCGATTTAAACAGCGCCACACCCGATGTGGCGCAAAAGGTGACCCTTTCAAAAGCGGTCTATCGCGACGGCACGACTCTGGAGCAGAACGTCAGTCCGGAAACCTATCAGCTTACGCGCCAGCGCGCCGCGCAGCTTGGCATCGATATGAAGATCATGATGCCGATGAAGCCGTGGTTTGTCTCCTTGACGCTGGTGGCGATCAGATTACAGCAGCTCGGTTTCGATCATAGTCTGGGCGTCGACCGATATCTTGCGGCGCGGGCCACGAGCAACGGCAAGCCCGTCGGCGGATTGGAAACCCTGGAATTTCAGTTGGCCGTAATGGACCAGTTGTCAAAAAGCGAACAAGAGTTGCTATTGCGCCAATCCGTGGGCGAATTGGATCTTATGGATCAGAGTATCCACGCGATCGTGCAAGCGTGGTTGAAGGGTGACGGCGGCGCGCTTGAGCCGCTTCTCCTGGAAAGCATGAAAGCGTATCCCGAGATCTACCAAAATCTTATTGTCGGCCGCAATCGCCGCTGGGTCCCGCAAATTGAGAACATGCTCGGACAAAACGGCGATACCATGGTGGTGGTCGGCGCGGCGCATCTAGTGGGCAAGGACGGAGTCGTTGAGATGCTCAAAGAGCGAGGCTATAAGGTGGAGCAGAAATGATAGTGTCGAACAAATCTCACACAAGCGGTATCCGCGTGGCGGATTGGATGACGCAAGGGGTTTTGGCGGTGGAAACCTTCGACAGCATTGCCGTCGCTCGGCAGCTCATGGCCAAACATCGTGTCAACCAGCTTCCGGTGTTGGACAACGATAATCTGGTCGGTATCGTTACCGATCGTGATATTACCGGTTTGCCGAAAAGATCACCGTCGAGGAAGTCATGACCCACGATGTTTTCATCGTGCGCCCGGAAACGACGCTGGCGACCGCTGTGAACCTGCTAAGGCGCCACCGGATCGGTTCTCTACCAGTGATAAAGGACAAAAAGCTCGTCGGAATAATAACCCGGAGTGATATTCTTGATTTTGTCTTGAGCCGGTCGCGCAAACGAACACCGCCACAAGGCAAGCAGGCTAAGAAAGTAAAGTCAGGCAAAAAAAGAAAATAGGCGCATAGGGATCATTTAATCCAGGGAGCAATCGAAACGTGCCATCCTTCGATATCGTCAGCCGCATCGATCTTCAGGAAGTCGACAATGCGGTTAATATTACCAAGAAGGCGATCTTGTCGCGTTATGACTTTCGTAACTCGAAAACCGAAATCGACTTGGATAAAAAAGACAAAAAGATTCACCTGATAACTGAAGACGACATGAAGCTTCGCGCGGTGCAGGACGCATTGATCGAAAACCTGGTCAAACGCAAAGTAGATCGCAAATGTTTAGATGCCAAGCCGAGCGAGATGGCAGCCCACGGAATGATTCAGCGCGAGATCACGATTAAAGAAGGCGTGGATTCCGACACCGCGCGTAACATCGTTAAGATGATCAAGGAGCGCAAGTTAAAAGTCCAGGCGGCGATCCAGGAAAACCAAGTAAGAGTCACCGCGAAAAAGATTGATGACCTACAGGAAGTCATTCAAATGCTACGCGCCAGCAGCATGCCGATTCCGCTTCAATTTATCAACATGCAACGTTAACAAGACAATTGGGAGATTTCGGAGATTCAAGGGAGAACACTCAATGGAAAAAATCAAAAAAAGCGATGACGAGTGGAAAAAAGAACTGACTGACGAGCAGTTTTACGTTTGCCGAAAGAAAGGCACTGAGCGTGCTTTCAGCGGTCAGTATTGGGACAACCACGAAAAGGGCATGTATCGCTGTGCCTGCTGCGGCAACGAACTTTTTAGTTCCGATACCAAGTTCGATTCGGGCACCGGCTGGCCGAGTTTCTGGGCGCCGGCTGGCGAAGGTAACGTCGAGACCGAAGAGGATGACAGCCTGCTGATGCGCCGAACTGAAGTGCTGTGCAGCAAATGCAATGCGCACTTGGGACATGTGTTCGACGACGGACCGAAGCCGACGAACTTGCGTTACTGCATCAATTCCGCGTCGCTGAAATTCGAGAAGCCAAAATAGATTCGTAAGGTCAATCCGTTCGATCCGTTGTTCAAGTAGTTCAAAGCGTTACGATGGCCGAAATTTGAACAGCTTGAACGATTTGAATATTTTGAAACGGCTTGAATTACAAAAAGATGGAATACACAACTCTCGGGCGAACCGGTTTGAAAGTTAGCGTTGCCGGCCTCGGCTGCGGCGGGCCGAGCCGGCTGGGAATGCGTAACGATTCGCAATCGGCGAACCATGCGGTCGCGCTGATCAAACAAGCGATCGGTCTCGGCGTCAACTTTCTCGATACCGCACAAAATTATGGTACCGAGCCGATCGTCGGCAAAGCGATCGCGGGAATTCCTCGCGAACAGCTGGTAATATCGACAAAAAAGACGCTGCCCCCGCCGGATCATTCCAATCCTGAAGCAGAAGTAGTCAAAGGTTTAGAGCAGAGTCTCAAGTCGATCGGCTCCGACTACATCGACGTGTATCATCTGCACGGTGTCGAGCCGAAGGATTACGAATTCGCCAAAAACCGGCTCATGCCGGCGATGCGCCGGCTCAAGGAGCAAGGTAAGATTCGTCTAATCGGCGTTACCGAGGGTTTCGTTGTCGACCCATCGCATACGGTGCTCGAGGAAAGTCTTAAGGAAAATATGTGGGAGGTCGTCATGGCGGGTTTCAGCGTGCTGAACCCGTCGGCTCGTAAAACCATTTTTCCGTCGACGATGAAGCGCGGCGTCGGCATGCTCAACATGTTCGCAGTGCGGCGAGCTTTGAGCCAGCCCGATCGGCTGAAAGCAGTATGCGCTGAGTTGGTGGCAAAAGGCGCAATTAAGAAGAGCTCCGTCGATCTAAACGACCCGCTCGGATTTCTCCTCAAGGAAACCGACGCGGCGACGCTGCCGGAAGCAGCTTATCGCTTTTGCCGACATGAGCCAGGCGTGGACGTGGTTTTGACGGGCACCGGCAATCCGGCTCATTTGAAAGAAAACGTCGCGGCGATTCTGAAGCCGCCGTTGCCGAAACCGGCGCTCGCGAAACTGGAAGAGATTTTCGGCAATTTGGATTACCTGACGGGGAATTAGCAGGCCCCTCACGCGCTTTGAAACAGTTTCGAGTACTGTTCCCACGACGCTGGTGCAATTCGCGCGGTGTTGAGATTTTCCTCGACGTGGCTCAATTGTTTCATTCCGACCAGCGCCGTTGTCACTCCCGGCGTCGAGCGGACGAATTGAAGGGCACGCTGACCGTCGGTTTCCATACCTTCAAAAGTCTCGCCGATGATGGACGGGAGATTGCGCGTTAGTTGTCCTTGTAACACGGACGCGCTGCACATGACAGTAACATCGAGCGCTTGGGCCGCTTCGAGTACAGTCAATTCCTTGTCTTCCACTCGCTGATTGGCATTGGACAGCGCCTCGCTCATGCCGAGATTGAGCGGCAACTGAATGACTTTGAAATGGTGCTTCTTGCCGCCGGCCTTTTCCGCCAAGGAAACCACCTGAGCCAAAGAAAGATAGTCCTTGGCGGAGACTTCATTTCGAAAAGCATTCCAGGTTGCGATCCCGTACATGCGGATCTTTCCGGATCTAACTGCTTCCTCCATCGTCTCGAAGGCTTTTGAAAGCCGGTTGCCAAATTCTTCGCGCGCGATCGTTCCGAGCTGTGTTTCCGGATTGTGCAAGTAATAAATATCGACGCATTCGACGTCGAGGTTGCGCAGACTGCCGTCAAGTTGATTCAAAAGATACTTCGGAGTCATGCAGTGACATCCGCTGACGATATCCGAGGCGGCCGCGAGGCCCGGCTTGAGGAAGGTTTCTTCGATATAGCTTCGTGCATCCTTCGGCGGCGTGCCGTCATAGGGTATGAAGCCGCCCTTGGTGGCGATCACGATTTCATCCCGGCTGTAACCTTTGGTCGCCATCTCCTTGAGAGCGCTGCCGATGGACCGCTCGCTTCTCTGGAGGCGATAGTTGATGGCGCTGTCGATGACGTTGCAGCCGGCTTCGACAGCGCGGACAACCGCTCGGTGGTACGCCTGGTCCGTCGCATCGTCATAATTTCCCAAGTAAGTCCCGATGCCGATGGACGACATCCACAAGCTTTGAGCGTGACGAAAATGTTCCAGCGGAATCTTGCCGTCGAACCGTTTCCGATAACGAGCGGTGCCTTCCGGCGTCGCTGATCCAGGAAGTCTCATCATGCCCCCTTTCCTCTTCCGGCGCCGAAGAGCAGGCCGTCGAGTCCTAGCGTTCGGCCGGGATTCGCCAGCACGAAAATCGCCAGCACTATGATAAAGGTTTGCTGTTGCGCTAAGGGCGCGCCGCCGCGGGCCATGCCGGGGCCGAGGTAATAATTAACCAACATGAACACCCCAATGGCGGCGGCAAAGCGAGTGAAGATACCTAAAAGCAGGCAAGCGCCTACCGAGATTTCTCCGACCATCACCAGGTAGCCGAACAGTTCACTGTGCGGAGCGACATAGTTCTGCAGGAAAGCTTTATACCACGAGTAAATATCCAACGTCGCAATGTCGCCGATCTGCCGGCCGATCCAATCACCTTTGGGAAAATTGCGTTGAAATTTTCTGATGCCCTGCTGAAGAAGATAGAATCCGACGTAGATGCGCAGCACAGAGAGATACCAAAGATAGGTTCGTTCCTTGAGATTCATGCTTTGCCTGCGTGCCTCAGGAAGCGCGGTTGCTCAAGACAACGATTGAATCCAGAGCAATGGGGTCGTTATTCGTGCCCGGGAACCCCACAGTTAAAGATAGCCTTGATGCTCAAGTGGTTCAAGCAAAATTTGCTTGCTCTGTCGCGCGAGATTTTTATTGACAAAGCCGCGGCGCGGGACTAAAAATCGCCCAATTTTGCAGCGGCCGTGGTGTTACTTAGTGTCGGCTTTTTTGGCCGCTTAGCGATGCAGCGCAACGGGAGGAACCGGATGCGACGCTGGCAAACAATCTTTCTAGTCCTGCTCATGCTCTCAGAGCTGGCGAGCGTTCATGCCCAAAGCCCCCTCGGCGGGCTTAAGGCGGAAATCACTGCCGTGATGATTGCTGCTGACCGCCGGCCCGTGGTGACGTTCAATGTGCGCGATGTCAGGGGCAAGCCGATTGATCTCGACGATCTCGATCCTAATAGCGTGAGATTTACCATCGCCGCGCAGAAAGTCGGGAAAAGCGGCGAGAGCGATTACCAAAATTACATCCTGACAAAAGTCATTGGCAGGGAATATGTTTACAAGGGAGAAACCAGAAAGCCGGCGCTCGCCGAGACGCTGCAGCCCGATTATGACCAGGGCGGCGTGCTCGCGCGCGTCCGTCCCGGCGTGCTGACTTACACATTCAAAACCGCGCTGCCCGCGAATTTCGATCAGAGAGCGACTCATGTTGTGGGCGGAGAAATGTCGATGGGGAATCGCAGGTACGTGGCCAATCCGGTCTATCACTTTGTTCCTGCCGGAGGAAAAGTCCAGACCAACGGCTCGGTCATTGAAACCGCCACTTGCAATAACTGTCACGATCCACTCAAGGCCCACGGCGGCGCGCGAGTTGAAACCGCTTATTGCGCGCTTTGTCATACCTCCCAGCTTAGCGACCCGGAGACCGGTGAGAATCTCGATTTCAGGTATTTCGTCCACAAAATTCATCGAGGAAAATATCTCCCCAGCGTGAAAGAAGGAAAGCCGTATTTTATCGTCGGCGTAAACCAGAGGATTTTTGATTATTCCACGGTGGTATCGCCCCAATCGGTGGTGACGGAAACCATTCCCAAAGAATACCGCAACTGTGCCGCCTGCCATGCCAATCCCCGGGTCACTAATTGGAAGACATTGCCCTCGAGCGTCGGCTGCATCTCGTGTCATGACGACATCGATTTGAGGAACGGCAAGAAGCATGGTCCCGGTCCCGCGCCTGAGGGTACATGCGTGAATTGCCACCAACCCGACGGGGCGGAATTCGGGCCGTCCGTCGCCGGCGCGCATGTGTTCCCGGGGAATGCTGCGCAACTGCCCGGTACCGTCTTCGACATTCTAAAGATCGAGGGCGGAAAACCTGGAAGTAATCCCGTTGTGACATTCAGCATCAAGGACAAAAGTGGCGCGCCGATCAATGCCGCCCAGATGAACAATCTAGGCCTCGTGCTTGCCTGGCCGACCGTCGATTACAAACAGGAAGTGACCGAAGACGCGCGCAAAGCCGAGCCGCTCGGCAACGGCGTCCACGTTTACAAGTTTCGTTATGCAATTCCTGCGGAGGCCACCGGATCGGGCGCCATTGGTATTCAAGGCTATCGGCTCTTCGAGGTGAAGCGCGAGAGCGGCACCGTCGTCGAAAAAGGCCAACGAAACGCAGGTTTCAACGTCGTTAAATACTTTGCAATCACCGACGGCGAAGCGATTCCCCGGCGTAAGGTGGTCAAGACCGAAAACTGCAACGTTTGCCACTTAAAGCTGCAGATGCACGGCGAGCAAAGAAACAACACCGAGTTCTGCGTCATGTGCCACAACGCCAATCATACCGACGCAGACAAACGGAAGACCGCCAACGGGCCGCTGCCTCCGGAGAACGTCCATTACAAACGGCTCGTTCACCGTATTCACACGGGGAGAAACCTGGGCGAGCCGTTTATCATTTACGGTGGACCCGCGGCGAGTCCAGTGCCAGTGGATTTTGGCGGAATTCGCTTTCCAGGAGATCGGCGCAACTGTCTCAAGTGCCATGAGAAGGGCGCCAATGAGCTGCCGCTTCCCGACGGCGTCTTAGCGACCGCCATGCCGCAGTCGGATGGAACGATCAAGTCCTTAACGCCGATCGTGAGCGCCTGCGTGGGCTGCCACACGAGAGAGCCGGCCAAAGCGCACATGGAAGCGCAGATCGCCTCCGTGGGACGAGAAAGCTGCGTGGTCTGTCACGGAGTTGGCAGAGAATTTTCCGTCGAGAAAATGCATCGCAAGGGACGGGAATAGGGAAGGGGATACAGGAGATCCTGTCCTAGAGATCAAACATCCCCGAGGTTAGAACGCGTCTTTCATCTTTCGCACGGCGGCGAAAACTGAAACCGGATCGAGGCGAGCGTCAGATTTAGTCGACTTGACGCTGGCTTGAATTTCTTTACTGTCCCAGCGGAGGAATGGATTGGTTTGCTTTTCCTCTTCCAGCGTCGAGGGCACAGTCGAGGCGCCGCGCGAGCGCAGTCCTTGCACGCGTTCAAAGCGCGCAACCAGCTTGGGATTCTTTGGCTCCACCGACATCGCAAAGCGAAGATTGCTCTCCGTGTATTCGTGGCCGCAGTAGACTTTCGTACTGTCCGGCAGCGCCATCAGCTTTTTGAGTGAAGCATGCATCTGCTCCGGCGTGCCTTCGAAGAGCCGGCCGCAGCCCGCCGTAAACAGTGTGTCGCCGCAAAAAAGATTGTTATCGAATAGATAAGCGATGTGGCCGGTCGTGTGACCGGGAATAAATAGAATTTTTCCCCGCGATTCGCCGAGCTCAATCTCATCGCCCTCGTCAACACCGTTAGTCAATCCCGGAATCCTGCCGGTGTCGCTCTTGTGGCCGTACACTTGAACTCTATGGGCTGCCAATATTCCCTCGTTTCCACCGGTATGATCGCGATGATGGTGTGTGTTGAGGATCGATTGGAGCGTCACTTGTTCCTGTTCGATCCGGCGCAGAACCGGCTCCGCTTCGGATGGATCGACAATGGCGGCTTGCTTGGATTTTTCGCAGACTAGGAGGTAGCCGTAGTTATCCCGCAGCAAGGGAATCTGAAGAATTTTCATATTTGTGAATCGACCTGCATGAATAGCGGTGAGTCTGTTATGATTGTAGTCGCAAGGCAGGGGTTTTTCAAACACCGAATGCTAGATGGATTCCTCTTGACCCGGTAAACCGAACTTTTTTATATTACCAGCATCATGATTCGCGCCGGGGTTGGACGATCACAAAAGCAAGCGACTGGTCAGGCGGTTGAAGAAGCCGCTCGCGGCGCGCTCGCGCACGCCGGTATCTCACGGGCCGACTTCGCAATGATATTTTTTACCGCCGATCACGCTGGGCAGAAGCGCGAACTCGTAACGTCGCTAATTCGCGCAATAGGGACCGATTGTGTCGTCGGCTCCAGCGCTGCCGGCGTGGTGACCGGCGATAGTGAAATTGAAGGCAGCCACGGCGTTGCCGTGCTGGTGCTTGCCTCAGACGAAATCAGCGCGCGTCCTTTTATATTTGAACCGCTGAAAGAAAACGAAACGAATCTGGGCACGAGCTTCGGAGAGTTTCTGGCCAAGACCCAAGAGCAAAATTCCCTGATGGTTTTGCTTCCGGACACCTATAATGGCAATCCACAACGGTTACTGGAAAGTATGGCGAGCAAAGCGGGCTTTCATCCCGTAGTTGGCGCGGGATCGACCGAAAACGGTGCGGTGGGCGCCACCTTTCAGCTTTGTGGCGATAAGATCGCCACCAACTCTGTAGCCGGGGCCTACGTTTCCGGCGCATTCAACGTCCACTTGGATATCACCCAAGGGTGCCAGCCCATTTCCGAGCCCATGGTTATTACCAAGGCCGAGAGAAATTTAATTTACGAAATCAATGACCGTCCGGCAATCGATGTGTTTGCCCGCTTACTCAAGGGCCCGCTCGCCGAAGATATTCGACGGGCGCTAATGGTCTTGTTCGTGGGGCTGCCCGCGGACCGGGAAGAAAACTCTGTCGCTGCCGGAAAATATTTGGTCCGAAACATCATCGGCTTGGATCCCGAAAAAGGAATTTTGGGCGTTGCCGAAGAAGTCAGTGAAGGCGAGGCGATGATCTTCGCAATGCGCGACGGCGAGCGCGCCCGGGAAGACCTCGGTCAAATGCTCCAGAGACAAGTTGCGAGACTCGGTGGAACAAAGCCGGCCTTCGGCTTGTATTTCAATTGTTGCGCGCGCGGCACATCGCTCTACGGCTTGCCCGGCATCGACTCAGCCTATATGCACCAGGCACTGGGCGACTTTCCCTTGATCGGTATGTTCGGCGGCTACGAGCTTGCGCCGCTGGGGCGGACGAATCACCTATTCGCATACACGGGCGTCCTCGCACTGATTACACAAGCGGATTAAAACGCGGAAGAATGGAGTATTGGAGTGATGGAGTAATGGTGCAACACTCCAGCACTCCAAACGAGACGGTCTTTTTGGGCTATCGGCCGATCCGCTTGCGCTTGTTGTTGAGATAATCGACGACGATATAGTTGCCCATTTGGTCCGGCGTGGTGTAAAAGACGCGACCGGTATTTAAGCGCGATAACTGGTCAATAAAACCCTGCCGGTAAAAATCGGAGCCGAGCATGAAAGTGTTGATCTTGATTCCCACCTGCGTGCAACGCTTCACCTCTTTGAGCGTTTCGTGAACGATGCGGCTGTGGAGCAAAGCAGAGCCCCAGCCGCTATGGAGACGCCCGCCGCGGTCGAGTGTCGCCGCAGTGGGCTCGCCGTCGGTGATGAGGATGATCTGGCGGTTGGCGCTTCGATTCGATCCGAGCAATTGACGGGCGTAGCGCAACGCCTCTTTGATATCGGTGCCGTGTTCCATGAAGTAAGTCAGCGACACGATTGACGGCAGATCTTCAGCGTGGATCAGCTTCGCATTAGAGCGGAAGGCCACGAGATGGAGCCTGTCCTGTGGATATTTGGTTTGGATCAGCCGATGTAACGCCAGCGCGACTTTCTTTCCGGCGTGCAGCGCGTCGTTCATCAGCATCGAATAGCTGACATCGATCAAGAGTGCTGTTTCGCTCACTGTCGAAAACTCGACGCGGTGTACGGAAAAATCATTTGGCGCAATTCTCAATGGCTCGCCCTTCTTGCGTTTCCCCAGCGCATTGAGCAGCGTCTCGCCGATATTGACGTTCAGCGGATCACCATATTCGTAGAGCTTGGTTTCCTCCATGCGGTCGCCCTGTGAGCCCCGAGAAGAGATCGCGTGATTGCCCCAGCGGCCCTTGTTGAGCATGTGGAAGATCTCGCGCAAGGCCTTGTCGCCGATTTTTCTGATTCCCTTCGGCGTCAGGCGAAGCCCGTGGTTGGTCCGGACGATATAACCCTCATCTTCGAGGGTCTGCTCGACGCTCTGCAGGTATTTGAGATGTTCGTATGCCTCGTCGCCAAGCAGCTCGCGCAACTCATCGAGATTGAGCTCGGATGGATCGCCCATGCCGCGCTGGCCCCAGCGGAGAAATCGTTCGAGCCCGCGCATCTGACCGAGGATCTGTCCCGCTTCGCCCATCCCCATGCGCTGCGAGCCCTGAAAAGGAAACTGGCTCAGAAGCTGTTCCAGCTGCTGCATCTGGTTCATCATATCGCTTAGTTGCTGCAGCTGTTCTTCAGTCATCGAGTTGAGGTTTTCCAACATGCTTTCGAGATTGCCGATGGCGGCGTCCATCATGTTGGGCAGATTCTTAAGAAAATTCTCGTCTTCCAAGAGCTTTTGCATCCGGTCCAGCATGTCCATCAGGGACTGCGGATCCTGACCACTCATGTTTGGCTGCCCACGCGTGCCCCGTTCACCGATCTGGTTCTGCAGGCGGTTTCTCAGCTCCTGGTAACGCTGATAAGCCTCCTGCATTTTTTGGTTCATTTCGTCCATGCGATCGGCGTATTTGCCGGACATGCGCTCCATAAAGTTGCGCATCTGCTCGTGGTAGGCCTCGAGCTTCTCGGCCAAACTATTCAGTTTATCAGTGAGAGCTTGTTGCTGCTGTGGGGTGAGCTTGAAAGAATCGGGAGAATACTTGTTGAGCAGTTCGCGCCGTTTCTCCTCCGCTTCGCGCAGAAAATCGCGCATACCTTTGACTGACCGTTGTCCGTCTTCCGACGTAAAGCCCCGACGCATCAGATCGCGCAGCGCGCGTCGGACGCCTTCCTCTTCTAACAAATGGTCCGAAAGATGTTTGAGTAAATCATCCGTGGTGGGAAACAGAACCTCCTGCGTCCCGTCCCACTGGGTATAGCGATGGACTCTCATTTGTTTTCGAATATATCGCAGTTTGGCGCTGTTTCAAACCCCAAATTGAGGTTCCATTGGAGAGCACCCCCGTGTTGACCGCCAGCCTGGTTAGACCCTTTGGGGTGGTGGTTCATTTTCAATCCACCATGACTCTTAAAATCGAGAAAGATTCCTCGCTTTGCTCGGAATGACAACTACATAAGCCATGTGTCATCTCGAACAAAGTGAGAGATCTTTCCCAAACCGAACCACTACCCCTTTGGAATTGGTTATGAGTTCGTATAGAAATAGGAGAGTTGCCGGTAAATTATGAACGCTTACGATTACGTGATCATCGGCGCCGGTTTTGCCGGCGCCGCGACCGCTTACCATCTGACGCGACGCGGCGTCAGCAATGTCCTGCTTTTGGAGCAGGAGAGTATCCCAGGATTTCATTCGTCCGGTCGCAATGCTGCGATGATGCGCCAGTGTGTACCCGATCCGGATTTGGCGAAGCTGACGCGCGACGGCGCGGTGTTTTTGCGCAATTTGCCGAGCGACTGGCCCGAACCGGTAAGCTTCAAACAAAATGGCTCGCTGCTCCTGGGGACCGGCGACGGTTGGCGCAAGCTTCAGAAGGATGCCGAGGTCGGTCAATCCCTCGGGATCGATGTCGAATGGTGGACGCCGGAGCAGGCCAAGGGCCATGTGCCGGTGCTCGATCAGGCCGAGTTCGATGGCGCGGCGTGGTGCGCCAGCGACGGCATCATCGATATTCACGCGCTGCTTTCGGGATATTTAAAAGCGGCGACAAGCAAGGGTGTCAGGATTCGCTATGGCAGCCGCGTTCAGGCGATTCACCCAGTGACGGGCCGCGGGGTTGAACTGATCACCGACAGCGAAACCATCCATGCCAACGTGATTGTCAATGCCACAGGCGCTTGGGCTAACGTCATTGCCAAGATGGCGGGCGCACGGGAGTTGCCCTTGCGACCTTGTCGACGCCACCTCTTCGTGTCACCGCCGATTGATTGGGTCGATCCAAGCTGGCCATTTGTCTGGGACGTGACGCACGACATTTATTTTCGGCCGGAGGGCAACGGTTTGCTGCTCTGTGCTTGCGATCAGCAGGAGTTGTCACCGGGTGATCCGCCGGTAGACGAAAGCGTAAAGGAGCTGCTGGCAGAGAAGATTGAACGATTCATTCCGGCTCTTTCCAGGGTCAGTATCAACAAGAGTTGGGCGGGTTTTAGAACTTTGACGCCGGATGGGCGATTTGTGATCGGTTGGGATCCGCGGATTGAACATTTTTTTTGGATCGCCGGACTGGGCGGACATGGCATGACGACAAGTTCAGCTGTAGGCGAATTGGCGGCTGATCTCCTTATCGCCGGGGCGAATAAAAAGGCTGCGCCATTCTCACCGGAGCGGTTCGCGGATTGAGAACAATCCATGTCATTGCATACCTGTGATGAGACAACGTCGTGAAATCATGCTGGCGGAGTATTGGAGTGCTGGAGTAACAGGATGATGCCGAGGATGATGATTTTACTTTTCGTTTGCTGGCTGTTCGCCGGTGAAGACGCGACGGCTGCCCAACCTGTTAAAGTTCGAATCTCTTACTCCAGCCGTAGCAACTCCAACACGCCATTCCAGCTCGCGATCGACAAAGGCTTCTTCGCCGAGGAAGGCATGGAGGTGGAATTGATCCAGGTCAATCCGCGGCTCGGCCCGACTGCCGTCATCAACGGCGACCTCGATTTCACCACGACCTTCGGCACCACGCTGCGCGCCATTATCGGCGGCTTCCCGATAAAATTCGTCGCCGTGTCTGTGAGAAAATCAGAACATTTTCTTGTCGTGCGACCTGAGATCAAGGAGATCCGCGACCTCAACGGCAAGAAGTTGGGAGTGGCGACACTATTCGGTTCGGACCAGCGGGCGGCGGAGGAGATGATCCGCGGCAAGGGGTTTTCTCCAACAATGATCAAACCGGTGGCGCTCGGCGAAGCGCCGGTGCGCGCGCAAGCTTTGCGCAGCGGCGTGGTGGAGGCGGTTTCGGTTTCGCCACCCTTCGATCTCGCTCTCAAGGCGGAGGGCTTTCGCGTTCTGGCCGGGCCGCAGGATGTGGAGATCGCGCTGCCGACGTCCGGCCTCGCGGTGTCAAATCGCACACTCCAGCAGAATCCGCAATTCGTCAAACGCGCCGTACACGCGCTGATGAAATCGCATCGTTATGTTTTCGAAAACAAGAAAGAGATCGTGCCTTTGATGATCCGCTACCTTGCCCAGACGCCGGAAGTGGCGGAGCGATCGTATGATCTGCTGCTGATTTCCCTTACCCGCAACGGCGAGATTACGGATCGCGAGTGGGATATCCTGACGGAAAAGAAAAAGGCGGCGGATGAGGTGCGAGATTTCTCGCTCCTTCGCGAAGTGCAAAAGGAGCTCAAAATTAAGTAGACAGCGCGACCGAGGATGACGAAAAGTAGCCGCGCGGTAGGTGAATCATGACTTTGAAGATTGACTTGGGAAAAAAGTATCCGGCCGATCACGCGAAAGCGATCGTCGATCAGCTTTATTCACTAGTGCGTGAACGCTGGGAAACGAAGGTCAACCAGAGGCCATTCATGCAGCAACTCATGGCGGGAACATTGCCACTCAACGTGCTGCAGACGTTTTTCCGAAACTGGGGCGCGTACACGATCGAAATCAACACGCTCACGGCCTGCACTTATCACCGGAATATTACGTTCCTGAAAGTAAACCGCGATCTCATGGGACCGATCGGCGAGAAGATCGCGGACGAATTCATTCATCCGGAACCGCCGGGCCACTTTCTGGTCATGTTGCGAACGGCCGAAGCGTTCGGCCTTACCGAAGAAGAAGTCTTCACGACGCCGATGCTTGCAGAGTTTCGCGGTAAAATCGATTTCATGCGGAGCATCGTTTACGAAGGCACGGCGGCGGAGTGGTACGCCGCAGTGACTACGGAAGAGCAGATCGGCCACTGGTCGGCGGTCTGTTACAAAGCGCTGACGACGCATTACGGCTTCGACCGCGACAAAGCGACGTACTTTGCCACCCACGTCGAAGCGGATCTGGGCGAGCATGAAGAAGGTGTCATGGGCCACGCGAGCTTCAATCGCATGGCGTTACAGCGATTGCTCGAGACCGGTATGGCGGACGAGAGGCCGACGTATGGATTGGAATACTGTGCCATGACATCAGTAGACCTACACGGCGTCATGTTGCGGGCGGCGATGGAAGAAGCGAAGCGAATATAAGCATGGAGTGATGGAGTATTGGAGTAATGGAATGATGGGCAAGCTCGCTTATACGCCCGGATGAAATGATTTGTCGTAGGGGCAACCCCCCGTGGTTGCCCGATTCCATGAAGAGCACAAGCAGACGAAGGAATATAACTATCGAAGGTAGGAGATTTTTATGATGGAGCAAGTACGCGGCATCGTTCTACCGAGTCCGACGGTTTTCCTTGAAGACGGGCGGGTCGACGAGAAGCTCATGCGCGAGTTGACGGATTGGTTCATCGACTGTGGCGTCCATGCGTTTTTCGTCTTGGGTTCCTATGGCCAAGGGCCGGCGATGACGCCTGACGAGCGAAAAAAAGTTGCCGAAATCGTCGTGCAGCAGGTAAAACACCGCGTGCCCGTCGTCGTCCATATCGGCGCCGTCGATCCGTTCACCGCCATCGATCTTGGTAAGCATGCCAAGTCCATCGGCGCGGACGCAATCGGCCACGTGGGGCCTTATTACTACGCCGACCGTTCGGAGTATGAGATCATCGAGCACTTCAAAATGGTCGATCGCGCGCTGGGTATGCCGATTCTCGTCTATAACAATCCCCGTTACTCCGGTTACAACATCCATCCGGCTTTCATGGCGCGGTTAGTGGAGACGGTGCCGAATATCTTCGGCGCCAAGCTGGCGATGGGCAGTGTCGACGAAGCGATGGCGTATATGAAAATGGTCAAGGCGCCGTTTGCGCCGTACGCGCTGGCGAGCAATTTGATATCCGCGATGTCCGTGGGTGTTGCCGGTACGATCAGTCCGCCGCTCGCGGTGACTCCGGAAATCGGCGTCGAATTAGTCCGCGCCATCGATGCCGGCAAATTGGAGGAAGCGCTCGCGCTGCAAAAGTCCGTCATTCGGATTCACGATATTTTTCTCCGTCTCGCAGGGCCGTTCGGTCGGACAATTTACTGCGAAGCCATGCGGCTTAGAGGTTTCGACGTCAAGATGTATCCGCGCTGGCCGTCGAAGCCGCTCAGTCGCGAGGCGTATAACGAATTGAGAGATTTGTTCGTGGAGCTGAAGATCATCAGCAGGGTCGCTAAAGCGAAGAGCGCGTAAAGCGATGGGAGTTGTTCCATAGAAAACATTGTCAATGCGATTTAAATTCATTTCGGCTCTCATCGCTACGTTGGCGGCGATATTATCTTTCTGCGTCCGAGCGTCGGCGCAGGAACGCGTGCGGGTCGCGCTTTCCGTGCGGAACGTGGTTTTCCTTCCTTTTTATTACGCCAAGGACACCCGGATCTACGATAAATACGGGCTCGACGTCGAACTGATCCAAATGCGCAGCGATCTTCAGCTTGCCGGTTTGGTATCGGGCGAGATCGATTTCACGCCGTCTGTGGGACCTGCCGGCGCTGCGATTGCAAATTCTCTTCCTCTAAGGGCGCTGGCGATCCTTTATCGCGCGCCGCTATTTTCTTTGGTCAGTCCGTCCGGCGTGTCGAACATCAGAGAACTCGAAGGCAAAAAAGTGGCTGTGTCGCGCATTGGTTCGGAAAGTCACCGGTATGGCTCGCTTATGCTCGAAAGCGGCGGCGCGGACCCGAAAAAACTTACGTTTATACAAACCGGCAGCACGTCGGTGAGCCTGGCCGCGATACAGCAGGGTTCGGTAAACGCGGCGGTGCTCAGTCCGCCGTTTACCGGAACTATGGCCGAAAAGGGCTACAAGATCCTGGCGCGAAGCCGTTCTCTGGCTGAAGCGCCCTGGCTTGGTCTGGTTGCCAATCGCAACAAGTTGGACAAACATCCGGAGCAGGTGAAAAATATATTGCGTTCCATGCGAGACGTAACGGCGGCGATCCGGCGCGACAAGACGTCGGTTGTCTCCTACATAGAGAAAAACTTCAAGGTGAGCACGGCCAACGCCAATGAGTCCTACGAAGACATCACCGGGGTCATGGTGGATGGGCTAATGTTGCGCGACGACCAAATCCAAAAATACCTAGACACGTCTCACGCGCGCGGAGAGATTCCGAAGCGTTTGACGGTTGCCGAAATGTTCGATTTTGCGCCGCTGCGTAGTCTCAAGTAGGACCAACGCGAATGGTTACGTTGAGGAGTCAAAGATGAGCGACAGACCGATTCTATCCCTTGCCGCGGGCTATCACCTGCGCGCCAAGCCGCTTTGCGACGGCCGGGTCAAGATGAAGAACTTCGAACTCAAAGCAGTGGCGTTCGAAGAGGACGGCATCGGCCATGATGAGTTTCAGTCGGGCAAGTATGACACCGGCGAATTTTCCCTCGCAATGTACGTTGCGCTAAAGAGCCGCGGCGCGCCGTTCATGGCCATCCCAGTCTTTCCGAATCGCAAGTTTCGTCACTCCTACATTTTCGTGCCGGAGAATTCTCCTCTGAAAGAGCCGGCCCAGCTTAAAGGCAAGAAAGTCGGGATTCTCGGCTGGCTCAACACGGCTGGTCTTTGGGCGCGGGGAGTACTCAGCGACGAGTATGGCGTGAAGCCACAGGATATTCACTGGATCGCGCCGCGCAAAGCGAAACTAGATCTGTCTCTGCCGCCCGGAACACGCATCGACGTTGTTCCAGGGGAGGGATCGCTTGCGACCCGCATGCTGAATGGCGAATTCGACGCGATCATCCTGCCGGATTTTCCCTTGGAGAAGGGTTGGCGCCGGTTGTTCGCCGATTCAAAAACAGTGGAGCAAGTCTATTACCGCCGCACGCAGATCTTTCCGACCAGTCACGCGATTACTTTTCACTCGTCGTATTTGGAGAAATATCCAGGGGCCGCCCAGGAAATGTTCACCGTTTGTGTGGCAGCAAAGAACCTAGCCGTGCACGACGATGGCGACGCTACTTACTCCAATTTTGTCTGGAACCGCCAAGTCTGGGAAGAGCAGCAGTCGGTGATGGGTTTCGATCCTTGGAAATTCGGCATCAAAGGCAACGAAAAGGTGCTCAATACGTTGATTCGTTACGCCGACGAGCAAGGATTGTTGGCGAAGAAGATGACAATTGCAGATCTGTTCATTCAAATCGACGAACCACAGGAATAATCAAGGAAACATTCTCGACATGGCGATCATCAGGCACGAACACCAGGGGCACGGCGACCATGGACATGATCACGAGGGCGCGGTCGGCCCGCACACGCACTTGACCAGCGTCGGCATCGATATCGGTTCCTCCACGTCGCATTTGATGTTTTCTCGGTTATTGATCGGCTATCCGTCCGTGCTCCAGCGAAAGCCGATTGTGCTCGAGCGCAATGTCATTGCCCGCTCAGCGATTTTGCTAACGCCGTTCAGCGGCGATTGGAACATCGAAGCCGATCCGCTCAAAGAGCTCGTCGACGCCACATTTCAAGATGCGGGATTGACGCGCGAGGATATCGACACGGGCGCGGTGATTATCACCGGTGAGGCCGCGCGGCGTGACAACGCACAGAAGATCGCCGAGCTGTTTTCGGACGATGCGGGTCGATTCGTCTGCGCCACCGCCGGACCGGCGCTAGAGACGACGATGGCAGCGCATGGCTCGGGTGCCGTTACGCAGAGCCGTGAGCAAGGTCTGGTTCTGCTCAATATCGACGTCGGCGGCGGCACGACGAAAGTTAGCCTGATTGACAACGGCAAGATTCGTGCGACGGCCGCGCTGAACATCGGGGCGCGGCTGGTGGCGCATGACGACGCGGCTGCGATGGTCCGATTGGAAAAAGGCGGCCGGCGTTTTCTCCGCGATCTAGGTGAGCATCTCGACTTTGGCGCCAAGGTCTCTGACGATTTACGCACGCGCCTTGCGACCCGGATGGCTCAGACTCTTTTCGACGCGCTCACGACGAACGCGCCGCCGTGGGAGGATTTTTACGTCACGCAAGGGCTAGGTCAATTACCGTCCATAGACGGCATTCTTTTTTCCGGTGGCGTTTCTGAATACATCTACTCGCGCGAAGCCAAAACTTTTGGTGATTTAGGTCCATATTTGGGTCGAGCGATTCGTCATGAAGCGGAAAAACGCGGTTTCAATATTCTCGAAGCCGGCGAGGGCATCCGCGCGACCGTGATTGGCGCCTCACAGTATACCGTGCAGTTGAGCGGCGAGACGATTTTTATTCCTGAGAGTGTCAATCTGCCCGTGCGCAATCTGCGCGTGTTTGTCGTCGACGTCGATTGGGAGGCTCCGGTTGCCGATAAGACGGCAGCGGCAGTGGGTAACATTCTTGGCGGCCGCGACGTGGAAGTCCGTGGAACGCCGTTTGTGTTGGCGTTTTCGACGCCGCCTTTTGCCGGTTATGGCGCTGTGCAAGATATGGCGAAGGGCATCGATCGCGCGCTGGAAACGCTGCCAGTCGTGGATCGGCCCGTGGCATTAGTTTTCGTCCAGAACGTAGGACAAGTGGTCGGCGGCATACTTTCGGCCAAGTGGAATATGCCGTGTATCGACGAAGTGAGTCTATCCGAGTTGGATTTCATCGATATCGGCGAAGTCGTGCCCGGGGAAGGCTTCGTCCCCGTGGTGATCAAGAGTCTCGCGTTCGGCGTGTGAGGTCCTAGTGGATCCGTTGTTGGACAGCGGAAACTTGCATGTGTTAAGAATCTAAAAGTGAATATAGCCGGCGAAGCTCGACAACGAAGTCTTCGGCATCCGATGGACCGCAGGGAGGTTTTGACCGATGGGCGCTGGCATAAGTAGCATAGAAGCCATGTGGGAAGAATTGGTTCGGCTTTGCAATGCGCAATTCAATACACCGCCGTTTCGGCGCTTGCTAAGCGCAAAGTTTAACAAGGAAAGAGCGCAGCAGTATTCCATTCAAATGGCCTATTACGTGCAAAACCGGCGCGACTGTTGGGGTTACGTTCAAGGCTCGGCGCCGTTCGAAATCAAGAAACTGATTTGGCGGCACGAGGAGGACGAGCTGATCGGGAGAAAAAACGAAGGTAAAGTAGACCATATGACTTTGGCGATCAAGGAGGGCGAAGTGTTCGGTCTGTGCGCCGATGCCTTTCAGCATACGGCGCGTCTCGAGGGCGGCGAAGTCTGCTTCAGTGCCTGGATTCGCTTGGCGCAGAGGTCCTGGTTGGAAGCGATCGCCGGATCGGCAATTCTTGAGATGCGCAATTCCGGGGAGCTGATCAAAGGCGGCTCTTTGTCACGTCGCATCGCCGAATTGTTTGAGCGCGATCTCGGTATTCCGATGAAACAACAGATTAATAATGCCGAGCACGTGGTCATGGATGTGGAACATGCGCACCTGTTGATGCAGGTGGCGCGCAAGTATGCCAATACGGAATCAGCGCGCCGAGCGATTCTTCGCGGCGCCGAAGAGAGCCTGATGATCGACCGAGTTTATCGCGGCCATTTGGCGGATATGTTGGCGGCATTGCCGTAATGCTTTGGCGCATCATCATTAAAAGGCCGATTTAAGGGCGACCGGCCGGTCGCCCCTACCTTATTGGGAGGACTCATGAATCTGGTAGGAGATTTGTTGACGACGCTGGACCAAATGGTCAACGAGCAGTTCGACAGTATCGAGTTCAAGAATTTTCTTGCCGTGCCGTTGACACTGGAGCGCGGGCGCTTTTACGTGGTGCAGAATGCGCTTTACACCAGCAATCGGCGCGACTGTTGGGGATATGTTCAAGGCGGCGCCCCCTTGGAAGTGAAGCGCGTCATTTGGCAACACGAGAGCGACGAGCTGATCAACGACCCACGCGCCGGCATGGATCATTACGCGCTCACAGTCAAACAAGGCGAAGTGATCGGACTTAAGCCGGAAGATTTCGAAAAGGCGGAAATCCCGCCAATGGTGCGCTCCTGTTTTTATGCGTGGCATCACATCGCCATGCATAACCATTGGCTGACGGCTTATACAGCGTCGCACATGCTCGAGCGCCGCAACAACGGCAAGATCGTGAAAGGTGGGGGGATGTCGTTTCGGGTCGGCAAAAAATTTGAGAACGAGCTGGGAATCAACTTGAAGAAAATGATTTCACTCGATGTCCACGTGGTTGCCGATATGGACCACTCGGAAAATATTTCCGAAATGTTTGAGCGCTATGTGAGGACCACGGAGGATCGTGATTTGGTTCTTAAAGGGGCTCAAGAATCGCTGGCGATTGACCGCGCTTATCGTGGCGCGCTGGGTTACTACATGGAGCAGATCAAGTAGAAGAGAGAGGAAATACAATGAACAATCTAAATGAAGCTTCGGCGTACTCGCAGAAGAGTCCGTATGAAATTTATCAGGAACGGGAAGAGATTCCGGTTTATAAAGATTTCATTATCCCGGATCTGTTGGAGCTGAAACTCGGCGGCTGGGCGCGAAGCGGCGGCAAAGCGGCGTTCGTCAACATGGACGGTGCGGGCGGCACTTGCGACACCGTTGTCGAGGAGATCGCGCCGGGCGGGCAACTCAAGCCCATGCGCCATATGTTTGAGAAGGCGATTTTTATCCTGGAGGGGCAAGGAGCGACGACGATCTGGAACGAAGGCGGCAAAAAACACACGCTCGAATGGCAAAAGGGAAGTCTGTTTTCGACACCCCTCAATACCTGGCATCAGCACTTCAACGCGCAGGGAAGCGCGCCGGTGCGAATGATCTCCCTGACGGATGCGCCGGTGATCATCAACCGGTACCGCAATCTGGATTACATCTTCAATAACAATTTCGTGTTCACCGATCGCTATAGCGGCGGCGCCGATGAATGGGGCAAAGGAGGGCGCTATATTCCCGAAGTGAAAAGAGGTCGAATCTGGGAGTCCAACTTCATCGCCGACCTCTGGGGCTTTCAGCCGATCGATTACAAAGAGCGGGGAGGAGACAATCGCACCACACTCTTCGAATTTGTCGACAATACGATGAGCGCGCATCTCACGGAATTTCCCGTCGGCAAATACAAAAAAGCCCATCGCCATGGCGCCGGCGCGCATATCGTCATGTTGACCGGGGCGGGCTATTCGTTTTTGTGGCCTGAAGGTGAATATGGAACGAAGAAACGGGTGGAGTGGGGACGCATGAGCATGTTCGTGCCGCCGATGCAGTGGTGGCACCAGCACTTCAATCCCGGGCCGGAGGCCGCCCGATATCTCGCGCTCAAACCCTGGGGATTCAAGTTCGCGGTCGAGGATCTCAAGGATACTGGCGAGGACGTGAAGAAGGGCGGAGCGCAGATCGAGTACGAAGATCAAAATCCCGAAATCCACAGAATCTTCGAGGCCGAATGCGAGCGCCGCGGCGGCGAACCGCGCATGGCGATGTTCGGGACCTAATCTCTATCCTTCAAGCGCCGAATTTTTTTCAGATCGGCGGAAGTCGGTTGATGAAGGCCGGCGGCTTGCGCTGTCGTGTTTTTTTCTGGCTGTTTGCGATTGTTTTTGCTATCTTATGCAGAATTCCAAACGCTACTCTAATATCCTTCCAGAAAATGCGCATCGGGCTAGTCATTCGGAAATCAACAAGCAGCGGCTTTACTCTACTCGAACTCATTGTCGTCGTCGACGGCTCGGCTTCGGAAAATTGCGAACTGTTGGATGGCGATTGCCACGAGAATGCCTAATACTGCAACCAATTCCACCACAGACTCAGTGCGCATCCGAGAGCTGCAGGCCCGGCAAAATGCGGGTGGCAGGGGCGGGTTTAAAACCCGCCCCTACTTCGGTGTGCGAAGGAAAAAGGTCTGGCCGGTGACGAATTTTGTTGCGTCGGAAAACAAATAGCGTACGAGACCGACGATTTCGAATTTATGGGTGAGCCCATCCATGAGCGGGGGAATCTCTTCGCGCGTTTTGAACTGCTCCGAAGTATAACCGATCCGCGACATGGGCGTATCGGTGGCGCCCGGGCAAACACAATTGACGGTTATATTATGAGGCGCCAGTTCGACGGCTAGAGATTTTGTAAAGGCGATGACGCCGGCCTTTGACGCGGCATAATGGGCCGAACGTGGCGCGCCGGCGACGCCGCGCCCGGAAGCGATGCTCAGGATGCGTCCTTCTTTTCTCGGAATCATGTGCTTAGCAGCCGCTTGCGCGCACAGAAATACGCCTTTTAGATTGATTCTCATTAACCGGTCCCAGACTTCCTCCGGCATGTCGACAACCGGGACGCGGTCCATGACTCCGGCGCCGCAGAATGCGTAGTCGACTAGGCCGTACTTTGCGATCGCCTGATTCATCATCTCGGCGACGCTCTGTGGATCGCCGACGTCGACCTTGACGGCGATGGCGTCGCCCTTGTTGTCGCGAATCTCGGCGGCAACTTTTTCCGCCGCATCTCTGGCGAAATCGGCGACGACCACCTTCAAACCATCGGCGGCAAGGCCACGGCAGATGTCAGAACAGATTCCGCCGGCGCCGCCGGTGACGACGATACTTTTGCTCATAAATGAATCTCCTCATTTTACACAGCACCGACGACGCTACCATCGACGCTTGCTGGTCGTCAAATATAGGCCGAACGTGGGAATCATTTTCGAAAAGGTCAGAGCGGTGCAGTCCGGGGTCAAAATTTAGCTTGCTGGCTCAAAGCGCGAGGAGTCAGTTCAGCCTGGTAACATCGGAAGATGATAACGACTCTGTGATCTGCCGCGGGTGGATCAAGCGGGCCAGGATTTCCAAGCCGTTCACTAAGCGCGGGCCGGGTCGGTTGAAGTAGGCGCTGCCGTTGAGTGCGTAAACATTGTCCGCCTTTACTGCGGGCAGGTCGTTCCACCCTTCGAGGCGCCGGAGCGGGGTTGATTCTTTAACTGTGCGGCGCACATCGAAACCGCACGGCATCAGCAGAATCATATCGGGTTTGGAGTCGATAATGCGGCTCCATTCTGTTTTAAAGGATGGCTCGCCCTTGCGCCCCAGCACATCAAAACCGCCGGCGAGTGTGACCATCTCAGGCACCCAGTGACCGGCAACATAGAGCGGCTCGAACCATTCGAGACAAACGACACGCGGACGACGGGCTGGCTCGCGGTGCCCTATACGCTCGACGCGCTGGCGCAGCTCAGCGACTAACGCATGCGCGGCTGCCTCACGGCGCGTCGTTTTGCCGACACGCAGAATATCGTCGAGAATGTCGGTCAAGCAATGCGGATTGAGCGACAATATCAGCGGTGAGCGTGGCAGTAATTCCGCGGCTTTGACCACTTCGCTGTAGTCGAGCGCGCAGACGTCGCAAAGTCCTTGAGTTAATATGACGTCGGGGAGCGCCTCGACGAATGCTTGCTCATCGATGGTGTATAGACCTTTACCGGTCTGCAGAAGCTCTCCGACCTTACGATCGATTTCCAACCCGCTCATGCGGGTGGAATCAATACCGCTTCGAACGACAACTCGCTTTTGTTTTGCCTCGTGCGGATAATCGCACTCGTGAGTGACCCCGACGATTTGATCGCCCAGTCCGAGAGCGTAAGCAATTTCCGTCGCTCCGGGAAGTAGAGAACAGATGCGCATGGTTCATGCTTAGCCGAAGTGCTTCCTTTTTGCCAGCGCAAAAGCCGCGATTCTAGGCGACATGCGCGCCGAGATTCATTGCGCCGGATTTTTGCTCTGCGAAACATCCATGATCATGCGCGCCAGCAGGTACAAGCGCGGCTCGATGGAGTCGAGCAGGACGTATTCCGCATCGGCGGAGTGAGCGCCGAAGCCCTGCAGGCCGAAACGTTCGATGACCGGCGCCTTGGTGTTTAGCGCCGCGAATGCGGCATCTGTGCCGCCACCTTCCGCCATATCATCGACGACCAGCTTCTTGCCGAGCTCACCGTAAATCTGCTGCGCGTGTTTGGCGAGCGCTCGCGCTGCGCCGGTTGCCTCCAGCGGCGGGCGGCGGCGTTCGAAATTCATCTCCACCTTGGCTTCAGGCACAAGTTGTTTCTTAATTGTTTCCCGCACCTTCTTTTCGATCGCATCATAATCGGCCACGCGCAGCACGCGCACGTCCGCGACGGCTTGGGCGCCGGGTGGAATCATGTTGCGCGTCGTGCCCGCGTTCGCCAGTGTCCAGTTCATTTTGAGCCCCGCCCCAGGGTTGGAAAAATTGCGCGTCTGCAGCACCTGGTATGCGAGCTCGTACAGGGCGTTAATCCCTTTCTCCGGCGCGTTGCCGGAGTGGGACGCCCGGCCTTTGACAGTAAGCGTGATCGATGCGATTCCGCTGGTCGCCAGCGATAACTTGTCGGATTCCGCACGCGAGGATTCGACGGAAAAGGTCGCATCGTGCTCGGCACCGAGCTTGGAGATTAAGCTGCGCGAGCCCGGCGAACTCAGCTCCTCGTCAGCGTTGATCAGCACGGTGAGGGTGCCGTATTGCTGAAAATTCATCGCCTTGAGAATTGCCAGCGTGTGCAGGATGACGGCGATCCCTTGCTTGTCGTCGGCGATTCCTAGCCCATAGGCGCGATCGCCTTCCACGCGGAAGGGTTGCTGAGCGAGCATGCCGCGCGGGTAAACGGTGTCCATGTGCGCGATGAGCAGAATCTTTTTGGTCCCTTTGCCAACGAATGTTGCGCGCACCATCTGGCCGATCTTCTCCGGCGTGTCATCCATCTTGTAGATGTCGCTCGGCTCCACTAGCTCAACCTTACCGCCAAGCTCTTTCAAACGCCCGGCGATGAAGTCGGCGAGTTTAGCGAGGCCCTCGAAATCACGGCTGCCGGTTTCAATGGATACGAGTGCCTTCAAGGATTCGAGCAGAGCGGGTTTTTCTTTCCTGGCCAGTGACAATGCGGGCTCCTGCGGCTGGGCAAACGATTCCGACACCATGGCCGCCACAAACAGAGCCATGGCGGCTTGGAGAAAACAAAATTTCCTTTTTGATTTCATCGTAATCGCTTCCTTTTCATAAAGCCCGGTACGGGGAGCCGAGAAGTGAATTCGCGACTCAAGTCGCGGAGCGACCAAAGATCGTTGAGAAGGGGATGAGCCAATCGATTGGTCTCTGGCCGAAACCCGGCTAATCTGGAGGGAAGGAATATTTGATATATACCGGCTCGTCAACCGAAAATCTCAGACACGGTATGCGAGTGTGAGGGTCAGATCCCGGCGTACCACTCGTAGCCTTGATCCTCCCAGTAACCGCCTTTGCCCTGGCCGATTTTTTGCAAGCTGGCAACAAACTCGAGCGCGCGGATATATTTGGCGTGCTTGTAGCCAAGTTGATTTTCAATGCGCAGACGGAGCGGCGCGCCGTTGTCGATTGGCACGGGCCGATCATTTAACTCGTAGGCGAGGATCGTCTGCGGATGAACGGCGTCGATGAGATCGATGCTTTCAAAATAATTGTTGCCGTCGCTGTCAGTGTCCATGCAGCGGAAAACAACATACTTGGCCTCGGTCATCGGTTGGACTCTATTCATAATCTCTTCCAGGCGCACCCCTTTCCATTTGCCGATGACACTCCAACCTTCGACGCAATCGTGGCGTGTGATCTGCGTGCGCGAGGGCATGGCTTTCAGATCAGTGAGAGAGAAACTCGTCGGCTGTTTAACCAAGCCGGAGACCTCGAGGCGCCATTTGGTCCACTGATTCTGCGCATCGGCAGTATAGTCCATCGTAATCGGCGGCGGATTGCCGTTGGCGCGAAACGTTGGCGAGATCTCCTTATCGGTAAATTCTTGAGCGAGCTTGGCGCGACCAGTGAGCAAACGCTGCACCCGGCGATTGCCCCTTTCGGCGGCTTCGAGAATCGACTGCACAGTGTCGTTGCGGCTGAGACTGTCAAAGACCCTCTGGCATCCGCTCAAAACCAACAAGCCCGTGCCATGGAGAGCACCAAGGAGCAAATTACGCCGAGACAATTTAGGATTTCGGTTCGCCATCTTTCTCTCCCTCCTTTTCTGTCGAAGAGGCGCTAGCCGGAGCTTCTGGCGAAACTATGGGGACGGCTTGCGCCTTCTCAACCTCGACAGTCGTCACCGCCGGCGGGGCCGGCACATTCGTTTGGGACGACGCGTTTTCTTCTTTCAACGCCCTGGCGATGTCGGGTCTTCGCTCGCTCGCCGGCCACGGCGGTTCCTCAGTGCCCGGGATTTTGTCTCGATACCAACCCGTGATCATAGAGCGCATGTTATTAATAAATCCCTGGGTCAGGACCATGAACACGTGGCCGAAAGTGAAACATAGAAATCCAAAGGCCAGAACGAAATGGATGGCGCGAGCCGATTGTCGCCCGCCAAACATCGCCGGCAGCCAATGGAACGCGACATTCAACTGCGGCGACATGGCCATGCCGCTGAGTAAAACCAGCGGCGTCAAAATCACGAATACGCTGGTGTAGGCCATTTTTTGCAGCGGATTGTATTCTCCTTCCTGCGGAGAATGTTTTTTAAGACGGAGGTAATAGGCGATCATCGCGGGAACTTTCGCTGCGTCCTTTAACGTGAAGAGGAACTTGCGCATATGTCCGACCGCGAGATTGTAGACGACATAGAGGAACCCGTTTAAAGCGAACAACCAGCCGAAAAAGAAGTGCCAGCGGCGCCCGCTCGCGAGGGAGTAGTAACCGGGGACAGTCAGCCAATTCGGAAAAGCGCGACGGTTGGGTCCGAGCGCGCCTTGCTGGACGCCCAGGAATCCCGTTGTGTCGAGTTGTTGGCCGTAAAGGCGGACGTAACCGCGCAAATCGCTATCTTCATTGGTCGCGCCGATCGAAAAGAAAGCCTTTTCCGGTTCCGAAGTGCTGCCCCAATAAAGATGAGGATGAGCATTAAAGATCATCAGACCGCTCATGAAAAGAATCATCAGCGCGATCGCATTGATCCAGTGGGTAAAACGCGTGACGCGATTGTGGCGATAGACTTCTAGATTCGCCATAAGCTCAGCCTAACAGTTATGCTATGCCTTTGCCCAGTTCGGTTGTACAGGGACACTGATCGGGGAAACGTTCGCAATCGGTCTCGGGTGTCTGCTGAGCCCGGCCTATTGCCGGCTCTTTTCTAATTTGCACTTGTAACTTCTGAGTGATCACGAGCCAGACGACCACGGTTGCTAAAGTCAGCCAGGCCATCCAGCGCGTATCGAGCGGCCCGGCAACGGCGCCTCCAGGTGCGACGCGTTGAACCCAGATATAGAGACCGGCCGCGGCAATGCCCTCGGCGATTCGCGCGCCGATGCCGTCGACGGCGAGTTTGACGACGGACCGGTCGCTCGAGTCGACGGGAATGAAGGCCTGTTCCCAGATCGAGCGATGAACGGATGAACGCAATCCGCCTTCGGTCACGCGTAACACCGACAGACTGAAGGCCGTCGCCGCCGCGGTTGCGAAGCTCGCGCCGCCAATCAGCGCGAACGGCAAAACCATGAGACCGCCGCGAATGCCGATTTTCTCTTGAATCTTCGGCGTCGCAAAGAGCTGCAAGAGTAAGGAGCCAAAATTGAGCATGATATAAAAGTTGGCGAAGAAATTGGCATTGCCCTTCGAGCCCATACTGGCAGTGGTGGCCGAAATGTAAAATTGCACGTCGATCAGCAGCCCGGCCAGGGCGCCGGTCATGGCGATGAGCAATAGCGTCAGCGCGTAGGGATTCGACAGCGGCGCCAGGTAACCGGCGTTTTTATTGTCACCTTTTTTCGCGACGATGTTGGTTGGAAACTTTCGATGGATCGCCGCCACCAGGGCGGTGACCAGCAAAATGATCACTGCACCAATCAGAATGAGCCACTTAGGTTCCAGATAGGGGCCGAGCCCCTTGGCGATAAATCCGCCGAGCATGCCACCGCCTAGGGAGCTTGCGCCGATCTTACTGAAAGCGAGAGCGGCTTGAGACTTGGGAGTGTTTTCGAATATGTCTGCGGCGAGGAGCCAAAGGCTCGCGAACATAATGCCGAAGACCGCTGGTATGAAAATGAAAACATTGAACAGCAGGCGGGAGTTTCCGGGCTGGAGAAAAGGCGCCGCAAGGCCGATCACCGCTGCGGCGAATAGCATAATCGCGATGCGCGCCGGACGCGCGCCCCAGGTTTTCATCACTTTGACGAAGATCATCGCGAGAGGCAGGGAAGCGGCGGCAAGCATCAACGTGGCGACCGGCAATTGAAAGATGCCTTTGCCCTGGAAGAACAGCGCGTCGCGGCCAGTCTTGGCGATGATAAATGCCGCGGTCGTCAACCCGATGGCTAGGGCGGGATAGATCGTCTTGAGGCGATCTGCGCTGAAGTTAATCACGTTGTTCGATTCAATCCTTCACAATCACACTGCCATCGTATCAAAGATCGCGCCGCCGAAGGTAGGAAAAACATAGTGCATCGCGCCGACCTCGGATTTCTTCAAGCCGCCTTTGATCGCTACCGCGGCGATCTGGATGATATCTTCGGCATGGGCGCCGATAACGTGCACACCGAGGATTTTATCTGTTGCTTCTTCATAGACGATTTTGACTAAGCCTTCGGTTTCATCGCGCACACCGGCCGCGGGATTATATTCGTAGGGTAGCTTGCTTGTTTTCATTTTCAGCCCGCGCTTGAGTGCTTCTTCTTCCGTCAAACCAACCTGACCGATGGCGGGAATCGTGAATATCGCGCTGGGAAAAACGCTGAAGTCGACCTTACGCACGTCGCCCTTAAGCGCGTTGTGCGCGGCGATCGGTCCTTCATACCACGCAACCGGCGAGTGTTGATGCTTTCCGGCGGCGTCGCCCGCTGCATAAACGTGGGTTGCGCTGACCGATTGGAGATATTCATTAACTTTGACCGCGCCGTGATCGAGATCAATATTGGCTCTTTCCGGCTTCATTGACTCGACGTTGGACGGCCGGCCGGTGGCTAGCAGCACTTGATCGGTGTAAAATTTTTCCTTCCGCCCGTCGATTTCCGCTTCCACTGTTCTATCGCTCTCGATTTTGGTCACTTTCACATTGGTTTTAATCGTCATACCGGCTTCGTTGGCGCACTCGAGGAGTGCATTACGAATGTCGTGATCCAGAGCGGGTCCGATTTGTAGCCCTGATTGCAGCAAAGTGACTTTCGTTCCGGCCCGCGCGAGGGCGAAGCCAAATTCGAGACCGATAAAGCCGCCGCCGATCACGACAAGCCGCTTCGGTTGTTCCTTTAAATGAAGCAGCTCGTCGCTGGTGATGGCGTGCTCCGCTCCCGGGATTAGCGGCCGCGCCGGTTTCGATCCTGTGGCAATAACGAACTTGTCCCCGGAATAGTTCCGTCCATCAACGGTTACTTCATGGGGTCCGGCAAACGTTGCGTGACCGCGCAGCGCGGGAATTCCCAAGTTGCCGGGAGTCGCGTTTTTGCTTTTCGACCAACTGGCGACGATTTCGTCTTTTCGTGAAATCATCGCCGGCCAATCCAGGCTGAGCTGCTCGGCGCCTTTGATGCCGAGATGATCGGCTCGGCGCGCGCGGGTGAAAAGCTCGATGGTGCTTACCAGCACCTTCTTGGGAATTCAGCCGCTGGTTAGACAAGTGCCGGCGAAAGTTTCTTCTTCGACGATCGCGATTTTCGCGCCAAGCTTGTGCGCGGTTTTCGCCGCGCTAAGACCGGCTGTTCCGCCACCGATGACGATTAGATCGTAGTCCATGGAGCCCTCCCTAACGTAAGTCGAGTAAGGAAATTTCGCTCAGAATGAGCCGATGGCGCTAGTCTACCACGCCTATTAGATGGCTAAAGCTTTGAAAACGATGCGCAGAACCGTGAACTATTCGCCGTACTGTTGGATCAGCTTGGCGACCAGCGCGGTCCAACCGGTTTGATGGCTGGCGCCGATGCCGGCGCCGTTGTCGCCATGGAAGTATTCGTGAAATGGAATGAGGTCGCGCCAATGGGGATCGCTCTGGAACTTTTCCGTGCCGCCGAAGACCGGACGCCGGCCGTTTTCATCCTGCAAAAATATTCGCGTCAGGCGCTGGGAGATTTCACCGGCGATGTCCCAGAGGTTCAATGACTGGCCGGAGCCTTTCGGGCACTCGATTTTGAAATTATCACCGAGGAAGAAATGGAATTTCTGCAATGATTCGATTAGCAGATAGTTCACCGGAAACCAGATCGGCCCGCGCCAGTTGGAATTGCCGCCGAAAAGCCCCGTGCTCGACTCCGCCGGTTCGTAATCCACGCGGTACTCCATGTCGTTGACCGGCATCGTGTAGGGATGATCGAGATGAAAGCGCGAAATCGCGCGAATGCCATAGGACGATAAAAACTCGCTTTCATCGAGCATGTATCCGAGCACGCGTTTGAGCCGATGGCGATTGACCAAAGAAAGAAAGCGGCGGGGACCTTCATCCGTGGATTGGATTTCGATATTCTCGCCCAATTTCGGCCGATTCTCGATAAACCATTGCATGCGGCGCTTGAACCCAGGCAAGCTGTCGACGATGGTCGGGTCGAGAGTTTCCACGGCAAAGAGCGGTATCAATCCGACCATTGAGCGTACTCGGAGAGGAAAGCGGCGACCATCCGGCATGTGCAGAACGTCGTAGTAAAAACCGTCTTTGGCGTCCCACAGCTCGATATTCTCGCCACCGAGATTGTTCATCGCCTCGCAGATGTAAACGAAGTGCTCGAAGAATTTGCTGGCGACGTCTTCATAAGCGGAATTTTCCCAGGCCAGCTCCAAGGCAATGGCCAACATGTTGAGGCAGTACATGCCCATCCAGCTGGTGGCGTCGGACTGCTCGATGTGGCCGCCGGTGGGAAGCGGCGCGCTGCGGTCGAATACGCCGATATTGTCGAGACCGAGAAAACCGCCTTGGAAAACGTTGCGCCCCTCGGCGTCCTTGCGATTCACCCACCAAGTAAAATTGAGCAGCAGCTTTTGAAAAATTCGCTCGAGGAATTTTCGGTCGCCTTCGCCGCGCCGTTTCTTCTCCACCTTATAGACGCGCCAGGCGGCCCAAGCATGTACCGGCGGATTAACGTCGCCGAAGGCCCACTCGTACGCGGGAAGCTGGCCGTTCGGGTGCATGTACCACTCGCGGGTCATGAGCAAGAGTTGCTCCTTGGCAAAATCCGCATCGACGATGGCGAGCGCGACGCAGTGGAAAGCCAAATCCCAAGCGGCGTACCATGGGTACTCCCATTTGTCGGGCATGGAAATAACATCAGCGTTGTAAAGATGGCGCCATTCATGATTGCGCCCGTTCAATCGTTCCTTAGGCGCGTCGGGGCCGGACGGATCGCCTTTGAGCCAGCGACTTATGTCGTAGTGATAAAACTGCTTACTCCACAGAAGGCCGCCGACGGCCTGGCGCATGATCTCCTTGCGCTCCGGCGCGGTCGATGCCAGGTTGAGTGTTTCGAAGAATTCGTCGGCTTCTTTGTTTCGTTCGGCGAGAACCTTGTCAAATTCGCCGTCGACGGATTTGCCGCTTGCGGGAGCGGCATCGCTCAGACGTAACCGCACGGTCACGGCCTGTCCTGCGGGAACGGTCATGGTGTAGTGTGCGGAACCCTTGGTGCCGGCTCCGTCGGCGTGCGCCACGTCTTTGGCGCCGTGCACGATGTAATCGTTGATGCCGTCTTTTACGTAAGCCGCGCCATTCTCGACGCCAAACACGCGTCGCTCGTTGGTTTCATTTTCGGTGAAAAGAAACTCCGGCTTGCCTTCGCAATAAAGCCAACGATTGCCGTAATAGGAGTGATAAACTTTGAGCGCTGCGACTTCGCTGCCCTCTTCGATCGCGACGCGTGGTTTGCGCGCGTCCAGGCCCCAAGACCACGTGTTGCGAAACCAAAGGGTCGGGAGCAGATGCAGCTCGGCCGCTTCCGGTCCGCGATTGATCGCTTCGATCCGGATTAAAATATCTTCCGCCCCGGCTTTGGCATACTCGATAAATACGTCGAAATAGCGATCATCGTCGAAGATGCCCGTATCGATCAACTCGAATTCGAGGTCGTGCTTGCCGCGGCGGCGGTTCTCTTCGACCAGGCGGGTGTAGGGAAATTCGCGCTGCGGATATTTGTAGAGAAATTTCATGTAGGAGTGGGTCGGCGTCGAATCGAGATAGTAATAGTATTCCTTGACGTCTTCGCCGTGGTTGCCTTCGTTGCCGGTGAGGCCGAAAGGCCGCTCCTTGAGAATCGGGTCTTTGCCATTCCAAAGAGCCAGCGCAAAGCAAATATATTGATGGCGGTCGCAGATACCGCCGAGACCGTCTTCGCCCCAGCGGTAAGCGCGGCTGCGCGCGTGGTCATGGGGCAAATATTCCCACGCCGTGCCGTAGGGGCTGTAGTCTTCGCGTACGGTGCCCCACTGGCGCTCGGACAAATAAGGTCCCCAGCGCTTCCAGTTAGCTTTGCGGACGCGGTCTTCCTGAAGTCTAAGCTCTTCCTGCGTCACGTTCGTTCTCGGTCGGCTTTTGGTTCTTTTATCGACCATTATAGCACATCCTGAATTGTGATCTCGCCGCGCTGTCTAGACTTTCGCGAAAATAATGGGCTCTTCGGGCAGCGGTTTGATATCCGCGGGCGTCGTGCATCGTCATTTAGATGTCGCTTCGCCGGGATTCGGTGCGGAAACTTTGGTCCGAGTTCTGCTGTTCCATTTCAGGCATACGCCGATTGCTAACGCTCCGTCGTATTCACTGAGAGCAAGTCGAAATCCTTCGCGGGTGCCAGACTGTGTGAACACCCGAAAGAGTCCTTCGACGCAGCTCAGGACGAACGCGCTAAGTAATTGATTTCTGCATGGCTCAATTCCGTTCGTGGTGAGCATCGTCGAACCATGAACGGAGTTTTCACACAGTCTGGGTGCTCAGGATGACACCTCAAAGATCACGCAGATTCAACCGAGGATCACCAAGTGAACGGGCTATGCCAAAAGGATGCGATCGAGACGTAAAAGTTCCGCCAGGGACCAGGCTTGAAAGGGACAGCCGCGCGGCGTGTATGGTTGATCGGCATCGGCGATCTCCGAGACATGACCGAGTCCTGCATGATTCAAGTGCTCAATGAGGGGCGCTAGAAAGCGTGAACGCGCTTCGCGTTTCGCATCGGCGCTGCCGCTCCGTACACGCACCCACGCTTCAACGAATGCGCCGATCAGCCAGGGCCAGACCGTGCCCTGATGATACGCGCCGTCGCGCTCCCGAACGCCGCCTTGATAGTGCGCGATGTAGGCCGGTTCTCCCGGGGCGAGGGAGCGTAAGCCGAGAGGCGTCCAAAGCCGGTGCTCGACAGCGTCGACGATCCGAGCTGCTTGTTCGCCGTTGATGACTTGAAGGGGTAACCCGCCGACAGCAAAGATTTGATTGGGCCTAAACGATGCATCGAGTTTTCCCGGCTGATGATCAGAGTCGACGACGTCAAAGAGGTAGCCGTCCTGGGAATTCCAAAAACGGCGGCGAAAACTCTCCAGGCTGCGTTCAAGCGGGCCTTTCCAACGGTCATTGAAGTGGCTGCCGATCCATAATGCGTTGAGCCAGAGCGCTGCAACTTCGACGGGCTTGCCGATGCGCGGGGTCACCACCCAGTCGCCGACTTTGGCATCCATCCAGGTGAGCTGCACTCCCGGAACGCCGGCGGCGAGCAAGCCATCCTGATCCATGCGAATGCCGTAACGCGTGCCTTGCGAATAGCCGCTAAGGATGGCCTCGATGGCTTTTTGAAGCGATTTTTTTTGCCACTGAGAAACCATGCCACCATTCTTTTGCGTCGCAGCGAGAAAATCGTGGATCGCGATGATGTACCAAAGCGACGCGTCCACCGAGTTGTACTCCGGGCGGTCGCTCTGGTCGGGAAAGAGATTCGGCAGCATGCCTTCGGAAACGACGTTGGACCATTCGAGCAAGATGTCGCGCGCGTCTTCGAATCGCCCGGTCGCCAAGCAGACACCGCGCAAGGAGATAAACGTATCGCGGCCCCAGTCGGTGAACCATGGATAACCTGCGACGATGGTTTTGCCTTTGCCGCGCTTAACGAGGTAGCTGTCCGCAGCGCGATCCATGGGAGTGGGAAAGGCGGTCCGGCGTTTGTGTTCCTTAGCGCGAAAGTTCGCGATCAGTTTCTCCGCTGTTTGTTGTTGTGCGAGCTCGTCTTTGGCAAACCCGTCGGCTGCAAAGATCAAGACTCCCTCGCCCGCAGTTAGGTCCAAGCGAAAGATGCCTGGCGCGGCAAGGTCTTCGGTGAAATCCAGTCCGCGCTGTCGCTCTTGTTCGTATACGAAGTTGCGGTACCAATCCGGTTGGTGCTGGTAGCTGCCGTTATGGACCGCGATGATGGCGGGAATGCCCGGATATGGATGCCAGATGATTTTGTTGGCGTCGATCTTCGGTTGAAACTCAAACGCCGGGTTTTCATGGTGCAGCGAGTGGTAGTCGCGTCCGGAGAGAAACGGCCGTATCGTCAACGTCGCTTTCTCCGTTCCGGTCACCGCCTGCCAAGATAATGCGACGATCGACGTTCCGTTGACGGCGAAGATTTCTTGCTGAATCTTCGTGCCGTCTTCAAGCGCAAAGAGCCATTTCGGCCAGGGCTCATTCTTGAACTCGACGATGCGTTTCGCGCCGTCGGGATGCATGATGTCCTGTGCGTAGACTTGCGAAGACAGCGCGTGGGTTCCACTCGCCGTCTCCACCGAAGCATCAAAGCCGTTGACGAGAACCAATCGACCAGAGGGCGGCTTCGTCGCCGTCAGGAGCAATCCGTGATAGCGGCGCGTGCGAATGCCCGAAACCGTACCCGATGCGAAGCCGCCTAGGCCATCGGCTTCCAGCCACTCGTCTTGCGTCATTTCGGTAAGGCTCGGTGACATGTCTTTCCTCGGTTAGCGTAACTATCTATTTTTCGATGAACTGCAAGCCGTGTCCATCCGGGTCACGGGCGAGAAAACCTTTGGTGAAAGCGAAATGTTTATCAGCGATCGCGGCCACGCCCGCCGAAATCATTCGCGCTCGGCCACCATTGAGTTTTCGCGCTGCGGCTTCGACGCTGGTAGCCGAGAGCGTTGTTTGCCAATGCCATAAATCGTTGGCTCGCGTATCTTTCGGCGCCGGGCGGCCGTCACGCGGTGTGAGATATTCTAAGAATTCGATACCCGGTCCGTTCTGCGCGCGCAGTCCGCTGATGCGCAAACGCGCGCCGGCGACGTTATTCAAATGCTCCTGCTCGGTGCCTTGGTTCAGGCTTTCACCAGCTAGCTTTAGACCCAGCAAATCGCGGTAAAATTTCAAACTGTTCTGCGTGCTCGATACGACGATTGCGGTGTGATCGATGCCTAAAA
>VBKY01000574.1 GCA_005879255.1 Deltaproteobacteria bacterium
GCCCTTAGCTCCCCAAGCACAATCGAGTTGACAAAAATATCATCCGCTTCCTGTAGGGCGGCTTTGATTTCGCGATGTCCGCGCATGAACGCTGAATAGGCCGAGGTGTCGACCAAAAGCCGCATTACTTCCAGAGGTCGGGATCGATGGTGCGCTGATCCGCTAGGGACTTGTCAAACTCGGCCGCTTCTTTTTTGGACCATGATCCGGCTAGATCATCGAGATCATGGTGTCGGGGTTGCCGGCTTTTCTTTTTCTCCCGCACACTCACTCGGTTGCCAAGCAAACTGATGACGGCCTTGTTAAGGCTCATGCCCTTCCGACTCGCCTCCTTGCGAATAGCTTCGGCGACATCGGGCGGCAGACTTCTCAATGTGACGGCTTTCATAAACTCCTGTATGTGCATCAGTGTTGCAGCATCATGCATCATAACAGGTGCCACAGTCGATGCAATACCGTGTTTGTGAGTGTGCTCCAATAAAGAGGTGGGATCGGTCCGTTCCAATGGTTCCAGCCGTTCCACCGCTTCGCTCCGTTCAAAACGTTTATCGGATTGATTCCGTTTCAAATGTTCCAGACGTTCCAATAGTTCCATCGCTGCGCTCCGTTCAAGTCGTTCAATCGCTGCGCTCACATAACACCGAGGCCCGTTCCAATTGTTCCAGTCGTTCCATCGCTGCGCTCCGTTCAAATCGTTTAGGATTTTTAGGACTCGGAGAGGGAACTTCCACGTTTCGAGAATTCCCGAAACGTCGAAATGAGTCAGATTATCCATGCTGCCGCGGGAATGAATCAATTTTACTTGCTGGAATAATGACCTCAAAGAATCAAACTCTTCACGGCTTAGCTGAAACACGAAGTCCGCGGGAAAACGAAGCATCAGCCAAATGTCACAGGATCAAGTCGTCGGAGAAATCAATTCAATTACACGGCTAACAATATGTCGCGGAGCCGCCGTCCAGAATCCATTACTCCTATTCGACAAGCCACCGGCGCGCCACTTCACGCAATAGCTATTTTATTGAGTGATCCACCAGATTTTTTTTGACTATTTCGGGCTTGAACGTGAAAACGTTTGGATCATTGAGGTCGACGATCACCCGAACCCAGTGCACGTCAGGGGTACCGAAAGTTTCAAGCCTCGTAAAGTTCTCGATGACCCGACCAGTTGTGGAGTTAACAAGCGGCTGGTCGATACGAAAGATGTGGCTATCTCCATGAACCATAACTACGGGTCCGTTAAAAGCCAGAGTCTCCGCCTCTAGCGCGGATAAGAAGTCGTCGTAGCCCGTCTTCGGTCTCTTCTCTGGACGGTTGATTGGCGAATTTAAAAAATACCTTCGAAAGCGTGATTCTGACCAGGAGTTCTGAAAACCAGGATTGGCTTGGGCAAGGATTGTGATTGCTTTGTTCCCGTTCCGCTTGGCCAACTCAAAGGCTTGCTTCATCCAAGCCAAATTCGCCCCGTTCCGCTCGTTATATTCCGCATCCATTTCTCGTGTGCGGCCAAAGTTGTTGTTGCTGCCAACCATATGAAGCGTGACAAACAACACGTCGCCGTGGATCCAACGCACATTTTCACGGAACTTTCCGTACTTTGGATCATCGCTCTGCCGGATTAAAGTCAGTGTCCGCTGTCCCAAGGTTTGGTCACCTTGGAAAAATATCTCACGGACTCGTGCGAGCCGTTCCAGGGGATCATTACTCTGGTGCTTCACTGCGTGGCAATCCGTCCATTCATTATCACCGGGAGTGTAGATGAAAGGACGCTTTGATCTCTGGAACTCATCTCTTCGGTGATAGAAAGTTTCGTTGGTGCACGGTACGGACTTAAATGCGCGAGGGTTAATGTTATAAGTACGGGGATCAATTTCAATGTCACCAACGTGAACGACAAAGGAAATATTGGCCTCGTTAAGGGCATCAATGAGGTTGGGAAACTTTTCCTCATCCTCGACAGTATATTGCTGATCTCCAATTACTCCGAATTCGAACCTGATCGCCTGGCTTTCCCCGCGCTGCTGAACCATCGTGCAGCCGGTCATAACGCCCAGCCAGAATAGGAGCTTTAGTATGGATCCTAATCGTGGTCTGCCAGTCTTTCTCCGAATAAGCGCGGCTCTAAAAATTTCCTCCATACCCACCTCCCGTTTCAACTAATTCCAATCTCATCTTGTGTTTTTCTGACCATCGCTGTTCGCAGGCGTGGCCTAACGCTAGTTCACCGCAGAATTAAATTGATCGATACGTCAGTGCGATATCACGGAAGAATGCTTTGTAAGAGAATTGAGTTCAATCCTGGCACCATCGCGTGGTTATGCGACGGTTACTTGATCACCTTGTTAGCGCGCTCAAGCACGCGGACTGGAATTGTCAGTCCAATCTGTTTTGCCGCTTTAAGGTTAATGATGAATTCAAACTTCGTTGCCTGCTGCACCGGCAAATCAGCCGGCTTGGCACCTTTCAAGATCTTGTCCACGTAAACAGCCGCGCGCCGATAGAGGTCAGTGTTGTCCGTCCCATACGACATGAGGCCGCCCTCATCGACATACTCCTTCTGTGGGTAGATAGCCGGCAACCGGTATTTGCCGGCAAGCTCGACGATCCGCTTTCTTTCGACGAAAAAGCGCTGACCGGGGGTTGTCATAATCGCGTTGACCTGCTTCTGCTTTGCGGTTTGAAAGGCGCTCTCTAAACCTTTGGCGTCGGGTTGAGTCTCGATCTCCTCCAATTTTAGCTTCAGTGCCAGGGCCGCAGATCTGAGCTCTCCCAGTTGGAGGTCCCCTAGTACGCCTCTCGGCGACCGCAGAACTCCAACTCGTGAGAGTCTGGGGACTGCGTCCTTGAGTATCTCTAGCCTTTTGGTAATTAGTTCGGGCGCTAAACCCGAGTTCCCGGTGATATTGCCTCCCGGCCGCGCCAGACTGGCAATCAGACCAGCACCCACGGGGTCCACAGCGTTCATCATCACGATGGGGATGCTACTGGTTGCTTCCTTCGCAGCTAACGGAGTCGGTCCCCCTGAGACCACGATCAGATCAACCTTAAGACGAACCAAGTCCGCCGCAAGCTCAGGTAGCCGTTCAAGCTTTTGCTCGGCAAACCGATACTCGATGGTGATATTTTTTCCTTCACTCCATCCAAGCTTGCTCAGCTCTTGCCGGAACGCCTCCAAGAGAACCGCGCTGCCTGAAGCAGTGCTATTATCCAGGAAACCAATGCGGAGGATTTTTCCCGTCTGCGCGTTGGCTATCACTCCAACAGCAAGCAGCGCCACTACAAACAGGATTGATAAGAGACCAGCTTTCCTCATTGCACACATGCACTCGTTAGTATCACGCAGGCGGTAGCAGAGAAAGGCGAGATTTACTGATAGGAAGGCGACAGGGATTCGTGAATTAGGAGGGCCAAAACCCGACCAGATGGGAACTTGGAAGGATTTAGCTATATCAGTCAATCCTCATTCGGCAGCATGCCCGGATTCCGACTTACATCCGAGGGATTTTCGCCTTGACAGATGTAACGGATGGGATAGAGAATTCGCGCGTGAGAGAGAACAGCATAATCGGGCCGTTCGCCCGGCAACACCGCTTGTTATTATCGACGTGGCTGACAATTGCGTCGTGCTTCTATTTGCCGCCGGTTTCGGCCGAACCGGTTGTGGTCAGCTATCCAAGCCGATCCCTCACAAGCTTTTTGATTCCTGAGATCGCGCGGCAAAGAGGGTTTTTTCTCGCTGAAGGGATGGGAGGCATCGACATAAAAGCTCTCCTCACCGGCGATGTGGATTATGTGATGGCCAGCGGTAGCGCCGTCAGCGCATTTGTCGCGGGCATACCGGTGCGTTTGGTCTTGGGACAGGTAAGCAGGGCCGAACACGTGTTGATGGCGCAAAACAAATATCGTCAGGTGAAGGATCTCAAAGGCCAGACCATCGGATCGTTGAATCCGGGCGGTCTCGTCGATGCACTGTTGCGCCAGATTCTTTCAAAGAACGGACTGGATCCTGATCGCGACGTGGTGCTCATCAATCTCGGCGGAACGCCGGAGCGATATGCCGCGCTGAAATCAGGGACGGTTGCGGCCACAGTGCTGGGGGCGCCGCACAACTTTCGCGCCGAGCGGGACGGATTTCGAAAAATCGCATCGGCCGCCGATTATGCGCAAGTGCCGACGAGCGGATTGACGGTTCGCAGCGACCGAATAGTCAAACAACCGCAACAAATTAAAAAAATGATACGAGGAACACTTCGAGCCATGAGGTTTATGCGCGAAAACCGCGGTGACACGATCGCGACCGTCATTCGGGAACTGGGGATGGACTCTGAGAGCGCGACCAAAGGCTACGAACAGATAGTCAGTCTGATGAGCGAAGACGGCCACGTTCAAGCCGAGGGCGTGCAATTCCTGATCGATCTTGCGCGCCAATCTCAACGGATCAACAAACCTTTGACGGCTGCCCAGATGATCGATCATTCCTTGTTGGAGGAAGTTTTGGCAGGCAAATAGATTTTCAAACCGGGAGATTAGAATAAGAAATGAAGAAAACTTGTCGGTTCTTTCCTAGATGGTTCTTGCTGGTGTTCGCCCTAGAACTGTTTTTTTCGGGTGCGGTTTTTCCGCAGGCGCCGGGTGGACAGGCTAGCCTCATCGAGGGCGCCAAAAAAGAAGGTCGAGTCAACTGGTACGGTGCGCTGAACATCAATGACAGCAACGCGCTTTTGAGTCGTTTTGAACAGAAATACCCTTTCATCAAAACCGAACTTCTCCGAGCGGGTAATGAACAACTTCTAAACCGCATTTTGACAGAAGACAGCGCGGGTCGCGGCGCGGTGGACCTGGCCAATCTCACTTCCATCAATGCGCTAAAAAGGCGCGGACTCTTGCAGGTCCATCGTTCCCTGGAATTTTCGGCTTATCCGCCGCAATTCAAGGATGCGGACGGCTACTGGGCAACTCTCTATAATATCTACTACGTGATTGGTTATAACCCGAAAATGGTAAGCGCAAAGGATGCGCCGAAAAACTGGGATGATTTTCTCGATCCTAAGTGGAAAGGGAAAATCGGTATGGATCAAGAGGAATACGAGTGGTATGGCGCCACGATCCATTATTGGGGTCGTGACAAGGCGCAAAAATTCCATCGAGCTCTGGCCAAGCAGGGCGTTCATTGGAACAGGGGCCACACGATGATCTCGCAGCTGATGGCGGCCGGTGAATTTCCTTTGGGAATTGTCTACGCGCATCGCGTCGAATCCATGAAAAAATCCGGAGCGCCTATCGAGTGGGTCAAGACCGCGGATCCGGTATTCGTGATTCTTGCCCCGGTCGCCGTAGCGGCCAAGGCGCGTAACCCCAATGCGGCCAAGCTGCTGATGGATTTCGTTCTTTCGCGAGAAGCGCAACTGGTGCTGCGAAACGCCAACCGGTTGTCCGGACGGCTCGATGTCGAACCTTTGGCGCCGGAGATGCATCCGAGCAAATTAAAGATTGCGCCAATCGATCCGAGTGTGGGAGAAGAATTGCCCAAATACAGCAAGGAGTTTCGTGAAATCTATTTCCGCTAGCTCGATGTTTTTCCTTATGGCAACAGCATGCGGTTCCGGTCGACGCTTCAGTCGCGGCGCCAAGAATGAACCGGCTGCCAGCCGAGCAGCGCTTTTGCGCGGCCGTTGGAGTAGGGTCCCTTGCTGCCCGTCAAGCTGCGCGCTTTGTCGCCGATGCTCGGCATGACGCGCAGGTAAAGATCACAGAGCGGCTCGGCTACCGTGCTATCGTCGGCGACGATGAACAACGCCGTATTGCTCGGGATCGAGCGCTCGACCGCCAGTCGAAAGGCGACGGCCAAATCGCGCGCGTCGATGTAACTGTAGGCGTGGAGAGCTCGTCAGGAGTGACCACACCGCTCGGGCGCAGCATCACGGTTTCTAAACCTTTGCGGGTGTACGAACGCGCGATGGTTTCGCCGATCTCCTTCGATAGACCGTAGACGTCTTCCGGGCGCAGCGGATGATCCTCATCGATCGGCAGATAGTCCGGCACAAAGCGCTCGCTATAGCTCCAGCCGACGATGGCATTGCTGCTCGCCGAGACGACTCGTTTGACGCCGAGCCGAAAGGCGGCATGATGGACGTTGAACGTGCCGACGACGTTGGTTTGATAGGTCACGGTGGCAGTGGCGATGTTGGGATTGTGAATTGCGGCGAGATGGATGACCGCGTCGGCGCCGACCATCGCTTCCATGACCTGGCCGAGATCCTGAACGTCGCCGACAAGGTATTTGATGGCGCCTCGCTCCGGCCCGGGCACGCGGTCGAGCACGGTGACTTCATGCGCCGCGCCATCGAGCAATTCGCGCACGACCCATTGACCGACTTTGCCGATCCCGCCGGTGACGAGAGTCTTCATTTTGCGGATTCGCCCGCCCCGTAGCGCAGATTTCGCATCGGAGAATTCACCGCCGAGGCGCAAAGGTCGCGGAGAAAAGGGTCCTTAGAAAAAATCCTCTGTGTGCTCTGTATTGCATTGCTATCGTTCAAAGTTTTCGCAGCTCGCGCAAAACATCCAGACGATCTCGGTCCAGAGAGAATTTACCGCGGAGACGCGGAGTACGCTGAGAAAAGAATTTTATCAAGTAAAACTCCCTAACTCGGCGATCTCTGTGGTCGTGAGAAAAAATCCCTAAAATGTTAGTCGAGTAGTATATAGGATTATGTTCGAATCCAGAGCAAGGGGCAGTCTATCGAAGAACAAGGCAGGAATGAAGCGAACACGGTAGGGAGAAAAAGAGTGGAGAGCGAACAGGGGAATTTGCCGGGGTGTGGGTCGACGGCTCGAAGCAGTAGCGCGCAAGAATCAGTGGCCAATAAAGCCGAGGAGACAGGGGGAGGCAAACCCCGCTACGAGGCGATCAACCGAGAGCAGTTGTGTTGGCGAGCGGTAGATGTGGAGCGGCTGATCGGGGAAGAGCATGCGGCGCGAGCGATCTGGGAGTTTGTGGGGCGGCTGGATTTGAGTGGGTACAGTGAAGAGATTCGAGCGGTGGAGGGCAAAGCGGGGCGGCCGGCGTGGGAGCCGCGGTTACTGATCAGCTTATGGGTGTATGGGTACAGTGAAGGAGTGGGATCGGGGCGAGCGATCGAGCAGCTGTGTGAGTGGGATCCAGCGTATCAGTGGCTGACGGGAGCGAGGGTGGTCAACGCGCACACGCTGTCGGACTTTCGGGTCAAACACGAGCAGGCGCTCAAAGGATTGTTCGTGCAGATCTTGGGGCTGCTCAGCGCCGATGGGCTGATTACGTTGGAGCGAGTGATGCAGGACGGGACCAAGATCCGAGCCCATGCGGCCCAGGATAGTTTTCGCAGAAAGGAGCGAGTGGAGCAGGGGCTCAAGCAAGCGCGGGAGCAAGTGGCGGCAGTGGAGGCGATGAGCGAAGAGGAAACGAGT
>VBKY01000575.1 GCA_005879255.1 Deltaproteobacteria bacterium
ATGATCGCGCTCGGTCTGGCGCTGGTAACAACGCACTTTTGTGCGGCACAGGCAGGAGCGCCGACCGATCTTCAATGGATCAGTGTCAAAGACCAACGGCTTCAATGGTTGAATGTCGCAGATTGGGAGCCTAGAGGCGACGGACTACAGCCCGTGCGCGTGGCGAAAGTTTGGCGCAACAAGTGGCCCGCGCGCACCGCCGGCCGGGCGCAATCAGCCGCTGGCGTCACGGTACGATTTCGCACCGATTCGAAAAAGCTCGTCTTGCGCATCACTTTCATCGAAGCGCCTGAGACTCCCGCGACGCCTGAAGTGACATGGGGGCGTTCACGGCCATCCTATTTCGACCTTTACAGAAGCGGCAAGTACGCCGCCAGCGTCGCTGCGGCGACCAAATTCACCCAGCAGGACGTGGCGATCTACGATGACCCAGGACTTTCGGGTGAAGCGGCAATCGAAGTCCTGTTTCCGTTTTACTATCGGAATGCCGAAGTCATTGTCCACGGAATCGGCATCGAGCCAGCCGCGAAGCTGCAACGCGTGGAGGCTGATAGCCGACCAAGGGTGTTGTTCCACGGCGACTCGATCACCCATGGGCATGGCGCAACGAGCCCGCGGGAAACTTATGTCTGGCAAGCATGCGAAAAGGCCGGTTGCATTTCACTCAACTACGGCTTCGGCGGCACGGCGTGGGCAGATAATATCGTCGCACAAACGATCGCGAGCCGTTCCGACTGGGATATGCTCGTCATCGCGCTCGGAACCAATTCCTTTGGTGGATTGGATTCGACGGGGAAGCCGGAAACCGCGGCGCAATATGCCGATAAATATAACGCCTTTCTCGCGACGATCCGCGAGCACGCGCCGGCGAAGCCGATCTTGGCAATGACGCCGATCTTGAACCGGTCCGACATTAAACCGGAGAAGAATAAAAACGGCGAGATACCGCAAGCGTATCGTGACGCGATTACCCGAGTTATCCGGCAACGGCAAAGCTCGGATCGCAATCTTCATCTGCTGGACGGGCTCCAGCTGATCAACGATCGAATCTATCTGTGGGTCACGGACGTGGTGCATCCGAACGACGCGGGCATGCAGCGAATGGCGGACGGCGTCGCCGCCGCGCTAAAACCGCTGCTGGCCGGTCTGCCCTGATTCAATGCCTATTTAAAGAACGTCGAACCGTTTGAACATCCTGAACGTTATCAGTTATCTTCTCGCCCTCTCAGCAAAGCTCCAAAAGCGCTCCTGTTGATGTCGAGGGCGTTCATTTCAACTCGATTTTCGATTCGGCGAAGCGAACCTGCGACTTTGCCGCGCTGATGGTCAAGGGATTGGCTTAGCCGTTTAACTTGACAGACGTAGCGCCGCCTACCTATAAGTGTGACTACTATCTGGTCGCGGCTTGCGGCTCGGAATCATCTTTTCACAGCTTCGGCTTCTCGAAGGATCGGAGGTCTCTATGCCTGACTATACAAAAAAACTGCTGCCTCGTTTTCGTTACGGCGTCATTCAACCGCGCGCCCATGAAGATGTTCACCGCGGCCGAACCTACCAGCTATATCGCCTCTTACCGCTCGATTTTATGGAGATCGCCACCGGACTTGGGCTGGAAAACTACACCGAAGAGGGAGTGGAAAAAGCGATCAAAAACTACTGGACCTGTGTCGACCGGCTGGTGAAAGAAAAAGCGGATCATATCATTTTCAGCGGGGCGCCCATTTCAGCGGTGTTGACCCGGCCGCGCGTGCTCGAGTTACTACGGCAAACGAAGGAAAGAACTGGCCTCCCCGCCGACGCGCCGCTGGAAGCGCTGATTGCCGCTATGAAGCATCTCGGGTACACAAAGCTGGCCGTCGGTAGTCGTTGGGCGGACCAGGTCAATAACGCCATCATCCGTTATCTCGAAGAAGGTGGCATCACAGTTGTCGGGATTACCAAGCGAAATCAATGGGCGTCGGATTCTTTCGCCATGACGCTGGAGCAAGGGTTAGAAATGGCGCTCGAAGTTGGCCGGGAAGCTGCAAACACCTGGCCTCAGGCCGAAGCGATCTCCGTGCCGGGCGGCGCCGCCATGGCTCTGCACGTCATACCGGCCTTGGAAGAAGAATTCGGCAAACCAGCGTTCACCAACATGAGCGCCGAAGTTTGGAACGACCTCATTCGGCCCGGCATTATCCCGCCGGTGCAAGGATGGGGACGGCTGCTGGCTAACGCTGACCGCTAGCCGCGTCGGGCAACAAGGCGGCGAAATTCCGCTCGGCAAACAGGGCCCGACATAAGGTCCGCTTCCTCTTCAGTTGGAAGACGTCGCTGGCGTCATCTCGACGCGTAGAGAGAAAATGCGCTTTTCCGCCGGGTGGAGAGCGCCGATACCGATAACTTGACGAGACAGGAGCTTTCCGGCATCGTCTCGGACTTCCATTAGGACTTGATATTCTAAGGGGTCCCCGGCGCCGGGATATTCAAGGGTACCCTCCACCAAAAGTGGACATGTCGTCGGTTTGGATCGCGGTTCGAAGACAACGGAACTAGCCCGCAACATGTGCCTGCAGATAGGGCAAGACGTGGCGCTTTTAGGATCGTCGCGCGGCAATGCCAACAGCTGCGGGATTCACCCGCGGTCGATGCCCGGCCGATTTTCATCCGCCGGTCCGGCTCTTGTCATTATCGTGGGCTTGACCATTGACGAATTTCGCGACATCGGACGCGTTCCAGCCAAACTCCACATGACCGCGCATGCGCGATCCGGCGGCCACTGTCAGCGTACTTGCTTTTAGATCGCCGAGAAGCTGCCCGGACTCCAAGAGCTTGACTTGACCACTGGCGACGACATTTCCGTCCAGTTCGCCGCCGATGGTAACGTTAGCCGCGCTGACCTTTGCCGTAAGGTGAGCGCCCTTTTCAATATTCAAATCTCCCTTGACTTGAATCTCGCCTTTGAACTTTCCGGCGATGCGCACATCGGCGTCGCCTTCGATTTTCCCTTCAATTGTAACTCCGGCGCCGAATATCGATTCACCGCGATTCTTCGCCGCGGTCGGTGTCAAAATGGGAGTTGACTGCGCTGGCGACGCCGGGGTCGCAGGCGATTTGTCTTTGCTTTCCTCCGGTGTCGTCTGATTCCACACTGCCATAAGAACCTCCTTTACAATTTTAGATCAACGGACAATTGATTTGATGGGTGAGTCTAATGAAGAAAAAACCGACGAAAAAGTACGCAAAGCCAATGCCATAATTGCACGATCAGTTTACTTTGCGAGCGTGGCGACAGATGTTACCCAAATACTGCGCTCGTGTTCCCACAAGCGACGATTTTCAGGAACTTTTACGTCGCTTTGGTGAAAACCACCGACGGGTAAAATCCTGTTCCGTGCAGCAACAAGACATGAATGACCATGGCGATTGTACAAATACTGACTGCTAGACGCTATAGTTCCAGCGCAGGAAATTACAGTCAGCGCTTTGAACAAGCTCACTTTGCGCTTCAAGATATCTGCCCAGCTCAACGGCGGCGCCTAAATCGTGTCGGCCAGATAATAACCGCCGGTGCTACTCTTGGACTGCCAGCCTTCGACGGCGCTGCGAAAGCGCGTGTGCGGCGGCGTGCCGCGCCAGCGTTGATGATGTTCTTTGCTCTCCCATTCGAGCACCACGAGCACGTTGGTCGGATCATCCTCGCTGCAGAGAATCAGCCCGCCTTTGCAGCCGGCCAGTTTTATTTCCTGGATCGCCTGCTTGTACATTTTGACGTATTCGCTGCGCCGCTCCGCTGGAACGGTTTGGAACCGGACTTCGTAAGTCATTGCCATTTCTTAGTCCCTCCTGTCTCGATTTGGCGGTAGAGGCGACCGCCCGATCGCCCCTACGCCAGCAGGGGCATCGGATTTCCTCTTTATCGATCGAATGGAAGGCTTCTTACCACCGAAAAAGGAGGTAGGTCCAGCAGAATTTCCGATCCAATGCCGGGCAAGCCGTCTGGTTGCCCTATAAGATAGTGGCGACAGTCAACTCACAGAAAGCTTTAAGGATTATGGATTTCGAGAGCGAATTACGAGTCACGCAAAGCCGCTGATAAGTTTTAGAAGCCGATTCCGACGCCGAGCGACACTCCGCGCCTTCGGTCATGGTCCTGCTCGTACTGCCGGCGCTCGTCCCGGCGCACATAGTCGATTTCCTCTTCCATCCTTTTTCCCAACCACTCGGCATCAGCGATCAGCTGTTCGGAGTTGAAATCTTTGGACGAGATATAGTCGAGATCTTTTTCGATGGCCTTGCGGATATCACGTGATGGGTCCCAGTAGG
>VBKY01000566.1 GCA_005879255.1 Deltaproteobacteria bacterium
GATTCCAGATTGATATTGATTCATGGTCACCGCCAAAGATTGCTGCGCCGCGCGCACGGCTTCGTCTTGTGCTTGCGCTTCGCTGGTGAGGATGCGCTGCGCCGCCAAATTATCTTCGACCTCTTGAAAGCCGGTAAGCACAGTTTGCCGGTAGGCGGCGACCGTGGCATCGTACGCTGCGCGCGATTGATCGACATTCGCTCCCCGCAATCCGCCGTCGAAGAGAGTTTGCGAAGCGCTAACTCCAGCCGACCAAAAACGCCCCATCCAAGAAAACCACTTTGCCAGGCTCGAACTTTCGAAACCGCCCTGAACATTCACTGACACAGTTGGATAATACGCCGCCTCAGCGACGCCGATTTGCGCGTTGCCTGCTGCCGCTAGTCTCTCGGCGGCGGCGACATCGGGCCTTCGCTGCAAGAGCTCCGCCGGCACGCCGGCGGGGATGGCAGGCGGCGGCGTGGCGAGCGGTGTCGAAGAAACCGAGAGATCCGCCGGCGCTTTTCCGACTAAAAGCGCGATGGCGTGCTCCAATTGCGCGCGCTGCACGCCGACGTCGATGGCTTGGGCCTGGGTGGTTTTGAGCTGGGTTTCCGCTTGCAATACGTCGCCGCGCGAGGCGACGCCGCTATTGTAGCGGTTGTTGGTGAGATCGAGCGATTTTTGAAAGGCGACGGCAGTTTCGTCGAGCAACTGCTTCTGCGAATCCAGCGATCGCAATTGAAAGTAATCTTGCGCCAGTTCGGCGCGGGCGCTGAGCCGCGCAGCTTCCAGGTCCGCATCACTGGCTTGGGCTGTCGCCTCGCTCGATTCGACGGTGCGACGAATTCGTCCCCAGACGTCCAATTCCCAGGAGACGTCAATCGGTAACGAGTGTTCAGTAAAGGCGTTGGTCACTTTAGCGGGTCCCGGGCTGACCGTCGCCGAGGGCTGCGAGCGGGTCACCCCAAGGCCGACGGTGACGGTCGGGAAGTAAGCCGCGCGTGCGGCTTGCACCAGCGCGCGGGCTTGGCGAAAGCGCGCGTTCAACTCGGGGTCGGCGAAAATTTCCCACCAGTTTGCCTTGACGACAGCGTCGATCGACTGCGCTGCGCTTAACGTAAGGGCTTCCTTGTAATTGGCCGGCGTCGTCACGGTTGGACGCGAGTAGTTCGGTCCCACCGTGCACGCGGAAACCAGCGCGAGGAGCGCGCCGAGGACGAGCGGTAATAATTTACCCGAGTGGCGATTGGCGTTGAAACGTTCCTTGGCCAAATCCATGTCCGTCTCCTAAACCGCGTGGCCCGCGAGCCGGCGCTGCCTGGCATCGTGCAAGCGCTCGAAATAAAGCCGGCAGCGCTCCATATAAAGATAAACGACCGGGGTCGTGTAGAGAGTCAGCATCTGGCTGAAGATCAGTCCGCCGACGATCGCAATGCCCAACGGACGGCGCAGTTCGGAACCGACGCCACCGCCGAGCGCGAGCGGCAGACCGCCGAACAGCGCCGCCATCGTGGTCATCATGATCGGCCGAAAGCGCAGCAGGCAGGCTTGAAAGATCGCATCTGCAGGATTCTTGCCTTCGCTGCGCTCCGCTTCCAGCGCGAAGTCGATCATCATGATGGCATTTTTCTTGACGATGCCAATTAGCAAGATGATGCCAATGAGCGCGATCACACTAAGGTCGGTGCGGCACAGGAGCAGCGCTAACAACGCGCCGACGCCCGCGGACGGCAGTGTCGAGAGAATCGTAATCGGATGGATCATACTTTCGTAGAGCACGCCGAGAACGATGTACACCGTGATCAGCGCAGCGGCAATCAGCAGCGGCTCGTTGGCGAGCGACGATTGAAACGCTTGCGCGGTGCCTTGGAAGCTGCCGTGAATCGTCGAGGGCAGGCCGATCTCGTTTCCGGCAACTTCGACGCTTCTAACCGCGTCCCCGAGCGCCAATCCCGGCGCAAGGTTGAAGGAGAGCGTCACCGATGGAAACTGGCCTTGATGCGTGATCACCAACGGCACCGTAGAAGGTTCGTAGCGGGTTAGCGCGCTCAAGGGTACCTGGGAACCGCCCGGCGCAGCAACGTAAATATTTTTTAATCCGTCGGGGTTTTGCCAATACTGCGGCTCCACTTCGAGCACCACGTGATACTGATTGAGCGCGGTGAACATGGTCGAGACCTGGCGCTGGCCGAAAGCATCGTAAAGGACATCGTCGATCGCTTGGGCGCTCACTCTGAGTCGCGACGCGGTCGCGCGATCGATGACCAGGCCAGCTTGAAGCCCTTTGTCCTGCTGGTCGCTGTTGACATCGAGGAGTCCGCCCACGGTTCTGAGTTTTTGCAGCATGCGGGGCGCCCAGACGAGGAGATCTTGAACGTTGTCGCTCTGCAGCGTGTACTGATATAGGGCGTTGGCGCGACGACCGCCGACGCGCAAGTCCTGCACCGGCTGCAGATAGAGATTCACTCCCGGAAACCGCGCCAGCTTGCCGCGCAGCCGGCCGATGATCTGATCGGCGTTGATGCCTCGCTCGTTCAAAGGTTTAAGAGTGATGAACATATTCCCCGTGTTCAACGCTCTGCCGAAGCCGCCGCCGTTGAACGCCATCACCGCATCGACCGCGGGATCGCTTTTCACTGTGCTCGCCAAGGCCATCATGCGGCCGCGCATGGACTGAAACGACGTGTCTTGATCGGCGACGATGGAGCCGGAGATGCGACCGGTGTCCTGTTGCGGGAAGAAGCCCTTGGGCACGATAACATACAAAGCAGTGGTTGCGGCCATGGTGAGCAGCGTCACTGAAAGAGTGAGCGTCTGATGGCGCAAAACCCATGTGAGCGAAGATCGATATTTTTCGAGTAGCCATTGAAACAGCCGCTCGCCGCCTTGATAGAAGCGGCCGTGGTGCTCTTGATTGCGGCCGCGCAACAAGGTGGCGCACATCATTGGCGTCAGAGTCAGCGATACCAGCATCGATACGGCGATCGCCAATGACAAGGTCACGGCGAACTCGCGGAACAGCCGGCCGACAATGCCGCCCATCATCAGAATCGGGATGAAAACCGCGATCAATGAAATGCTGATGGAGACGACGGTAAAGCCGATCTCCTTAGCGCCGAGCAGGGCGGCATCCAGCGGTGTCACTCCTTGTTCAAGATGGCGCGTGATGTTTTCAATGACGACGATGGCGTCGTCGACCACGAAGCCGGTGGCGATGGTCAACGCCATGAGCGATAGATTGTCGAGACTGTAGCCCAACAGGTACATGCCGCCGAAAGTGCCAAGCAGCGAAACCGGCACCGCAATGCTCGGAATGAGCGTCGAGCGCCCGCTGCGCAAGAATAGAAACACGACGAGAATCACCAGCGCCAGCGAGATCAGCAAGGTAAATTCCACGTCGCGCACTGACGCACGGATCGTCGTCGTAGCGTTGAGCACGACCGAAAGTTTTACCGTTGGCGGTATTGAGGCGCGCAGTAAGGGCAAAATATCCATAACGCGGTCAACCGTGTCGATGATATTGGCCCCTGGCTCCCGGTAAATTATCAGCAGCACCGCCGGTTTGCCGTTGGCCAAACCGCCGGTGCGAATGTCTTCCACTGAGTCCGTCACGGTGGCGACATCGCCGACGCGGACTGCGCCGCCGTTGCGGTAGGTGATGATCAGCGGCCGATAGGCGTCGGCCTTCAAGAGTTGATCGGTGGCGCTGAGCCACCATGTCTGCTTTTCGTCGGCGAGCGCGCCCTTGGGGCGGTTGGCGTTGGCGCGATTGAGCGCCGCGCGAAGGTCTTCAAGCCCGAGCCCGTAATGATTTAAAACCGTCGGATTGGCGTCGATCCGCACCGCCGGCAAAGCGCCGCCGCCGACGTCGACTTCGCCGACACCATCTACTTGCGAGAGTTTTTGTTGCAGGACCGACGACGCAAGGTCGTACATGCGCGCCCGTTCGACAAAGTCAGACGTCAGGGCGAGCATGAGCACGGGTGCGTCGGCGGGATTTACTTTTTTGTAGCTTGGATTGCTCGGCAGGTTCGGCGGTAATTGACTGCGCGCGGCATTGATCGCCGCCTGAACGTCACGGGCTGCGGCGTCGATGTTGCG
>VBKY01000226.1 GCA_005879255.1 Deltaproteobacteria bacterium
CGAAGCGGGCGTTGGAAGATCCACGGGGATTTTGTCTGACGCTTTGTAGCGAACCGCGCTGGGAATTTTTACGCGACAACGAACGGTTTCACCTGCCTGATGTCGCATTCAAGCCTTATCCCTGCGCGCGCCAGCTCCACGCCGGCGTGGAAGCATTGCTCAATTTACTTCGCCAACATGCGATCTCGCCGGAAACGATCGAAGCGATCGAGTTGTTCGTGCCAACGGCAAACGCCGGCACGGTGGATCGACCGTCAATTACCGCGAGTCATGCTGCCACAGTGGGGAGCGGCCAGTACGTCATGGCGGTGACGGCGTTTAGAGGAAAGATCGATTTGGCGTCGTTTGAAGATGAATTTCTCCACAGTGTGGAAGTGCGCCAACTAGTGAACAAAGTTAAAGTCACCGCAAGCAGTGATCTCGATCGCCATTATCCGAAGTATTGGTCGGGACGGATAACGGTCAGACTCGCGGGTGGCCAGTCAGTGACTCACGAAGTGACCGTCCCGAAAGGCGAAAGCGGGAACCCGATGACAGATGGTGAAGTGGAGAAAAAATTTCTGTCCCTTGCCGCGCCGATATTGACCGAAGAAAAAGCGCAGTCGGTTGTTCGAGAAGTTTGCTCGTTGGATGCACGCGATTCTTTGGCGCCCCTGCTCGCGGCGCTGAAATTGCCTGAATGATTTTGAAAGCAACGATTTACCCTCACCCTTGCCCTCTCCCACTTCGTGACACTTCGTGGGCGAGGGTTCAATTATCTCTGATAGATGAAATGACGCGATTGAACCGGTACTGACGTGTAGGTTATAAACGACAAGTCGAGCAATTCTTTCTATCCATTCGCGGAGGTCCAAGTTATGACCGCAGATTCAACGCCGGGATATGATCTTCTCTACGACATCATTCGCCGCCGGGCGAGTGTGCGGAAGCTGAAGCCGGATCCGATTCCCGATGAATACATCGGCAAAATTCTCGAAGCGGGCCGCTGGGCGATGTCCGGTGCCAACTCGCAGCCTTGGGAATACATTGTCGTCAAGGATCCGAAGGTTAAGAAGGATCTTTTCCGCTGTTACTCAGAGGACAATACCGACTTTATTTACTGGATGGAGCAGCAGCGCGTTTTCGAGTTGCGCCACCCTGCTTATCAAATGACGGCGGACGAAGCGGTGGAGCGGCAGCGGCGCGGCGCCGGCTGGTCCGAAGCGCCAGCTTTGATCGTCGTCGTCGGCGACGGCCGGCGCCAGTGGGGGACGGTGCAAGGGGCGCACACATTCGGCCGTGATCAATCGCATCTTACCGACGGATTGGCCAACACGTGCACTTTCATGCATCTGGCGGCGGTCTCGCTCGGACTGGCGACCCAGTGGGTGACGATTCATGTTCAGGAGCCGTTCAAGAAAGTTTTAGGCGTGCCGGATTTGATGATGCTATATCTTATCATTCCCATCGGCTATCCCGCCGTGCAACCGTCGGAGGGTGTACGCCGGCCGCTGGAAGAGATCGTGCATCACGATCACTACGAACAAGAAAAATTCATGAGCAATGAGCGCGTCATTCAGTTCCTCTACGAGCTCCGTGGCAAAACCTTGCAAACCTACCGGCAGTCGTATGTAGGCAAAGAAGAATCGAAGAAAGATTGAAAAGTCACACTGCAAAACGTTGGAGTGCCCTCACCTCTTTCCTCTCCCGCGAGCGGGGGAGAATGAAGGAGGGGGGCGGGCGGATCTCTACTATGATCAGACAATGATGAGGGTACTGTGTCGGTCGATCCGATTACCGTAGAAATCATCCGCTGCGCGCTGAAGGCCGCCGCCAATGAAATGTCGGCTGTGCTCAAGCGCACCGCTTACAACATGATGATCTACGAAGTGCAGGATTACTGCGTCAGCATCGTCGATCACGAAGGGCAGACGATGTCGCAGAACGAGGGCGCGTTGCCGATTTTTCTCGCGGATCTCGGCGTGGCGGTGCAGGACGGCGTCGAGATCTATGGATTGGACAATATACATGCCGGCGATGTTTTTCTGGTCAATCACCCGGAAATCTGCGGGCAGCATCTCAACAACATGGTCGTCTACACTCCGTTCTTTTGGGATGGCAAGCTGCTTTGCTTCCTCGCGGTACGCGCCCACTGGATCGACGTCGGCGGCGGCAGCACCGGCTTCGGCTCGAGCATGACGCGCGATGTGTATGAAGAAGGACTGCAGATTCGGTCGGTCAAGATCTATAAGGAAGGGCAGCCGAATACGGAAGTGCTGCGGCTGATCGAGGACAATATCCGATTCCCGGAATCGTCCCTCGGAGATCTCCGCGCGCAGATCGCATGCTGCCGCACGGGTGAAGAGCGGCTCGAACAGATCTGCCGCAAATATGGCGGCACGGTTTTCCTGGAAGCGGTCCGAACAATCTGGGATCAGACCGACAAGCTCGTGCGCGATGCCGTGCGTGCGATACCTGACGGAGTTTATGAAGCCTCGTCTTTCCTTGATGACGATGGTCGAGACTTGACCAAGACGATTCCGATCAAGGTCAAAGTCGAAGTGCATGATGACGAGCTGACCATCGACTTTTCCGAGGTTGCCGATCAGGTGCCGGGCTTTATTAACTGTGGATCGTCCGGCGGGATGGCGGCTGCACGGGTGGCCTTCAAAGCGTTGACCTCGCCACATCGCGAAGTCAACGAAGGCTCCTTCCGCGCGCTCAAGGTCATTTTGCCGCCGGGCAAATTGCTCAGCGCGCGCCGTCCTGCTCCGATCGGCGGCTGGAGCCTGTCGTTACCGACGGTGCTCGATACGATTTTGTGCGCGCTGGCGCCGGCATTGCCGGATCGCATACCCGCCGCCCACAAAGGAGACATGGGCGGCTACGCAATTTTCGGTGCCAATCCCAAGACCGGAAGGCGCTACGTCTGTCAGAATATCATTGGTGGAGGATGGGGCGGCCGTCCGTTCGAAGACGGCGCGTCCGCCGCAGTGTCGATGTGTCAGGGCGATGTGAAGAACACGCCCATCGAACTGCAGGAACTCTACTATCCGTTGCTTTACGAGTGCCACGCTTTCAGGGCAGACAGTGGCGGGGTTGGGAAATTTCGCGGCGGCATCGGCGTCGAGGTCAAAGTGAAACCGCTTACGGATTTTTACCTCAGCCGCAACACGGATCGGATCAAGTGTCCGCCGTGGGGTCTCCTCGGTGGATCGCAAGGCGCGGTTAACGAGACGATCATCCAACGAAACGGCAAACAAGAGAAACTTCCAGGAAAATTCAGCCATCTCATGGTACATCCCGGCGAGACCGTGACTTTTCTCACGGCAGGGGGCGGCGGATACGGGAAACCGTCCGAGCGTGAAGAGGCGGCGGTAAAACGGGACGTGGAATTGGGTTACGTTTCAAAAGCGCGGGCGAAAACAGACTATCCCGTGGTTTTGGGTCGCAAAGAGTAACCACACGAGCAGTTGAAATTCGTCATTGAAAGTCGACAAGTGTACGGCCACCGCCAATCACTTCCCGATCAATTCGCTATGCTCTGATCCGCCATTAAGGCGGCGGAACGGACCCAGCTTTCGCAGACGCGATCTGCATGCGGGCGAGCAAGCTGTGATGTCTTCCGTAAGCAAAGTAAACCGCGAAACCGATCAGCAGCCAAAGGATCAGCCGCAGCCAATTATCTACCGGTAGGGAAAACATCAGCAGCAGACAGAACACGATGCCGAGAATCGGAATCAGCGGCACGAGCGGGCAGCGGAACGGCCTGGGTGCGTCGGGCTCGCGCCGGCGCATGATCAGCACTGCGGCGCATACGATGACGAATGCCAGCAGCGTGCCGATATTCACCAGCTCGGCGAGAATGCGCAGCGGCAACAACGCTCCCAATAGAGCGACGACGCTGCCGGTCAAAATCGTCGCCTTCCACGGCGTGCGGAAACGCGGGTGCACTGAACCGAAAAAGGCGGTGGGCAAGAGGCCGTCGCGGGCCATGGCGAGCATGATGCGAGGCTGGCTTAGCATGAGCACCATTAATACCGAGGTGATGCCCGCCAGTGCGCCGAGCGAGATCAAAACATGGGCCCACGGCAATCCCACATGGCTGAAGGCCTTGGCGAGCGGCGCATCGATATCGATTTGCTGATAAGGGACCATGCCGGTCAAGACCGCGGCGACGGCGATATAGAGAACCGTGCAGAGGGTAAGAGAGGCAATAATGCCGATGGGAACGTCGCGGCTTGGATTGCGGGCCTCCTCGGCGTGAGTCGAGACCGAATCGAAACCGATGTAGGCGTAAAATACGATCGCCGCGCCGGCCATCATTCCGAGGGGCTCACCGGCCGGTCCATGTTGTCCCAGAATCGTGTATCCAAAGAAACTGATGCCGGAATAGCCGTATGGCGCAAAAGGATGCCAATTTCGTGGGTCGATATGGGTGACGCCGATGGCGATGATCATAAGAACCACCGCTAGCTTGATCAAAACCATGAAGACGTTGAAGGTTGCGCTCTCGCGAATGCCGGCGACTAGAACTGCGGTGAGCAGAGCTGAGATCAAAAGCGCCGGTAGATCGACGATCGCGCCCGTGGCAGCGAAGGTGCCGGTTGTGGGATTGAAGTCGAACGGGGCGTTTGCCAAGGCGGCCGGCAGTTTGATTCCCAGCAGGCCGACAAAGTCGGTAAAATAGTGTGACCAGCCGTGCGCGACGCTCGCTGCCCCCACGCCGTACTCGAGCAACAAATCCCAACCGATGATCCAGGCGAACAGTTCGCCTAAAGTAGCGTAAGCGTACGTGTAGGCCGAGCCGGCCACCGGCACCATGGACGCGAATTCGGCATAGCAGAGCGCGGCAAAGGCGCAGGCGAAACCGGCAATGACAAATGAAAGCATGGTCGCGGCGCCGGCTTTGTCTTTGGCGACCACGCCGATGATGACGAAAATGCCCGCACCGATAATCGCGCCGACTCCAAGACCGGTAAGTTGCAGCGGCCCGAGCACGGGCCGCAACCCATGTGCGCCGCGGGCTTCCTTCAATAGCAGGCTGGTTGGTTTTCTTGCGAAAAGGCTAGAAGAATTCGAATTCATCGACCAGGCGAATACATGGTGTTCGTTCCGAAATCAAGATTCGGCGCGCGTCTGTAGTCGCGAATCGAGCGAGGAGAACCGAGATTGGGTCAATAGCGAGCGTCTTTTTGCAGCACCGACGACTTCAGCTTGTGATATAGCGCTCGAGCTGCTCGATAATGAATTGCTGGTCGGCGATGATGGATTTGACGAGGTCACCGATCGAGATGATGCCGACTATTTTTCCTTCGTCGATGACCGGAAGATGGCGGATGCGTTTATCCGTCATTATGGCCATACATTCTTCGATCGATTGCTCCAGGTGAGTGTAGGCCACATGACTGGTCATTATTTCCTCGACCCGAGTGTTCGGGGAGGTTCGGCCAAGAAGGATAATCTTTCGAGCGTAGTCTCGCTCGGAGATGATGCCGGCGAGCCGCGCACCGTCCATGACCACGAGAGCGCCGACTTCCTTCTCGGCCATGCGGCCCAGCGCCTCGAATACCGTCGAACCCATTTCGACACACCAAACGGCTTGGCCCTTGACCTTTAGGATGTCTCGAACCGTTTTCATGGAAGACCTCCTTTCGGAGCAAACATGGTTCGACACGCGTTATACAACCAAATAGCTGTGGAGTTAAGTGGAAAATTGGGCTGGCCACTTCAGGTAACGTTCCTCTGAATAATTATGACTTTGTTCAAGGAGCCGGCACCGTGCTCGATTAGGTTCTAATCCGCTCGTGTGCGTGATTGAACGTACTGAACTACTTGATCGATTGTCCGAGGAGCGGTGTCCGTCGATAGGTCTGAGCTTTTGCGTGTTATCGAAGCCCGGAAGCGAATGTCAGTGGCCCTAAAAAAAAGGCCCCATGAAGGGACCTTTTTAATGGGACTCCAATCCTTTGGCTAACTAAGCATTACGGCGCTTTAGCCATCCGGATAGACCGAGAAGTCCCAGACCGAACAAGAGCAGCGCTGTTGGCTCAGGCACTTTTCCATTGATCACTGACTCGAGCGGAGCGATGAACAGCTGCTCGAAACCGTTATTAATGTCCTTTGCCAGACAAGCAGCCGAAGTTGTGAACAGCGCCGGGTCGCAGCCGAGACGCAGGTCGAAGTTCATGCTGTAGAGCCCTAAATCGGCCGCTGAGAGACTTGAGAATAGTCCAGCCAGTTGTGCATTCAGTTCCGGAAAGATTACTGCGTAGGCGGCTTCATTAGCGCCCAGGTTATTGTTGATTTCTTTATCGTGCGGTTGGGAGCATGAAACCGGTAGACCGAGGTTGGTGCACAGTAGACCTCCGGAGAAAACGTAATCGGTCGGCGATCCCGACGAATTGCCTGTGGGACCCGCGCCCGTCGACGTATAGTTGGCAACATTGCCGTTGAGCACCCCTCCGCCTCCGTCGAATATCCCGGCATAAGTACTATTATTATTGGTAAAATCGTAGGTGCCGATCACTGTGCCTGCGGCATTCCTAATAGTGACTTGTGCCCACGCCGCGAGATTTTGGTTTGTCGAAGCGCCGCTGTTTACCTGATTATTATTGAAGAAGAACACCATGGTTTGGCCATTCAAGAACGTCTTTAAAGCGCCGAGCGTGGTATCCCATGTATTCGCGCTATCGCCGCTAAACTGACCGGGACCCCCTGGGTCAGGCGACGTCACGGCGCCGCCGGTTCTGAAAAAAGTAATCCCGCTACCGTTGGGCGTCGCGTAAGCATTGTCCATCCCCGGAAAATTTGTAGTTATCGGGTTACCGCCAGACCCGGTGGCGATGACAATCAAGTCCGAAATCTGACCGGGAGCTGATTGGATAAAAAACGGGCACCCCGGGTTAGTGCAATTAGCAGGTGGACCTATGATCTGGTCTACTGCTAAAGCAAAAGATTGCCCATCACCATACTGAACGAAGGGTTGGCCAGCAAAAGACAACGCAAGCGCCACTTGCGGCCGGAGCAGGCCAAGTGCGAGAATCACGGCACCCGCGACCTTTGTCCAAGGCATTTTTTTCATCAGTAATTTCTCCTTCAGTTTTACGGAATATAAAGCTCCGCTTGACAACTCGAGCAATCAACAGGCCAATATTTGTATTAATTGTCATCAATTCTCACCCATTTGCTCTAAGGGCTCTGAATTAATGCAATTTTTTAAGGCACAAAGAGAAAGTTTTCAAACTGTGAGCGGCTCAGTGGAAAAGTTCATCATTGGGCAATACGTATAGAAACTTTACAACTTTTTTGTTGACCAAGTTAACATATAAATGTTGTTTACACTCAAGTAGTTAGGAGCTGTAGGGGCGTGTAAACTTTTCTTACAATCTTTGTGGCACTTTACACTTTGAGCAAATCAAATTTAGCTTATTGCGTGCTCGCAGTTACCTAAAGCATTCCACTGGGGTACTCTGCTTTCTAGTTTATCCGAAAATGGCTCAGATCGTGTAAAAGCAAATCATTGCAACGGAGGGTTCTTGCCATGCCAATATTTCAGCCCCGACGATTCATTCAGTTGCTAATCGGAATGGCGCTGTTTGCGAGCTCGCCCGTTTACGTTGCCGGAGCCGAACCGACGAGTGTTCCTAAGCCGGAAAAGACCCGCTTGGAGGTCGGCACCGCCGGCTCCGGGACGACGAGCCTGCCGTTGTTTGTCGCGTTCGAAGCAGGCTACTTTTCCAAGCGCGGTCTCAATGTTTCCGTCAATCAGGTCGGCGCTACGGTGGCGGTTCAAGGCGTGATTTCGGGAACCATCGATATATATCAGGGCGGGACCGCGGCGATCGCGGCAAATTTGGCGGGAGCAGATATTATCTACGTCGCTGCAGCCGTCGACCGGAACTCGCTCATTTTGTTTGGCCAAAAGGGAATTACTTCTTTCGAGAGTCTGCGCGGCAAATCGATTGCGACGACTTTCCCTGGCGCGTTCGGTGAAATTGCCGTGCGCATGACGGCAAGAAAGCACGGCATGGAAGTCGGCAAAGATATAAAACTGCTCTATCATCGCAGCCCGCCGGAAGCGCTCTCGACTTTTTTGACGGGGAATTCCGATGGGCTTGTGATTTCACCTCCACAAACCGAATTGGCCAAGCAGCAGGGCTACCCGGTCATCATCGACTACTACAAGGAAGGGTTGAAAATCGTCGGCCCAGGGACGGCGGTGACGCGAGAGTTCTCGCAAAAATATCCGAATACAGTCAAGGCGTTTTTGATGAGCTATCTGGATGGCTTGAAAAGAGCGATCGATGACGAAGAGTTCGCCAAGAAGATCGAGACAAAGTACACGAAAATCTCCGACCCGAAAGTTTTGGCGGAGAACTATCAGCAAGGATTAAGGGTGTGGAACAAAGATATGACAGTCGATCCCGCGGCGATCCGGGTCGTGTTGGACGACTCGTCGGATCCAAGGGCAAAGAGCGCGGAGCCAAAAAGATTTTACGATGACTCACTGATCCAGGTGGTTAACCGGGAGTACGCGTCGAAACTATTCCCGGGGGAAGTGAAATAAGGTTTTAGGCGCGAAGCGAAAGACGTGAGTATGAATTCGGAAAGCGTCAGCCACCGGCCGACGCGATGAGCGAGGAGCAAACCTTCCGTAGCGAAGTCAATGGGTCTCTGCCTCTGAGCGGACATCGATCATCGGTGGTTCAAGATGAAATCTAAGACTTACAATGGTGAAGTGCGAAATAGCGACAAGGACTTTGAAACTTTACAGTTGGGTGCCTTCGCTACTCCAGGTTTGCTCCTCGCTCAAGGGCCCGTAGGTTTAACTGCGGAATCCCGGTTGAACAGTTCACTGCTGCGTATCTTCCTACTAACCTAAGTACGCCACGGAGTCGATCTCAACCACACATCGGGGCGACAACTCGCGGACTTCGACCGTGAACCCACTCGGCATGCTCGAATTCTTTTTGTGCGTTTGAAAGAACTTTCGATACGCTTCGGCAAATTCCGCTCTGTCCATCCCTTCAGTTAGATAGACCGTCGTCTTCGCAATGTCGTCGAGGGTGCCGCCGGCGGCTTCGACGATGTGTTGAGTGTGACGCAGCGTCGCCTCGGTTTGGCCTGCAAGGCTGCCTTCGGCTTCGACCACTCGGTCAAAACCAACGGCGTCTTGCCCCGCGAGCAATAACCAATTGTCGACACGGACGGATTGCGAGAATGATCCCGGAGCCTTACGTACCTCGGGGCTGGTGACAAGGGTCTGCTTGCCACGGTAGGCGATCGCCATCGAGCGCAGCAAAATGTCCTCGCCGAGCGAACGAATATAAATGCCGGAGTTGGGCGGGAACTCGTCTTCGGCGAAGACACCCTGGTAAATTTTCTTGCGTGCTGCGCCGTAGCCGGGACGATATTGCGTGCCCGGCATGAACATGAACGTGCGGCAAAGGTTGCGCAGATCAAGCTTTTCGTGATTGAGAATTTTTTCGATCCGCCTTAGCACTTCTTCGGTTTGGGACTCGATCGTTATTGGCGGAGTCACGTGGCGCCGCGCATCCGCTGCATCTACGCCGGATAAAAATACGAAATCGCCGACGCGCACTCCGTGAGAAATCGCTCCGAGACTTAATGGCAACTCTGGAATCGAAATAATCTCTCGGTTCGGATTCGTAGTTGATATGGCGTCCATGCGGACGCGGCAGCCCCCGTCGAGGCCGCACACGCCGACGAAATTTACCGCAGGGTAGTTGGTTTTGAGATTGAAACGGAGAACTTCGGCTACGTCCGCCGCGTCGTCGTAGTTCGGCATAAAGACGGAAAGACTGACCAAGTCGTTTAGTGTTTGGCCGACGCTTGTGAGCAGGGCACTGAGGTTTGCTAGAGTGCGTTGCGTCTGGGATTTGGCTGTTTCATATTTTCCCAATGTGCCGTCATCGCCACGCGCATCTTGGGCAAGAAAAACAAATTCTCCGACCTGGACGCCCTGAGCGAAAAGTTCACCTTCGGCGTAGAGCTCACGCAGATGGATCGTGTTCATAATCGAATTAAATAAAAGAACTGAACTGAGCCGGAAGAGTTAGTGGCCGGGACTTTCCCAAACGGCAATCGCTGCGCGGCAGCAAAGCACGTCTTGCTCGGGACGGCTAGCGCCGGCTACACCGATGGCGCCGATGATGGTGACACCGTCGAGAAGCGGCACCGCGCCGCCCATCGGCATGATGCGTCCTTGGTGCGCGATCATCAGGCTGCGCAGCCATGGCTGGCGCGCTTGCGGCGCCAGCTCCGTGGTGGCCACGTGAAACGCTGCCGCGGTGTAAGCCTTGTTGAAGGCGAGTTCCGCGCTTCTCGGTTCGGCTTTGTCCATTCGCCCGACGGCGATGGGCGCGCCGGCTTCGTCGACGACGACGGCCGTTACGGCGATGCCGACCATTTGGGCGTATTCATGGGCGGAGTGAATCATCGCCCACGCTGTGTCGAAGGATACCGGACCAACGGCCGCTTTGTTTTTGCGGAAAAAGGCGGCATTGACTTCGATCGATGCCACATGCTCCGCCGGGATGTCGATGTCCTTGAAGATCGCGTCCACCGGACAGACGATCTCGCACTGCTCGCAGTCGATACAGACTTCGGGGTCGATATAGAATTGTGGCGCGCCCGGAGTCGTATGGATGCAGGCGACCGGACAGACCTCGACGCAGGCTCCGTCGTTGGTGCACAAGCTCGTGATGATGTAAGGCACTTTGTCCTCGCTTCACTCGCAATCGCAGATCTCAGATTTCAAATTTCACAGCGTGAATCTTGTATGAAATCTGAGATTTGAAATCGCGCAACGCTCATCCGTCCGCCGCCAGCGGCAAGTCGGTGCGGATCACGTTGGCCACGTGAACGTTAGCGCCGAATTGGGGCGTCACTAATCTGCCCTCTTGATTCAGCGTCCCTAGGCCCGCCGCCGCGGCCAATTTGTCAGCATCTGGGTCCGGTGCCGCGCAGGCGCGAAACCCAAGCTCCCTGATCCACGCGCTCAGAACGAAGCTGATGAATAGGCCCTTCTGCACCGGCACCTGGCCGCCGATCCCCAGCGCCTGGCGCGGGTCAGAGTCGGCGCGCACCGCACAGATGACCGCGAAGGGATAGGATTCACCGCCATGGGCATCGTTTGGATCCAGCCTGGCGATGCCCACCAGTTCGGCGCCAAAGTACTCGGCCATTCCCTTGACATGGCTCGAGGTAATTTCCGGCGTGTGCAGCTCTGTTTTGGTTGGAAAAACATTGCCCTCGGGCGCATTACGGATCATCTCGGTGACCGTATTAGCGAGATCCGCTGGCGGTGTGTTAATGAAAAAATCCCAGTAGGGATCATCCTTGTGAGAGTTTCAAGGCCACTAGGGGTCCCGTTTGACGAATCGATTGGTGTTCTCTTTCAGCGGCGCGTAATAGCCGACGTCACCGGTAACGGCGGTCGGTGTCTTGCCCTCGTGTGAAGCGGTGCATCCCGCGACCGTACAGGCTTGGTCGCCCGGCTTGATGCCCGAATCGTACCCCAACCAGCGCACACGACTGCTGCGGGTCACGCCCCAGAAGCGATCATCGATCCATTTTAGAGCGTTTACCAATGCGGGCCGCGCGAAATAAGGGCAAGTATGGAGCGCCGTCACCGCGAGGGTATGCCACCACACATTGGGTTTGGTAAACGGGCAGACGGCGACACAAGTGAGGCAGCTTCCCCAATGGTCATGCACGTACGGTCTGAGCTTGTAGCAGGTGAGCCAATTGATCTTGTATTTCTCAATGCCGTTGAAGACCACCTTATCACCGAATGGGATGCTGTTGGTTGGACAGGTGTTGGCACATTTGCGGCAGATCTTGCAAAAGTCCTCCACGCCGATGTCGACCGGTTGATCGGCAACCAGCGGCAGGTCGGTAAGGATCGGGTCGGGCATGTGAATACGGGCACCGTAGTTTTTGTTGATGACCAGCCCGTTTCTGCCCAACTCGCCGATACCTCCGGCGACACCGGCCGCCTGCGGGGTTACTACCCCTCGCAGAGCCGTGTATCCTAGCTCCTTGATGTAACCTTCAAGGGCCTTCAGGACCATGACCCCTTTCATCTGCGACACGTGGTACGCGGCGTCGCCGACGTGATGGCGGTGCGCCTGCAGCTTGTTGTAGTCCCACGCTGTCGTCGCTTGAATGACATAGGGAAATTTGCGCACCAAGTCCTCGGGAGTGTCCTGCTGGAAGGTGTCTTCCGCTGTGCCATCTTGGACGTAACGACTGCCGGCGTACAAATAGGCCGGATGCGCCTTGGCAATGCCGACGACATCGGCTCCCATATAAAGGGCAACCGCCTTGATGTGACGCGCCATCGCCGCCGGATCGTCCACCGCGACTCTTTGCGGGTTGATTTTGCCGTTGCTCGAGCGGTTAATCACGTTCGCCAAAAAATGCCTGCGATCGGCGAAGTGGTTCGGCGCTGAAACACGTGTGAGGGGATCTTTGGAGACGGTGTTGCGGTACCAGTTGAAGAGCGGTTTGCCGAGCTCGCCGCGCTGATTTTTCGGATGGGGTGACTGGTTCATGTCGACGTTGACATGGGGCCCGACAATTTTAACGGATCGTCCGAGGTACGGCGTAGGAAATTCTGTATCGGCTTGGGTGCCGTTCGTGGCTGTACTGCCGTTAGGCTGCGCTTCTTTTTCTAATGTCAACGCCATAGCAGACTCCTTTTAGGATGAGAGCATATAAGCTGTTTCTCCAGTGCGAGCGGTTCAATTCAATTAATGTCACGAATACGACGCCAGCGCCACCTCGGCGCATTTTTGATCTTGATCATCCGTTCCTCCTGCAACGGCGACGGCGCCTACGACATTGCCGCCTTCAACGATGGGCACGGCCCCGCCCCCGGGCATGATCCGGCCGTTGCTCGATACCACCAAGCTTTGAAACCAGGTCTGCGCGGCAACCCCGGCCAGTTCTTTCGTCGGTTGCTGAAAGCTGGCGGCTGTGTACGCCTTGTTGAGCGCGATCTCGACCGTGATGGGACGCGCCTTATCCATGCGCCCCAGCGCGATCATCCGTCCGCTCTGGTCCACGACCACTGCAGTAACTGCGATATCCAGCTGCGCCGCTTGGGTGTGAGCGCTGCGTACCATCTGAATCGCTTTTTCTCCTGGGATAGCCATGCTGTATGCGACCCTCCTCGCCGTATGTCCAATTATCTCACTTTAACAGAGAACCCGGCCCAGCAGTCAAGTGTACCCTTGCAGGCGTTTGGAGCGCACCGACACTTTCAATGATTTTCAAGCGGAATTGACGCGAAATGTTCTTGCAGAATGGACGCCGGCGAGCTAGGGAACAGCCATGGGTAAACTCGACGGGCAAGTAGCCATCGTGACCGGCGGTAGCCGGGGAATTGGCCGCGCGGTTGCGCTCGCATTCGCGCGCGAAGGCGCGCGGGCGGTGATTACTGCGGTGGAGGATCGGCAGGCGCTCGAAAAAACCGAAGGCGAAATCGTGGCTCTAGGTGCCGACGGTTTCGGGATGCTCGCGAACGTGGCGCGTCGCGGCGATATCGACCACCTCGTACAATCAGTCATCGCCAAATGGGGACGTATCGATATTCTGGTCAACAACGCCGGGATTCTTCGCCTGGCCCCCTTGGAAAACATTTCCGAAGAGCGCTGGGATGACACTCTCAGTGTGCATCTCAAGGGAACCTTCAACTGCACGCAGGCTGTGATCCCGTTTATGAAGCAGCGACGGAAGGGCAAGATCATTAATCTTGCGGCGCCGTCGGCGCTGCGCGGCTCCTACGGTGTAGCGGATTACGCCGCAGCCAAAGGCGGCATCATCGCTTTTACACGCAACGCTGCCAGCGAATTAAAAATTTACAACATCCAAGTGAACTGTATTTCACCGACGGCGGACACACGCATGACAAAGGCTTTGACCGATTTTCGTCGCGAGCAGCTGGGTATCGCGCGGCGCGAGCGTGAATCTGTCTCGCCGGAAGCGATTGCGCCGGCATTCGTTTTCTTCGCCAGTTCTGACTCTGACTATATCTCGGGGCAGCTATTGGAAGTCGGCCGGATTTAGCGCTGCCGTGTAGGGGCGGCCGGCCGGTCTCTCCTATACTATTTCTTCGCGCTGACCCGCCAAACTTTGTCGGCGCCATCGTCCGCCACTAGTAAAGAACCATCGGTCCACACTGCCACTCCCACGGGGCGCCCGTAAACTTGGCTGCTTCTTGTATCGACGATAAACCCGCTGAGAAAATCCTCGATCGCACCGCTTGGCTTGCCATCCTGAAACGGCACGAAAGCCACCTTGTATCCTACCAGGTTGGAGCGGTTCCACGAACCGTGCATGCCGATGAATGCCCCACCATGATAGCGTGCCGGAAAAGACTTGCCTTTATAGAACGCGAGACCGAGCGACGCGACGTGGGAGCCGAGAGCATAGTCGGGCTTGATGGCTTTGGCTACCAGGTCAGGACGCTGGCCTTTTTTTCGTGGATCTTCATTCTGGCCAAAGTAGGAATAAGGCCAGCCGTAAAACGCGCCGTCCCGGACACTAGTAAGATAATCGGGTACCAATTCGTCTCCCAGCATGTCGCGTTCGTTGACCACGGTCCATAAAGTGTTCGTCTTGGGTTCCCAATCCATGCCCACGGGGTTGCGCATGCCATTGGCGAACACTCGCATGCCGCTGCCGTCGGGATTCATTTGTAGAATAGCGGCGCGCCGCGGGTCTTTTTCATCGATACGCTGCTCGTCGACGTTGGTGGCAGAACCCACGCTGACGTAGATTTTCTGTCCTTTCGGGTCGGCGACAATGTTTCTTGTGTAATGACCGCCGCCGGGCAAATCCAAAATTTTTTCTGGCTGGTGTTTGATTTGCGTGTCGCCACTGTTGTACGGGAAAACTACTACGCTATCGGTATTGCCGACGTAGAGGCGGTTACCAAGCAGTGCCATGCCAAATGCCAGATTTAACCGGCGCACGAATACTCGGCGCAAGTTTGGTTTAGCGCTCTTTTCCGTGTCGCGTAATAGGATGACACGGCTCGTTGATTGCTGCCGCAGAGATTCCATGACCAGGACATCGCCATTAGGCAGGACATGAATCATGCGCGGATTGTCGAGGTCGTCGGCAAACAGTGTGACGTCAAATCCGGCGGGCGCGATGGGAGTCTTGCCCTTTGGCCAGGGGATGATCGTCGGAGGATTGGCGACCGCGCGCGTCGCATTGGGTGGTGGCAGAATTAATTTCTCTGAAGGACCGGTTTCGACAATGTGCGGGTTGGCTTGTTCGGCGGCGAAGAGAGAAGAGAAACTAACCACAAAGAACACAAAGGTCACAAAACTAGAAGAAAAATTTACCATCATTTTCATTTTTGTGTTCTATGTGCTGTTTGTGGTTAAATTCTGCCTCTTATTTTTTTGCGGTGATCCGCCAGACCTTGCCGCCACTGTCGTCGGCGACCAGAAGCGAGCCGTCCGACGCCACGGTAACTCCGACGGGGCGCCCGTAGGCTTCGTACTTTGACTCGTCGGCGATGAACCCGGTGAGAACATCTTCGATGGGGCCGGTGGGTTTGCCATTGGCAAACGGAACGAAGGCGACTTTGTAGCCGACCATCTTGGATCGGTTCCATGAGCCGTGCATGCCGATGAATGCGCCGCCCTGGTAACGTTGCGGAAAGGCTTTGCCGTTGTAGAAAGCCAAGCCGAGTGCCGCCGTGTGCGAGCCGAGCGCGTAGTCTGGCTTGATCGCCTTGGCGACGAGATCGGGCCGCTGGCCTTTTTTCCGCGGATCTTCTATCTGACCGAAGTAGGAATACGGCCAGCCATAAAAGGCGTCCGCCTTCACGCTCGTCAAATAGTCTGGTACTAAATCGTCGCCGAGCAGATCGCGCTCGTTGACGACCGCCCACAAAGTTTTTGTTTGCGGTTCCCAGTCCATGCCGACAGCGTTGCGCAGGCCCCTGGCGAATATTTTCATGCCGCTGCCGTCAGGATTCATCTCTAAGATCCCGGCGCGTCGCTGATCTTTTTCCCACTCGTTTTCCTCGTCCACGTTGGAAGCGGAACCGACGGCAACGTAGATTTTTTTGCCCGCCGGATCGGCGAGGAGATTGCGTGTGTAGTGGCCGCCGGCGGGAAGGTCGAGAATCTTCTCACCCTTGCCTTCGATCTTGGTTTGGCCGGCCTTGTACGGGTAGCGAACGACGCTGTCCGTGTTGCCGACGTAAAACCAATTTCCCAAAACGGCCATACCATGCGGCATGTTCAGTCCGGTCAAGAAAACTTCGCGGACGTCGGGCTTGCCATCTCCGCTGGTGTCGCGGAAAAGCGTAATCCGGTTGCCTGATTTCTCGGGGCGATCGGCACGCCCGGGCCACTCACGAGTCGCTTCTACCACGAGTATGTCTTTGTTGGGCAACACGTACGCCTGGCGCGGGTTATCAAGATTCTCGGCGAATAAACTCACTTCGAAGCCCGGAGCGGCGACGGGCATTTTTCCCTTGGGCCAGCCAATGACTTTTGAATTATTCCGGGCCGAAGGCGTAGCGAAAGGCATCGGCAGCTGGAGTTGGTCAGAAGGACCAGTGCCGGGCGCGTAGTTGACCTTGAGTAAATCGTTTCGAGCGGTTGCGCAAGAAAAAGTTCCTGCGGCAACCAACACAAGTGCGATCGCGGGCAAGGATCGATAGAACATGGAAATGTCCTCCTTTTTCTTTTCGATCGAGCGACTTTGAAATCTCTACCGGGGAAAAAGCAATATACAACAAATGCCGCGGTGCGGAAACGCGTGCAATGAATCGGTTGTGCACGGTCTATGTCCGTTCTAATATCGGCTCCGATCGGAGGAGGCATGCATGCATTACCGTGATTTGCGCGGTTGGTTGGATAGCGTGGACTCGTTCGGCGAGCTTCGAATTGTCGAAGGCGCCGATTGGAATCACGAAATCGGCGCGGTGGCGGAAGTTGCCGCGCACATCGATCCGCCGCCGGCGGTGCTGTTCGACAAGATCAAAGACTACCCGCCGGGCCGGCGGGTTCTGACCGGCGTTCACAACCCGACGCTCAAGCGTCAATGTCTCACCAATCATTTACCGCTCGATTACAGCCGCGATCAATTCATCGATGCTTGGAAGAAGCGCTTAGATAAGCCGAAGATGATTCCACCGCGAGTGGTCGACTCGGGTCCGCTGATGGAAAACGTCTTGGAGGGCAAAGACATCGATCTCTTGTCGCTGCCCGCGCCGTTTTGGCACGAAGGAGATGGCGGCCGCTATATCGGCTCGCTCGACATCACGATCAGTCGTGATCCGGACGAAGGCTGGATTAATCTCGGCTGTTATCGCGTGATGGTGGACGATCGCGATACGCTGGCGCTTTATATCTCTCCTGGCCATCACGGCAATATTCACCGGCAGAAATATTTTGACCAAGGCGAACCATTTCCGGTTGCCATCAGTTTCGGTCCGGATCCGCTGCTGTGGTTTTTCAGCCAGATGGAAATTCCCACTGGAGAATCGGAATATGACTACGCCGGTGGCGTGCGCGGCGAACCGTTCGAAGTTGTTCGCGGCGAACACACCGGGCTACCGATTCCGGCTTACTCAGAAGTGGCCATCGAAGGTGAAGTGATACCAGGCACGAAAATTCCCGAGGGACCCTTCGGCGAATTCACCGGGTACTACGCTGGTGGTCATCGTTCCGAGCCGATACTCAAAGTAAAGCGGCTCATGTACCGCAACGACCCGATCATCACCGGCGCGCCGCCATTCCGCCCTGCTGCAGGCGCGGAGAACAATCTGATTCGCGCCGCTTATATTTGGCATTACCTGGAGAAAGCCGGAGTGCCCGACGTGCGCGGCGTCGCATACTATCAAACGCGCATGCTCGTCGTCGTCGCCATCAAGCAGCGCTATCCGGGCCATGCGCGGCAGGCGGCGCTGATTGCCTCCCAATGTCGCGCCGCGGCATTGCTCACGCGTTACGTTGTCGTCGTCGACGAAGACATCAATATCTGGGACAGCAATGAGCTCTTGTGGGCGCTGTGCACGCGCACGGATCCAGCGAAGGATATCGACATCATGCGGCGCTGCTGGAGCAACCCCATCGATCCGATCATTCCGACCAGTGAGCGCGGTTTTCAGTCGCGCGGGATTATCGACGCATGCAAGCCTTACGAATGGATGAGTGAATTTCCGAAAGTTTCGGGGGCCAGCGAAGAATTGAAGCAAAAGGTCGCCGCGAAGTTCGGCGCGAGTCTCGCGGGGAAGAAGAATCAAGAGATTTAGCCGCAGAGAAGGCAGCGACCACAAAAGGCGCAAAGGTCACAAAGTAGGGGCGCGATTCATCGCGCCCTCAATCCGAAGACAGAAAACCATTTAGCCGCAAAGGGCGCAAAGAGCGCAAGATAAAAATGAGGCACCAAGAGCTCGGATATCGTGATGTAGGGGCGACCGGCTGGTCGCCCTTTCCCAGAAAAAAGCTGCTGACGCTGCCATTGTTCACGCTGACTATTGTGGTTGGCTTGTATCCGGGGCTCCACGCCCAACAAGATAAGAAACCTCTGGAGCGAGTTCGAATCACGGTGCCGGCAAAATCTCTGACCTTCATGCCATACTATTTTGGCAAGGCGCACGGCATCTTCGCCAAGGAAGGGATCGATTTAGAGATCATCGTTATGCGGCCGCCGCTGGGCGTGACAGCGCTGGTGGCGGGAGATCTTGATTATTCCGCAGCCGGAGGAGTGTCGGTACGCGCCGCGATGAAGGGCGTTCCGCTTCGAACTGTGACGTTCATTCAAACTCGCTTGAGCTTCAGCCTCGTCGGCCAGCCCGGCATGACTCCGGCTAGAATAAAGAACGTCGCCGTCAGCGGCATCGGATCCTTGGCCCATTATGCCGCGATCACCGTCTTGAAAAGATTGAACAACGAAAAGGTTGCTTACATTTCGACGAACACCACAGCAAGCAACTACACCGCTCTATTGGGTAAAGCCGTCGAGGCCGCGATACTTACCCCGCCCTACACTTCCATGGCAACCTTGGCAGGCTATGTGGATCTAGGAAACACCTTCGATGTGCGCGATCTGCAAGGCGGGTTGGTGGCGCGCGCGCCGTACCTTCAAGATCACCGCGAGCAAGTGAAATCGGTAATCCGGAGCACGCTTCGAAGCATGGATAGTATCGTCAAAAATGAGGCAGAGGTTATTCCGTATTTGCAAAGAGATTTCGGTCTCGAGCCGAAGATCGCCGCCGATACGTTCAAAATCTTGAAGCAGGTGGTAAATTCGGATGGCGATATTGAAGAAGCCGTGTTGAAATCTATTATCGACAAGATCAGGCAAGAATCCGGTATTAGCGCTGAAGTTCCCGCCGACCGTCTCGTCGATTTGTCGATCCTGCGCGAGGTGCGAGCCGAGTTGCGGAAGCGCTAGCGTAGAGTATTGCATGACCGAGGGCTGGATGATTAACATCCTTTCTATTAAACCTATCAAGACGGAGGTTATCCCATGAAGCGTATGTTGACTATTGTAACAGTGATAATCGGTTTGGCATTGAGCCATTATGTGGCTTTTGCCGATATGCCGCCGCCGAAAGATAAAAATGAGAATCCAAATATCGCCGCGGCACGAAAGTCCATCGAAGCAAAGGATTTCAAAGCCGCGGTGGGACAATTGACGAAGGCTGTTCAGGAAGAGCCCAAAAACGCCGACGCGCACAGCATGCTCGGATACAGCTACCGAAAGCTCGGCACCTTCGATAAGTCGATGGAGCACTATCAGACGGCGCTTAAGATCGATTCCGGCCATCGCAGCGCGCACGAGTATCTCGGTGAGCTCTATCTGGACATGGATCAGCCCGATAACGCCGAGAAGCAACTGGCAGCCTTGAAAAAGGCCTGTCCGTTCTTCGGGAAATGCGAAGAGTACGAGGATCTCAAAAAAGCGGTCGATAGTTATAAGGCGAAAAAGAAATAGGAAGATCGATGATAGAGGATCGAGGATCGACGGAGGTTAGGTATGGTTGATGATGTGAAAGCACGGATCGGTTTTGTCAGCGGCGGCGCCGGGTCGATGCCGCACTACAATAGCTTTTTGCCGATTGTTCCGAAGGAAATTGAGATCGATTTTCAGGGTCTGGAGCTCTACGGCAAGTCGCTGTATGAGATCGCGGACAAGAAAGAAATTATCGTTCGTCGCGTCAGTGAATTCGTCGCGAATCGGGGATGGAACGGGGTCATCGTTACCGCTGCGCCAACGGAGGTTCTAAATCCAGGGCTCTTTGATTCACTCAAAGCGGCTTTGTCGGTACCATTCACTACCGCGCTTCACGCCTGCGTCGAGGCATTGCGAGTTTATTCGGCGCCGCGAGTGCTGTTGCTCACGCCCTTTGATGCGCGCTTGAATGAACTGATTGTTCAACATCTGCAAAAAGTCGGCGTGACGGCGATAGCGCCGCATTCGTTCGAGGAACTGGCGGTGCCAAAGCGCATGACGCCGGATGAGGTGTTTGAACTTACGAAAAAGAATTTGGCTGCGGTCGGCAAAGTCGATGCGATTTATTTCCAAGGCGCCGTGCTCGATCCGATCAAATGCCTGGACCGGATTGAGTCCGAACTGACCGCGACCGTTATTGCGAGCAATCCCGCGATGTTTTGGTACGTGCTTTCCAAAGTCGGTCTGAAATATCCGATGAGCGGGTATGGCCGGCTGCTGCGCGAGTGGCCGGCGGTGAGCGAGTGAACGTTGTTCAAATCGTTCAAGGTGTTCAAGCAGTTCAAGCCGTTAAAAAGATTTGATGCGTGTCTTACCGTCATTCGGCCAAGCTGGCCGCGATTCCGCCAGAGGTGGATCAGCCGCAGGCTGAAGCTACCGATGTAGGGGCGGGTTTCAAACCCGCCCTACTGCTAGCAACCCAACGTCCTAATCAGCCAGTCAACTACAATTTTCGACACTCTCTCTTCCGCCCCAACGTAGAAGTGATCGCAGTTGGCAATGATCGTGACCTCGCATGGGCCGGCGCAGTTTTCTTTGAACCGTTCCGCCGGATAATTTTCCATCGGTTCTTGATCGCCGCGAATAAAGAGCACGGGACATTTGATCCGTTTGGCATTCTCGACTAGCTCCGGCGCGTTGGGTGAGACAAATCTCATCGCCGAGTTCTGATACGCTGCAGTTCGCTGTGGACTTGCTGGTTCCTGAGGGCTTATTACAAGGCGCAAAAAAATGGTA
>VBKY01000567.1 GCA_005879255.1 Deltaproteobacteria bacterium
CTCGTATTCGAGCGGTAAACCCAGCGTCAAAGCGACACGTTTGATCGTTGAAAACTGGCCGTAGAGCGTCCGGTAGCCTTTCGGATAGCCGGGTACTTCATCGAACAGGATTGCCGGGGCTTTGCCTTTGCCGCCTTCGGTGAGCATCTGTGTAATCGCGCCCATTTCCCGGTCCCAGTGGGCGCCGTTGACCTTGAGCAGCTCGCCCAATTTCTCAACCTGGTCGATCCAATCGCGTAACCCGTGGTAGGTTACCGTGCTATGTGCA
>VBKY01000568.1 GCA_005879255.1 Deltaproteobacteria bacterium
CCCGAAAAGGAAAGTTCGCTGCTGGCCACACTGCGAAACTGGCAGAAACGCCGGCGCAGCGAAGGCCTGAACACGTCCTTGAGCTTCACCGGCCCGGATATCGATGAGCTCGACCGCCAGGGACGCGCCAATCGATCTCAGACAAATCGATTACCTGATTTCTACAGGTTACCCAACACACTTCGTACGCTGGGATCTTATCTAGATCTCAAGGGCGCCCAGCTGTTGGAAATTCACAAGCGCCAGCTCAGCATAACGATATTATGGCGCAACAAAGACGGTCATCCGCAATACGAGGAAAGAACGATCGCGTCCTTTTACAATCTCTTCGTGCAAATGCACGAACGACGCGGCAAACTGCAAAGCCGTTGACCAAGCTCCCGCGTTGCTCAAACTCAAGTATTTTTCATCGAGTTACAGCCGATTGAGATCGTTCACTGATGGGGAGCAGCAGGCAATAGTGGTCGTTTGTTAATTGGAAACATCACCGGCACTTGCATATTCCTGTGGCCCAGTTTCGGAAAGCGCCAGGAGCTCTTGGTACTGGCGATAGATGGCCGGAAATCGCTCCGATAATTTGAAATCAACATTCTCTCGCTGCGACCGATTGACTTTTTCACGGTTCATTCCTTCTTCCGGATACCATGGGTTGAATTGGGGTCCTTCCAACATGCGATCTTGGTATTCGACATTCAGAAACGCCGCGATGCGCTCCATATTCGGTTTTGGCCTCAACACCAGATTCTCGAACGACACCACTAACAGGAGTTCGGGAACCCGTGTCTTCAGTTCATGTATGACCTCGATCGATCGGCACCATCGATAGGAGGCGACGCGAAAATTTTTTTCGCTGCGACCCATCACCGACGAGATCACGTCGTTGCCGCCGCGGATAAGCCCGATCACCTTGATATTGGGCAGAGTCAGGTAATCCTCAATGGAAAACTCAGAGCTTTGGTACTCTTTGGCCAAGCCGATGTTTTTGAGAAAACGAAAATGCAATCGGCCTGGCTTCTTGAGCTCGATTTGATTGGGCACGCAGCGCTTATTCCCGACGATTCTTTTTCCCAACAACTGCCGCATCCCCCATCCCTTGTCTTCGTTCAAAATAGCAATTTCCGTGTGCCGGCTGATCATCGTCGCCAGCAGCGTGGTGCCCGAACGGGGCGCGCCGATTATGAGAAGATGAGATAATTCCATTGGACTGCTTGGAGGTTGCGCTCACGCAGAAAATTCTATTATCCCGCTTTTTCCTCGAGCATCCTCTTCAGTTCCTCGTAGGACGATTTCGAGATCACGCGATCGAACTGCGAGCAATAATTGTTAACGATACTGATATTTGACGACGGCATCATAAACTTTCATAACGTCACCCAAGCGATTTCTGCCGGCCTCACCGATGAACGAGAACTACAACCCAAATAATTACGCCCATGATGATGGAACAGAAAACTGCCGCCGAGCCGAGATCCTTGGCCCGGCCGGAGAGCTCGTGATATTCGGCACCAATGCGATTGACGACCGTTTCGATCGAGGAATTGATCAGCTCCACGACAACCACGAATAAACTACTGCCCATCAGCAACGCCCGCTCCGCGCCGTCCTTGCCCAGCCACCAAGCGGCGGGAAGAATGATTATTAACAGACAAATTTCGTAACGCAGTGACGCCTGAGTACACCAGCCAGCGCGAATCCCTTTCAACGAGCAATCAGTCCCGCGAATGATTTGCTCAAACGGTCCGGTACCAGGCTTAGCCATGCAGCAGAAAAGTGACGCAGCTCAGCCCGATATTCGAAAACTGAAACCTCACACCTGATACTCCCTTGAGCGGTAAAGCCATCGTCGCCTCACCGTTCCTTGAGCGCGTTCAACACTTTTTCCGCGGTGATCGGCAGTGACTTGATGCGCACACCTACCGCGTCCTCAATCGCATTGGCGATCGCCGCAGCCGTTGGAATCAAGGCAGTCTCGCCGATGCTCATGCTGTTATAAGGCCCGCTGCCGAAATCGGATTGCAGGATCGTGGTTTTGAGCTCCGGAATATCTCGAATGTTGGGAATCTTGTACTCGCCGAGATTCGTCGCCAAAACCTTGCCGCTCTCATCATAGGCGAGATTTTCGATCAATCCATATCCCACGCCCATCATCACGGCGCCGTCAATCTGACCCTGGTGCGTCAGTGGATTCAAAATCGTTCCGGTATTATGAGCGGTGGTCAGTTTTATTACCCGCACTTCGCCGGTTTCTTCATCGACCTCCACTTCCGCGACTTGGGCGACCAGGGACGCCTCCGGCCCATCGGCCATATTGACATAATGACCCTCCGCAGTCAGCGCTTTGCCGTTGGCGCGGGCGATCTCGGCAAACGACATGCGCCGCTCGGCTCGTCCATGGGTTACGCCACCATCGTACACGATCAACTCCTCGCGCGCCGCG
>VBKY01000570.1 GCA_005879255.1 Deltaproteobacteria bacterium
CCATGCTCGGGATCAAAGACAAAATCATCGCCGACATGGGCTCGACGTACACGGTCGACCACTCGATAATGGCCGCTGCGTTGTATATGACGGGCGTCTACCAGATACAGAACTATGCCGTTGACGCCTTCGGCATCTCGACGAACAAAACTACGCACGGTTCGCTGCGCGGCATCGGCAAAGCCGACGCATCATATATTCTGGAACGACTCGTCGACATCGCGGCACGCGAATTAGAGCTCGACCCGATTGAAATTCGAATGAAAAACTTCATTCCCGCCGATGCGTTTCCGTACCGCAATGCCACCGGCGCTCTCTACGACAGCGGCCAGTATCATCTGGCTCTGAGACGAACCGCGGAAATGGCGGGCTACGATCGGCTCCGCAAAGAACAAGCTGATTTACGCAAGAAAGGGATCTATCGTGGTATCGGCGTCGCTCTGGTGATGGAGCCGACCAGCTCGAGCCGCATTCATGCCACCGGCGGTTATGCGTCATGCCGGCTGCGCATCGATCCTTCAGGAGCGGCGACGGTGTTTTCCAGCATGGGCGAGCAGGGACAAGGTCACGAGACTACGCTCGCCCAGATCGTCGCCAGCCAAACCGGCATTCCGTTCGACAAGATCACGGTGATTCATGGCGATACTTTGCCGACGCCTTACGGCTTCGGCACCGGCAGCAGCCGCTCGTCGGTTGTTCTGATGCCTTCGGCTTGGGTGGCGGGAAAATTGATGCGCGACAAAATACTTGGTATTGCCGCGCGTCAGTTAGGCGTGGTTCCCGAAAAGCTGGAGATCGGCGACGGTAAAGTGTTCGGAAAGGAAGATCGGGAGCAATCGATTGCGGTCATGGAAATAGTTCGCACCGCCTATGGCGCGATTCACTTGCTCCCGGAGAACATGGAGCCCGGATTGGAAGTGACCGGCTATTTCGTCAATCCGAATATCGACTACACGCCGGACGCCAAAGGGCGCATGAATACGTTTTCAAGTTATCCTTATGCCGCCGTCATTGCGGTGGTCGAAGTCGATGTGGAGACTGGCATGATCAAGATCGTCAAATACACCACGGTCCACGATTGCGGCAACATGATCAATCCGCAGATCGTCGACACTCAACAACAGGGCTCGATCATGCAGGGCATTGGCGCGGCGCTTTACGAAGAATTACGCTACGACGAGGATGGCCGGCTTTTGTCTTCGACTTTCATGGACTACCGCTTGCCGTCCGTCGAGGAAGCACCGGAGCTCGCGTTGGAGCATATCGTCACACCCAATCCGTTCACGCCTTTGGGCGCAAAAGGCGCGGGGGAGACCGGCATGCTGGGGCCGCCGCCGGCGCTTTGCAACGCGGTGGAGGACGCGCTGAGTCCGCTAGGCGTAAAGGTTCGAGAGACACCGCTCACGCCGGACAGAGTTTTGGATCTCATCGAGCAAGCACAGGCGAAATCCGCTCATGCTTAAAACGATTTCTGTGACCGTCAATGGAAAAGCTTATTCGGGTGAAGTGGAACCGCGGACGCTGCTCGCCCACTTTCTGCGCGATTCGCTACGGCTCACGGGCACGCACTTGGGCTGCGTCGTCGGCCGCTGCGGCGCGTGCACCGTATTGTGGAACGGCACGCCGGTGAAATCTTGTATGGTCTTCGCCGTGCAGGCGGCAGGTGATGAGATTGTCACCGTGGAGGGCCTCGCGCAAGACAAACGGCTGCACCCGCTGCAGGAAGCGTTTTGGAAAAACGACGCAGTGGAGTGCGGTTACTGTACGCCGGGCATGTTGATGTCGGCTTACGGCTTGCTCAGTAAAAGCAGCAAACCGACGGAGGAGCAAATCAAGAAGGCCATCTCCGGCAATCTCTGCCGCTGCACGGGTTACGGCAACATCGTCGCCGCGATTAAAGAGGCGGCGGTAAACTTTACCAAGTGAGGAAGAGGTCATGGTCAGCATTCTGAAAGATATCCCGATTGACGGCGTGAAAATTGTCCCTTGCCGCGTGAAGGGCCCGAGAGGCATCGTCAAATCGTTCCTTGTCACCGGCAACGAGCGGCTAATCCTGGTCGATACCGGGTTTTCCGATGCCGATGCGGATATCATCATGGACGCGATTGTAGAAATGGGGCATAAGCATGCGGATTTAAAGCTGTGCGTGCTCACCCACCGGCATGGCGATCACACCGGCGGATTGAAGAAACTCAAGAAGACGCTCAAGTTTGAAGTGATGGCGCACGAGTTAGATATGCCTGCCATCCAAAAGGCAACGGGGTACGACGTCGAGCACGTCGTTAGAGGGAGGGAGCAGTTGCCGGACTGCGGCGGCATCAACGTCCTGCACACGCCGGGACATACCGCGGGACATATTAGCCTGCACCTGCCGAGGATCAAGACAATGATCGCCGGTGACGCGGTCGTCAGCGCCGGCGAGCATCTCGTGGTCTCGCCGGCTTATCTTTC
>VBKY01000571.1 GCA_005879255.1 Deltaproteobacteria bacterium
GGTATTTCACCTGCCGTCTTCGCGTCTATAAGTGTCTAGCGCCAGCGACCGAAGCGGTCGTAGCGATCGTATCCGCCGTAGCGATCGTACGCGCCGTAGCGACCATTGGTGTAGTATCTGCCGAAGACCCGATCGGGGTTGGAAGCGATCTCCTGGCGCAGCCCCGGACGGTGCCTCAGAAACCGCGCCAAATCATCGTGCTGGTCCATATATCTTCTGTTGTGGACCAAGTTAGGATTTGCTCTCAAGTCAGAAGAAATACGCGGGTGATCCTGCAGAAACAGGTGAAATTCTCGAACATCGTCGCGCAGACTGCTCCATGCGGTACCCGGTGTGCTGAGGACCGACAGCGCTAGCGCCAGTATGATCGCCACCGAGGATATATATTTGGAGTTTTTGAATGTGTTCATGTGAATTTCCTCCCTTCACCGCGTTAGACGCGCCGGCGGGAGGTTTGTTAAATGGTTGGTGTGACGGGAGAAAAAAATCAAAAAATTCGGGACTTAAATAAAACTGAACCACCCTCCGCTCCAAGCTGAGGGGTTCTGAATTGGTCGATTGGAAGTCGACTCTTGCTCCCGGAATCCAGGCGGTTTTTGAACTTGAACTGAAAACGAACCTGGATGCCGGCGGGAGTTTATCCTGAGTCCCATCGAAGGACCGGCATGACGAACTTTCACTTCGCCTGAAGGCGAAGGATTTAGACGATCCCCAAGAGGGACATTAATAACTATTTTACGAACAGATTGGCGCCGTGGGTGAGCGCAGGGTTCAAGGGTATAGGTACGGTGCCGGCGCCTTTGAGAACCGCGGCGTACGGCGACGGTCCGAACCGCCGCATCCATTCAGCGAGGGGGCTAGCGGCGTCGCGCGGAGCCAAGAAATCGAGGGCATGCGGCCCGGCTCGATAGCGCGATCCTTCGGCGGCTACGTCGGCATCTGCGATCTTTTCTCCTTTGGCTCCGAGAAGCGCGCCGTACCATCTATCGATCTCGGAAGGCTCGCCTACCGCGACGATGACTTTGTCTATGCCGGTAATTCCGTTAGCGTGGTCGAATTGTTGCGGAATGCGCTCGCTTCTCGGCGTAACGTCCTCGATGAGAAACGGCGCGATGCCGCGATGGGCGCCGGTTGCAAGTGAAAGAAGCCACTTGAGCTCGTAACCGTCCGGCCGCTTGCGCGACCAAGGAACGGGATCGTTGATGGTTACGCCGGCGCTTTGCAATCGCCTGGTGTCGCCGCGCAAATCATCGGTCTGCAAACAAAAGTCGACTAAACGTTCCGCTGTCTGGAGCGGCTCCCACCAGCGATGATCGCTTGCCTCTCGATAGAAAGCGATGATTTCGAGATAAGAGTCGTCCCGGAAAGAAATCAACGCGTTGTGACTGCCGACCGGGTGCTGGCCGCCGGGGATGACCTTGAAACCGAGCTGCTCGAAGTCCTTGGCGGCTTGCTCGAGGTCGTTGACGACGATGACGAGATGATCAATTCCATGAATCATGGCTGCAAATATCTTGAACTACCAGCTATTTATTTGCATGCGGGCGCCACTTCCTCAAGAAACCGTTGAAGTTGGCCGATTTGATCCCAAGAAGTCATGCGTAGCGTGATGTGCTCGATGCCCGCGGCGAAATAGGCTTTCAATTCTTCGACACATTGCTCGGGAGTGCCCGCCGTGGTGAAACCTTCGACGAATTTCATGCTGAAATTCGACGTGTAGTATTTGTCAAGAAATGCCTTGCTCTCATTCAACGCCGTTTGGCGGTCTGCCTTGATGTTGATGTTATGGTAGAGCGCGCTGCCAATTTTCGAAGGATCTTGGCCCTCTTCTTCGGCCATCGCCACAATGCGCGTCCACTGCGATTTAAATTCTTCCGGCGTAACTTTGTTGGTCATCCAGCCATCGGCAAATTTCGCCACCCGCCGCAGTCCCTTTTCGACGGCAGGAGTGGGGGCGCTCGCGCCATCTTTCCAGGTCAAACCGGTTGGATTGCTGGCGATCCAGATCGGCAGCGGATTTTGCACCGGCCGCGGTTGAATCGTTACCCCCTCGAATTCATAGAAGCGGCCTTTATGCGATGCCTTTTCTTCGTGAAAAAGCTTGCGCAAGATCGTGATACCTTCTTCGAGCCGAGCGACGCGCTCGGTGTCCTTGATGCCCATGACTTTGTGTTCCAGTGCCTGCGCCGGGCTTTGCTCATTCGGTCCACCCAGACACACCGCGAGCCACGAGCGGCCGCCGGAGATCACGTCAAGACTCGCCCACTGTTGCGCGAGCAGCGCCGGATGGCGCTGCGGAAACGTTGCCATACAGCCAACGGCAAGCTTTACCTTCGTTGTGATTGCCGCCAGAGCGGATAACAGCGCGATCGATTCCAGTCGCGGCTTGGCGAGCAGGCTATCGCCCACCCACACCGCGCTGAAGGCGCCGGAGTCTTCGCCGCGTCTCGCCATATCAAAGAGCTCAGCAACCGTAACCGCGCCGATGATGACGCCGCGGTTCGCCAACGTCAGTCCGAAGGAACTCATAGATCGCCTTTCCAAAAAGCAGTTTTGCCAGGCGGGTTATAACATATGCAAGCGTTCGATGCGAAAGCACAGTCGTGGGAAAGTATTGAACCAAAATTTCAGCTGCAGAAGATTATGTCGACGCTGTCTCTAAGTCGTACGCTGAGTCCGCGAAAGTTGGACATCTTCACATACGCGTGTTAATGGCACGGGATAATGAGCACAAAGACGACCAGTTATGAGGACTTTAACGATGAAAGCGAGCTTCAGAGACTACATTGACTTACTGCGCAAGAACGATGAGCTGCTGGAGATTGCCAAAGCGGTAGATCTTCGCGATCTCGCGGCGTTAGTCGCGCAGTCAGAAAAGGCGCTGCTATTTCAAAATGTCCGTGGCTATACGATGCCGGTGGTGTCCGGATTGCTACAGTCGCGCAACCGTATCGCGCTCGGCATGGGTGTGGCCTACGAGAAGGTTGCGGACAAGCTCGGTAAGGCCATGGAAAACCCGATAAAGCCGAAACGGGTCACCAGCGCGCCGGTGAAAGAGGTGACACTGACCGGAAAAAAGGTCGATCTGTATAATTTGCCGGTGCCGGTGTTCTCAGTCATGGACGGGGGGCCGATGATCACGGGCGGCGTCGTGATCGCAGAAGATCCCGAGTTCGGCATGAACGCGGGGATGTATCGGCTGATGCTCAAAGAAAGAAACATCACCGGCATTGACATCGTTACGCCCAATAACCTGCGCAAGTTTGCCGAGCGGGCGCTGGCGAAAAAGAAGCCGTTGCCGATTTCTATCTCTATTGGCACGCATCCTTACGAGTTGGTCGCATCGACGTTCAAGGCCAATCTCGGCGTCAACGAACTGACTTTTGCCGGCGGTCTGCGCAACGAGCCGCTGCGCCTCGCCGCCGGCGAAACCGTGGCGGTGCCCTGCATCGCCGATGCCGAAATTGTTTTGGAAGGCGAGATTCTCCCCGAAGGGTGGGTTCACCCGGAGGGCCCGTTCTGCGAATTTAACCGGCTCATGGGCGGCCTGCACATGAACCCACGCGTGCGCATCAAGGCGATCATGCATCGCAAGGACGCAAGGTATTACGCGCTGCAGATGCCGTGGGAGAATATTTGGATGAGCGCGCCGATTTATGAAGCGGCGGCCCGGCGCGTGCTCTTTGAAGCCGGCGTGCAGACAGTGGCAATCAACGTCACTCCCGGCGGCTGCTGCCACTGGCATATCATCGCGGCGATCAACAAGCAGCCGGGCGATGGGAAGAATGCCATCATGGCACTCTTGTCGATCGCTGATATCAAGCATGTGACGATCGTCGACGATGACATTGACATCTTTGACCCCATCGACGTCGAATGGGCCATAGCGACGCGCGTGCAAGCCGACCGCGATGTCGTCATCGTCTCGAACGCGCGCTCCAAGCCGCTCGATCCGTCGCTGCCGCCGCCACTGCACGGAAAAATTCCGACCACCGCCAAGATGGGCATCGATGCCACGATTCCGGAAAATATCCCAGCACAACGCTACACGCGCATCGTTTACTATCATCAGGGAAAGGTTAAGCTCAGCGATTACGTTGGTCCGGCCGCGGCAACAGCGAAGCCCAAACCCGAGACCACTGAAAGCGTCGAGGCGCTCATCGACAAGATCGAAACGGCACTGGGTAAATCACACTGTTTCTTCGCCGATCTCTTGGAAAAATTTCCTAAGGCAGACTACAAAAGCGTCGCTGGTGCCGTCGCGCGGTTGTACGAAGAGGGAAGGATTAGTCAGGATCAGGATGGAAAGTTTGAGCTAAAGGAACAAGCCGCCTAATAGTCGTCAAACAATCGGTAGTGGGGTCTTAGTGTGTTGCTGAGTCCAAAGCGGATCCAGCAATATTTTCTTGTGCCGCTGGATTGCCAATCCGAGATAGCAAGTCGTAGGCTCTTTTGTTACGGTCGTCGTCCTCCCCATCACCGATAGGTCTAATGAGTAGCTTGCCAATCACCGGTAACGGAGTATCAGGACTCCGTAGGGTTTTTCTTTCATGAAATTTCAGCAGCTTCATCTTTTAACGCTCCCTGTGATTCGGTTGATGAAATATCCAACCACCCGCAGAGGCTTGCACGCTCAAAGACGCGTTTACTACTATGCAATCTCATCTTCTAACCGAATTGAAATGATTCATCAAATCGGGAAATATTTACTAGTTCTTGCGCTGGGATTCTGCGCCATCTCAGCTTGCAGCACTGTTCGACAGGCGAGCAGACAAGCTTATATAAAACAAATTGAGGAAATCGAGAGATCCTATCAAACACAGGAAATTACAAAAGCTGAGTATCTAACACTCAAACTGACAGCCGAAAATGCTTTTCATCAACGTGAAGCTACCATTGCCGCAGGTGCAGGTACAGTGATCGTCCACCCGCGCAACTAACATCCACCATCAAATTAGGACACTGTAGCGATCCGGGCAGCTTGAATGATTCGCTTCGTCATGGCAAAATTCCATTTCTGTCGGAATACGATTGCTGCGAGTTTGGCTATTTCCGGAGAATTTTAGGGTTGGGTTTCCGAGACAAAATGGCGCAGACGAAGAGGCTTTCCGCCGCATGAGTTTTTTGTCTCCGGGGGACGTGGTTAGCTGCAGAGCGATTCGAATCTTTGTGCCGAGTGTGTGGTTGTTTGAGCGTCGCTGTGATATTGACGGGAGCAAAGGGGAAACAATATGGACGAGATGACTAAGCGGCTCTTCGTAGGGATAAAAATTACCAAGGCGCTACAAGACGAACTAGACAGTCCGGCTCCGGGAACGAAACAGTACTTCGAAGGGAATGGCAACGATTATCTTCAGATCGTCAGCCTTAGGGATGAAAAGTTCATCGGTCGCTATCTCAAGGATGGATTTCCGGCTACCAATATCGGGGATGTCAGCCGGAATGTCTGCAGCATCGTTAAATTGATCACGCGCGGCCGCCGCATCGAAGAAAACGACGTGCACATCTATTCCTGTTAAGCCCCGGAATCCGTCACGCACCGCATCAACCCGTCCGTTGCCACTCAGGTTCGAGATCTTACACCACGTATTCCTTCCTTGCTGATTTGAGGATCCGTCCCGTTCAGGCCTGAAACGCGCTTTGCGCTTCACTGCTGGAACTCATCTCGACGAACCGAATCCTTTGGAATGACCGGTGAATTTGTCAGTAATCACCTGGGCCGATTCCACCGTGTCGGGCTGAGCCGTCACTGCAAACCTGCAGCTTTGAGATATTGTAAATCGATGAAGCGCTCCACCGGCGGCAAAGGCGGCTTGAGCTCGCCGGCCTCGCCCATGACTCGAATGACTTCAGCGAATCCTTTGACGTCGATCTCGCCTTGTTTGGGGACGACGCCCCGATCGGGCTCGAAATAGAGAGATAGAGTTTGCCGAGCGATTTCTTCGGATGAGCCGGTTGTGTCGACGACAATGCGGACGACTTCGTCTCGGTGCGCGGGATCGCGCATGAAACGGTACGCCGATGCGAGCGCTCGCACATAGCCCACAAGGGCATCCTTGTTCTTTTCGCCCCATGAGCGGCGCACGGCGCTTACGACGAATTGAAAGTTGGCCATGGCGTCGGTGGAGACGCCCAGGCGTCGGTAACCCTGGTGCATCAAGAGGAAATCTTCCGGTTGACCGAGCGGCACGGCGTCGCATTCGCCTTTTCTGAGACAATCGGCCCGCGCCGGCGTGCCGACCAGCTCTTTGACCTTGAAATCGCCTTCCCTGATACTGTTCATCGCCATGAGTTTGCGCGTCGAAATCGATATCGTATCGACGGCTAGAGAAAGGCCGACGGTTTTGCCTTTTAGGTCGGCGAAACTCTTGATCTCGGGTTTTACAATCAAGCTATAGATCGGCGTTGCCGTCTCGCCGAGAATGGCGACATTGTCGGAACCCTTGAGCACATCCTGAATCAGGTAAGGAGTCGCCGTGCGCGTGATATCGACCGCGCCCTTATTCAGGGCGACGACCATGTTGGCGGCGCCGCCTTCGATGGGCTGCATTTCGAGATGGATGCCCTCGCGCGCGAAAAAACTTTTCCGTTGTGCAATCGAGAACTGCAGTGAGGATACGGTTTTGATCGTTGAAGGGATCTGGCCGTAACGGAGCTCAATCGTCTGAGCCCAAGCGGTCTGGAACGGCGCGCTGAAAAGAACGGCGGCCGCGAATAGAGCAAGCTCCTTCATGAGCGAAACTCCCGACTGAGAATTGGCTTCGAGTTGAGGCTTATAACCCAAGCGCGAAACTTTGTCCACGACGACTGTTGTCGCTCGATGCTGCAAGGAAGCCGCATGTCTGGTATATGTAAGCGATGCAAATTCTCCAGGTCACGCTTTGGATGTACGCGACGGCGCTTCGGCGATCTTTGGAATGCTTGGGTAGGAACTGGGTGGTGAGCTTTGCGCCGGTGGTCTACGGCATCGGGCTGTCCATCATCGGGACGCTGGTCGCTCCCTTGGGGATTATCGGCGGTTTTCTATATTCGATCGCGAGCGCGGCATGCGCCAGTTCGGCTCTCTTTTTGATCAAGAACATGGTCGAGAGCGG
>VBKY01000227.1 GCA_005879255.1 Deltaproteobacteria bacterium
ACATGGCGTACTTGTGGAGTTATCTTGAAGTGAACGTGACGCCGTTTCAGGGTGGATCGCCGATGCGCCGTTCAGGGTACACGTTGACGCTCCTACGCAAGGAGCCTGACGGCCGCTGGGTGCTCTTTCGCGACGCCAACCTGCTCACTCCCGAAGGCTCAAAGAGTTAACGTTATCCGCAAAATCATTGCGGGATAGGGTTATTAAGACTTCGATTTCGCGGTGGGTTCTATTCGATGAAGCGTTTCGCCAAGCTTCTCACTGCGGCTCTGCTCAGCGCCGTAGTCAGCACTAACGTCATTGCCTTCATGCAGGCGCGAGCCATGACGAACTTCACTGGGGGTGGCGAGCGCAGCGCGGGGCCTGAACAGCTGAGTTTACTCGACGGGCTCGCCGTTATTGTTTCCGGCGTCAACATACCGCGACCGCAGAACCGGCGCACACCCGCTGATTTAGGTCTTTCGTTCGAGACACACCGCTTTCCGAGCGGCAATGGCTCGACCCTTGATGCCTGGTATGTGCCGGGCAAAGACGAAGGAGTGATCGTCGCACTCTTTCATGGTTACGCGGCGAGTAAGTCGACGTTATTGCCGGCGGCCCGCGTCTTTCATGAAATTGGGGTTGGCACACTGCTGGTTGATTTCTACGGGTCCGGAGAGTCTTCCGGCAACGATACCACTCTGGGAGTCGAGGAGGCGCGGGACGTAGAGGCGACTATTAATTTCGCGAGGCGTACGTGGCCCAATCGAAAGATTGTCCTGTATGGCGCGTCGATGGGCGGCGCGGCGATCCTTCGTGCCATCGCCGCTGAAGGCCCAAAACCGGATGCCGTTATCCTCGAGTCAACGTTCGACACGCTTCTGCATACCGCCAGGAACCGTTTTCACGCGACCGGCTTACCGAGCACGCCGTTCGCTGAGCTTCTGCTATTTTGGGGTAGTTTGCAGCGGCGGTTTAACTTCTTTTCGCACAATCCCATCGTGTACGCACATGCCGTGACTTGTCCGGCGCTTGTGCTTCACGGCGAGAAGGACGCACGTGTGTCGATCGAACAGGCTCGCGGTATCGCGCAGGCTATCGGGGACAAAGCTCGATTCATTGCCTATCCAGACGTGCCGCACATGCCGATCGTCGATGCTCGGCCTTCCGAGTGGAGACGCGATATGCGAGTCTTTTTGCAGCAACTGCGGTAGACAGCGTGACGATCTTTCTCTGGGGCATCACGATAGCTGATCAATGACTGCCAACCCAATCTTAACGAATTGTTGAAGGAGGTGACGACCAAGCTGCGGCACAAATGATTTTTTGGTCGGCGCAAAGGCAGTTTTAGGTCGTTTGAGTTGGAGAAAGAGCTGGACAACTTTCTTAACTGCGGAAAGGGGGCTTTAATATCAGCTGGCCGTGCGATAGATAGAAGATAGGCTCCTTTGCTTCCCTTGACGCTTAAGTCGGTGCGCCGCGGCGGATGAACCGGATAGGCCGCACATGAAACGGGTAACACTTTATAGCTCCAGCCGTTCGTCGATGACCGAGCGGGCAACCCCGACCAACCATCCGAACCCACTCACAAGTCCCGATCAGGCGCGCGAGAACTCTTCTGCTCACGTCGCGAGTCAACAACTCCGCTCACGGTGGCGAAACCTCTGGGTACGTTATGAACGCCCTCTGTGGGTCGGAGCCGCCGGGCTGCTCGCGCTGCTCGTGGTGTTTACGCACGCTTTAATCACGCCTTCGAGTCGCGAGATCACCCAGGAGGATATCAGTGCCGCGGTGCTTCACACACTCGAGACCCATACTCTTCCGTCGCCCGCGGCGAAGGCGTATGAGGTCATCCGACCGTCGATTGTTCGCGTGCGTCGGTTGGAACCGGACAAAGACGGGGGCGAGGACAAAGAAAGAGGCGTCGGCACCGGAGTCGTCATCGTCGACAAAGGCATCATCCTGACAAATCTTCACGTCGTGCTCGGCGCCAAGCGGGTGCAGGTGGTTTTCGCCGACGGGCTCGAATCTGACGCGACGATCACCGGTGTGCGGCCGGAGCACGATCTGGCCGTGCTTCAGGCGCATACGATTCCCGACGATCTGGTCGCGGCCACGATGCGATCCACCGCGGACCTCGCATTGGGCGACGAGGTCGTTGCCGTCGGCTTTCCGTTCGGCATCGGTCCTTCGGCGACGGCAGGAGTCGTGTCCGGTTTGCGGCGCGAATTCCGCTCCCCCGAAGGCAAACAGGTGCTGACGGATCTCATCCAATTCGACGCCGCGGTCAATCCCGGCAGCTCCGGCGGACCGCTGGTGACCGCACAGGGCGAAGTCGTAGGCATCGTCACCGCCATTCTGAACCCCACAGATCAGCGCTTCTTCGTCGGCATCGGCTTCGCGGTCCCTATCGAAAATGCCGCGGCCGCCGTGGGAGTGCCGCCGTTCTAGTCGCCATTACGATCCAAACTTTAAAAGGGCATCTATGGACAACCACGAAACAAATCACAGCGAAATTGCTTCCCTCATGGAGCGCATCCTTTACGAGGTGAAGAAAGTCATCGTCGGCCAGGATCGTTTTCTGGAGCGCGTGCTCGTGGCCGTCCTGGCGCAAGGACACCTGCTCGTCGAGGGCGTCCCGGGACTCGCCAAAACCCTTACTGTCAAGACGCTCGCCAGAACCATCCGCGGCTCGTTCAAAAGAATTCAATTCACGCCGGATCTGGTCCCGGCGGATCTCGTGGGAACGCGCATCTACAACCAGAAGACCGGCGAATTCGCCACCTCGTTGGGACCCGTCTTCACCAATCTTTTACTTGCCGATGAGATCAACCGGGCTCCGGCGAAAGTGCAAAGCGCGTTGCTCGAGGTCATGCAGGAACGCCAGGTTACGATCGCCGGAGAGAGCCACCGCGTTCCCGAGCCCTTCCTGGTGATGGCCACGCAGAATCCCATTGAGACAGAGGGAACCTACCCGCTGCCCGAGGCGCAGGTGGACCGGTTCATGATGAAGGTGCTCGTCGGCTACCCAACCGAGGAAGAGGAATTCGTCATCGTCGACAGGGTGACCGGCGTTCCCAACGATCTCGTCCCCATGGCCACAACCGAGCAACTGAGCGCGCTGCAGCGCGAGTGCCGGAACGTATATGTCGATCCTTCACTCAAGCAATACGCGGTGCGGCTTGCCTCCGCGACGCGGGAACCGGCGCGCTACGGTGTCGACGACGTGGCCAAATACGTGTCATTCGGCGCGAGCCCTCGCGCGTCGATCAATGCCATCGAGGGCGCTCGTGCGCTCGCATTCTTGCGCGGTCGCACTTATGTCTTGCCCGAGGACGTGACGGATCTGGTCCCCGATGTATTTCGCCACCGGCTCGTGCTGACCTATGAGGCGCTTGCCGAGGGCATGACGCCGGATCAGCTGATCCGGCGGATCATGCGCCACATATCGGCTCCCGACAAGCCGCTGGAGACCCATGTCAAAGTCGCCGCAGGCTCTTAGGCGAGACGCGCGCATATGGCTGATAGCTGATGGCGTATAGACAGATGGAAACCAAAGAACCAACACCCATAGGCTATAAGCCATACGCTATAAGCCGTAATTCCGGCGCGGAGAACATCCTGCGCCGCTTGGAGTGGACGGTGATTCGTCGTCTGGACGGGCTGCTTCATGGCGATTACCAGACTTTGTTTCGCGGTTTCGGGCTGGATCTCGCCGATCTGCGCGAGTATCAATATCACGACGATGTTCGTTACATCGATTGGAACGTCACCGCCCGTCTCATGACGCCCTACGTCAGGGTGTACAATGAAGATCGCGAAGTGACGGCGTGGTTCCTGCTCGATCTCAGCCCGTCCGTGGATTTCGGCTCGAACGTGAAGAAGCGCTCTGTCTCGACCGAGCTCGTTACTGTGCTGGCGCGTCTCTTGACCCGCCACGGCAATCGCGTCGGCGCCCTGTTCTATGGCGACAGGGTCGATACGGTGATTCCGGCGCGGGGCGGCCGACGCCATGCGCTCCACATCCTACACAGAATACTTTCCCGGCCCGAGCCTACCCGCTCGTCCGCCACCAACCTGCGCGATCTTCTGCAGACCGCTTTTCGTGTCATGCAAAGACGATCTCTGGTTTTTGTCGTCTCCGATTTCATTAGTACGCCTGGCTGGGCCGAGCCGCTCGCCCATCTTGCGCAGCGCCATGAGATCGTCGCGGTTCGGCTCTACGATCCATTGGAGATGGAACTGCCGGATCTCGGACTTATCATGATGCGGGACGCCGAGACCGGCGAGCAGTTATTCGTCGACACCCACGATCGCAGTTTCAGAAAACGCTTCGCGGCTTTGGCCGAGCGGCGCGAGCAGGAGCTTCGATCGGCCTTCAACCACGCCGGTGTGGACACGCTGGAGTTGTCCACCAGCGATGATCTTGTCGATGCTCTTCTGCGGTTCGCCGACCTCCGCAAGCGGCGCAGTCAATTGGCGGCGGGCGGCAGCCTGCCGCAGCACCTAAGAGGAAGTCATGACCTTTCTATGGCCTGAGATGCTCTGGCTGCTCCTGATCGTGCCGCTGCTCGTTGCCGGATATTTTTATCTGTTGCGCCGCAAGCAGGAGTCAGCACTCAGGTACGCGAGCTTGAGCATGGTGAAAGAAGCGATCGGCGCGCAGAGATTTCGCCGTCACATTCCGCCGCTGCTTTTCCTGCTGGCGCTGATCGCGATGCTCGTCGCCGTCGCCCGACCCGCCGCCGTTGTGACTTTACCGTCCCAGCACCAAACCATCATCCTCGCCATGGACGTCTCCGGCAGCATGCGCGCCGTCGACGTCCAGCCCAACCGAATTTCCGCGGCCCAGGCCGCGGCCAAGGCCTTTGTCGCCGAGCAACCCTCGAATGTACGGATCGGAGTGGTGTCCTTCGCTGCAACAGCGTCGGTGGTGCAAACTCCCACCCAAAATCGCGACGACATCATTGCTGCGATCGATCGGTTCCAGCTGCAACGCGGCACCGCCATCGGCAGTGGCATCATCGTCTCCCTGGCGACGATTTTCCCCGACGCAGGCATCGATGTGAGCTCGTTGATTTACGGGCGTTACGCCTCGCGTGGCGTGCCGCTCGATCAAGCCGGCAAGGCGGAAAAACCGCCGTTCAAACCGGTCCCGCCCGGCTCCTACACATCCGCCGCCATCATTTTACTCACCGACGGCCAGAGGACCACGGGGCCCGACTCTATGGAGGCGGCGCGCATGGCCGCCGACCGCGGCATTCGTGTCTTCACCGTGGGCATCGGCACGACAAAAGGGGAAACCATCGGCTATGAAGGTTGGTCCATGCGTGTGCGCCTTGATGAGGACACACTCAAGGCGATCGCCGACGTAACACGCGGCCAGTATTTTTACGCCGGCACCGCGACGGATCTGAAGAAAGTGTACGAGTCACTCAACTCCCGGTTCTTACTTGAGAAGAAGGACATGGAAATCAGCGCTCTATTTGCCGCAGCGGCGGCGCTCACAGGGCTGGTTTCGGCGTTGCTGTCACTCCTGTGGTTCAACCGGATCCTATAGCTGCGCACAAGCCCCGCTCCCCCTCGAAGAACAATCCCGCGAGTTGGGATCGCGATCTTGACCCGCGACCGACCGTGATACGATCTCGGTCGATGCCTCGGAGTTGAGTGACTGAAGAGGCCCGGCCCAAACACTTTATCGATTCGAGCTTGATCGAACCGCTCGAAGATCGCGCTTTCATCGGATCTTTTTATTCGAAATTGAGCACCAGCGATCAAGCGCGGGTAAGCAACTCCAGCAAGTGACCGTCGGGGTCGTGAAAGTACACGCCACGGCCGCCTTTTCGGGAATTCAATTGACGGTTCGTCGTGCTCCGGGGATCGCTGCCCCAAGGGATGTCGGCCTCCTGCACGCGCTGGAAGATCGCATCGAATTCGTCCTCGCCGAGGTGAAACGCATAGTGATGCGGCTCGAAGGATTCGGCGGTATCAAAGTCCAGTGTCAGCTCCTCGTTGACGTGCACCGGTGCGAAATGACCCATCGGCCCATCGTAACGGAGGCCAAAAATCCGCGCGAAGAAACGCGCCGCAGCGTCCTTATCCTTTGCCGGTACAATCGTGTGATTCAGCGTTATCGACATAGTCCCTCCTTCAACCGTTTGACTGATTAGGAACGATTAGGATCGCGATTGCTTTGGCAAAATCTTAGCTCTTATACTTTAGCTTGGGAAGGACGCTCGGTGGCGAGTGTGGGTCGAGGGTATCGCGCAGCGCGTGGCCAAGCGATTGAAGCTCATCAGCGATGGATTCTGAGTTCGCGAAATGCAATCGAATCGGCGGGACGAATGATTGTGCCTCAGCAAAGAGAGCTTCTTGCATATCGCAACGCAAGATCCGCCTCCGGATTGTCCACCCTCGTGATTGACACGGCGCTTGTTAACACGTAGAGTGAAGATCCTACTTCAGTATCGGGCCTTCTGAAAGAGGATGACACAATCGTTGAAGGCCTCTAATCCGTCTCTCTCCTTGCGGACTACACTAGCGGACAACCCGACCAGAGCGTGGTTTCAGTAATTGACTAGCCCATGTTCTGCCCATTGGCAGTCTAATTCTCAGGGTCAAAGACAGCAATTCTCTCATAGGAGGAGAACATGGGTAATAAGTTATATGTTGGCGGTCTGCCTTATTCCGTAACCGACGGGCGACTGCAGGAAATTTTTTCCGCGCACGGTGCCGTCGAATCGGCCAAGGTGATCTCGGACAAGTTTACGGGGCAGTCCCGGGGCTTCGGCTTCGTGGAGATGAGTTCGGGGAGCGAGGCCCAAAAGGCGATCGAGTCGCTGAACGGCACCCAACTCGACGGGCGCACGCTGACCGTCAATGAAGCCAAGCCGATGGCGCGCCGTGATAACGACAGTGGCGGCGGCCGCGATGGCGGACGCAATCGCTGGTAGTCTTTCCATTTCATAGCTAGTCACCTGGGGCAACAGGTCGGGTTGCCCCATCGTTCTTGGACAAAACGCGTCGACTAATGCCGATTCGACGGGAGGAGAGGTTTACTTCCGCAATTCCGTCGGTTCCCTCTCACGCACGCGGGAACCGAGATGTTCTTACTGTAAGTTTTTCACGACCCCGAGGACATTCGCTAACCTTGGAGGTTTTTATTGGGCCATAAACAAGGGAGGTTTCATGATCGAACGTGAAGCGGTTAAACAGAGCGCAGAGCTATTAAGAGGTATTATCCGCAGCATCGACAAAAAGCTTGAGTACAACTTCATAGACCCCACTCAAGAAGGGAGGTTCTCGCTCCGGCTGTCAACTCGCGGGCGGCAAGGAGTTGTTTCCCTACGGACCGACGACTTGCGCTTGGCTATGCTAGATAACGTGCGCAAGAATGTGGTCCGGCAAAAGATCAAGAGTACGCGCGACCATTTGTTATCTAACTATGTCGTAGACGTCATGGGAAGAAGAGCGGCGAAGATGCTGAAAAAGGCTGGCGGCGGCAAAGACGAAGCCAGGCCGTCCTTTTTTAGACGTCCGCAGGGAAGAAGATAACCGGCGAGCAACTCAAGACCCCATCTCACGCTCCAAATCTACCGCATCATCAAGAAACGCGGATGACATCGGCTGCGGCCGATAGCGACACCCATCGCCTTTCAGGGAACTATTGTCGTTGAGTGCTCGCATCGCTCAAATGATTTTGCCCTGGTGTTGATGGCAGCGGCCTGCCTCCATTGCTTGTGATGAACTATTTCTCCCATATTACGCAGAGTTCGTTTCCTCATTCACATCTGACGCAAGTTTCCGACTTGATGAGTTTTCCAGTCTTTGGTTTGGTTTTTCCTACACTCTTTACTAACGGGTAAATTTTTACCTACCCGATTACATTTTTACTTAGCCGGTCTAGCGGGCCCAATTAACGAAACTGTTTGATTTAGGTAGATTTCTTTCTGCTTGGCACGCCGGTTGCGCTATTTCTTGAACAGGCAGGCCTGGCGGCCTCGACGTCACAAATTTCCTATCGGATCAAAAACCGTATGGACCAGTGTTGCGATACGGAAAAGGAGGCAATAAAAATGGAAAAGCTTAAAATGAAAAAGAGATTCCTCGGTAATGTGATGGCAGCAATCATGGCTACTTTGGTCGCTGCTACAGTGATTACGACCACGTCGGGTTGTGTTGTGTGTCGGGACTGCGGACCCCACCGCGCCTGGTGGCGCCGATAGTGGCAAGCACACTCATTAAAAAAGAAGGATTGACGCGGCCGCTAGCCTGTCTCAGGATACCAGCGTTTTGTCAAAACAAGCATCACGCAATAGAGCAAGCTGAGGCGCAGACCTGAGTGGGGATATACGGTATAAGACCGATAGAGACTTTGGACTTAGATTACTGCGGAAATACCTCAAGACCAACGATCAAGAAATCATCGAAGAGACGCATGATTTTTACGGCGACAAAGTTTCTGCGAAGCCCTACCCAACCGTAAAGGGTATGCAGGCCGTGTTGAGTGATCTTGCGGTTAGAAATCCTAAGGCCAAAGACGCCCAACCCGTTCAACTCGTAAACTTGAGTTTCCTCAAACAACTCGACGAGAGCGGCTACATCGATCGGCTGTGTAAGACTTCCCGGTAGGCGTTACCGCAGTATAGCAATAATAATTACCTTCCGAATAGCAATTATCACAACAGGCCCCATGTGATTCTGCTTCGTCGGCCAATCTTGATCTTTCGACCTGAGACGGGTTACCCTTGATCATATGCGGAAGCCAATCGTGACATGCTGACCGGATGTGTTGGGTGGGACTCCTGTATTTGCAGGGACTCGCGTACCGGTCCAGACACTGATCGACTATTTGGAAGGCAGCGAGACGATCGATGATTTTCTCGAGGGGTTTCCAACGGTTAGTCGCGAACAAGTTTTCGCTTTTTTAGAGGAAGCCAAGGATCGAATAGTGGCTGCCGGTTCGTGAAAATCCTACTCGACGAATGTGTCGATCGTCGGCTCGCAACACATATCTCCGGCCACGATGTTAAGACCGTCCCTCAAATGGGATGGGCAGGAATCAAGAACGGCGACCTCCTCACACTGGCGCAACAACCATTCGAAGTTTTCGTTACCGTAGATCGCAATCTTTCATTTCAACAAAACCTTCCCAATTACAACATCGCGGTCATTATCTTGCGCGCTCGTACAAATCGATTACAAGATTTACGGCCCTTAGTGCCGGAACTGCTCACGTCGCTATCGTCGGCAAAACGCGGTGACGTTCTCTGGATCGGTAGTTGACGAACCCGCTGCCCCGCTCAAAAGCGACAACGAGTTATTCCAAGGTCCGCCACTCGTTTTGCCGAAGCGATGGAGGAATTGGACTGATTGAGTCCAGACTCATGGCGAAATCCCGGCTACCTCTCTGCGAAATTCGCATTTGCTGAACTGCTCAAACGTGATAAGGGTCGACCCCTCGCGCGCGATCGTCAGACAGAAAAGAGGTCAAGAGTTTATGAGATGTTCCGGCAGCGCAGCCTTCAGCTGCGGCTTTCTTTTTTGCGTTTGGCTGACTTCCGTCCAAGCGGCTGAATCCAAACCGGCGTGGGAAAAGTCGTGGGAGCAGACTGTCGCAGCAGCCAAAAAAGAAGGGCAGGTCACAATCTACCACACCCGAGGCCCCTTCGATAATGTCTTCGCCGATTTCAACAAGCGTTACCCCGGGATCAAGCTAGTATCGGTCGTAGGACGCGGCGGCGACCTGATTTCGAGGATCATGAGCGAGAGGAGGGCGGAAAAGTATCTCACCGATATCTACCTAGGCTCATCGGGCACTCCCATGGATGTTCTCTACCCGGCGAAAATGCTGGAACCGGTCCAGCCTAATTTGATTTTGCCCGAGGTCAGAGATCCGTCGAACTGGTTCCGCAAACAACATCACTTCGCCGATCCCGAGGGCAAATACGTATTTGTTTTTGAAGGGGTGGTCCGTTCGGATATGGCGTACAACAACACGCTTGTTGATCCGAAGGAGTTTAGTTCCTATTGGGATCTGCTCAAGCCCAGGTGGAAAGGAAAGATCGCCGCGATGGATCCGAAGCTGCCAGGCTTTCCCTCGGGACTGCTGCAGTTTGCATTTTACCATCCGGATCTCGGCGCCAATTTCCTAAGACAGCTCTTTGGTGACATGGATATCACGCTGTCGCGTGAGGGCCGCCAGCTTGTCGACTGGTTATCCGTGGGGAAATTCGCCATCGCCATTGCGCCGTCCGCCAGCGAAGTTCAAGCGGGCATGAAGCAAGGCTTGCCGTTGAACCGGTTCGAGCCGCGCGCGTTCAAGGAGGGGATCTACATGCGCGCAACCCAGGGATCGCTCAGCATCTTGAACCGTCTTCCCCATCCCAACGCAACAAAAGTCTTTGTCAACTGGCTTCTTTCCCGCGAAGGACAGATGCAGTATCAGAAACATTTTTTGAGAATAGATCCGGTCTTCAGTTTGCGGGAGGATGTCCCTCCAGATCCCACCGTTGAGCCTTACAGGCCCAAGCCGCGCGACAAATTCATGGCGATTTATCGTCCGGAATTCAGAGATCTCGAAGCGGCGTACAAAGTAATCGACGACGCCCTGAAGCGATAGCCGCGTGAAGAAAGAAAAGACGTGTAGCAGAACGGAACAGATTTGAGATTACGAGCCCACTAAAAAGGGAAGCCATTAGATTTAATTTAACTGTAACATTTTATGCTCTAACTGAAGTGGCAAATAATGTTATCGCGCCAAGCCCGTCTTGAGCGCTACCGAAGGGGAACCAGCGAAACAAATCCAAAATCCGAATATCGAAATCCGAAACAAACTCAGAGCCAAATAAATCTCAATCGGGAAAATCCAAAACACCGAATCCGAAAGGAAGCTTGTTTGGAATTTTACCTATTTTGGTCATTTGAAATTGTTTCGAATTTCGGATTTCGTGCTTCGAATTTTTTGTTCTTGGCGCCTTTGCGTCTTTGCGCGAGACATGGGTTTTCCGATGTCTTATTTAATTCAGATTTTCAAATATGTTGGCTAGATTTAGACACCAGACATTATGACAGCAAACACTCACTCACGAGGTAAAGCTTAACGCCGCTCGCTGGGCCGCTAGCGGCCGGCCTGAACCTTCAGCGCCTGAAGCTCAGCCTCGGTGCGCGGTGTCAGCACGCCGACCTTGCGAGCGCGCTCATAGGGAATGATGACCCGGAGCGGCTGGCCCTCGCGTTCGAGCAGCGAGATGTGACGCGACTCGGTGCCGCGCGTCGGCAGATCGAACAGCGTCCACTGATTCGCGCTCGGATCATATTTGGCGACCTTGTCCGTGGTCCACAGGTTGGTCCACACGTGGTGCGCTTTGTCCACGCCGATCTGATAGGGCTGATGCGCCTCGGGATTCGGCAGCGGCACGAGCGTTGTTTCCTTGGTGTGGATGTTGATCTTGGCGAGCGTGCCGCCGAACGAGTTGCCGACATAGACGTAATCGCCGTTCTTGTCGGCGCCCATTCGCCGCGGCGCCTGCGCCCACGCGAACGGCGTGTTGAAATCCGGCGGCTGGAAGGTCTCGTACATCTTGCGCTGTTCGGCGCTGAGATTCTCCATGACCGCCTTTTCCGGTGCGAGCTTGAACTCACCGCTCTTGCCGGTCTTGATGTCGCTATAGTCGATCAAGTCCTGGGCCATTAACAGCCACCAGGCATTGCCGGTGCGATCGGCTGCCAGTCCATAAACTGTCGCGGTGCCTTGCTGATTCTTGTAGGTCACCGATTTGAACTCGGTGAATTTCTCTTCTTTGATATTGAACCGCAGCGCCCCGTCGGGGGCGGTGACCCAGACGTTGCCGTTCATGTCGGCATCCAGAGTTCCAGCTGTGCCGGACATGGGCTCGGGCGGAAGATAGACAGTGATCTTCTCCGTCTTGGGATCGATCCTGCCGAGACCGCCGCGACTGCGCTGCACGTTCGATCTCGTGTTGAACCAGAGGATGCCGTTTTCATCCCGGGTGATGCCGTGGGTGCCGGCTGCGATGCCTCTTTGATCGTCGAGCTTGAAATTCTTCACCGCGCCGGTCTTGCCATCGATACGGGCGATCGTAGTTACTAGGCTGGTATGGGAGAAGGTGATCCAGACGTTTCCGTCAAAGTCCATCTGCGCATCATGAACGCCAGAGACATGGTTCATGCTGGACTTGGTGCCGAGCGACCAATCGCTGCCGTCCATCGATGCGGCGTGCCCACCCTCCATCGGGAAGTCGTATTCCTTGAACACGGCGCGCGCCGCTTCACCGGACGGGCGCGGACGCAGCTTGAACTTCATCGAGCTTTCACCCGGGCCGCGCGCGCGGGCGAGATAGGCCGCCAGTTCTTTCTGGTGAAATTCGATATTGGGCGTCGCCTTGTGATCCGGTCCTTGAAAGACGCCGAGCACGTTGACGTGCTTCATCAGGTCGAGAATCTTGCTCCAGCCTTCCTCGTCGAACCGGTGCTGGAGCGGATAGCTCGCGCTGTGGCAGCCGGTGCAATTCTTCCGCACCTGAGTCTTCATCCGGTAGTCTTCCGGGGTGTCGCCGGGGAGTGCGGCGAGGAACTCGTCGCCGGGCAATTGCCGGATCCAATCCTCCTGGTTTTTCATCGGTTGCAGGACGAAATCCCGGCGCGTCGTCTTCTTCTTCACTTCGACGTTGCCGTTCGCTGCCTGGAAGGTCAGCGCTTGCGCCCAAACCCGATATTTGCCGCTCGGCAGCGGCGGAAAATAGTAGTTGCCTGACTCGTCAGTGAAGACGCTCGTGGTGATGGGCGATCCTTCCGCCTTGGCCGACACTGTCACGCCGCCCATCTTTTCGCCCGCGCCCGAGGTGACCGCACCGGTCAGCAGCGCATCGGCATAAGCCGCGCTGGGAACCAATATCGTTGCGCCCGAAGCGGTGGCGACGGCGATCAGGCAGGCAGCTGCGAAATGACGTGAAGTTTTCATGGCGTTCCCCCAAAAGTGAAATCGATCTTCGGTGACATCCTTACTGAGCCGGGGTCGGGGCTTTTGTCGGTGTTCGGGCGGTCGGAAAATCTTGCGTGCCCGGCGGCAGAGTCTTGATGTAGGCGGCGATGGCGGCGATCTGTTCTGGATTGTAAGTGTACTTGAAGCCCGGCATGCGCGCCGTGCCGTTACTGATGAACGTGCGGAGGAGCTCTTCCTGCCCGCCCAAGTTCAGTCTCGAGAGTTCCGGACCGTACATGCCGGAAATCAGCGTCGGCCGGGTGTGGCAGACGCCACACGATTGCTCGAAGAGCCGCCTGCCTAATTGCTGCTGCGCAGTGAGATGATTCTCAGCGGCAAACAAGCCTTGCGGCACTGCGGCCAGCAAGATCAGGGCGATCCAGGCGTTACGCTTCATCGCGCCACTCCTCAATTCACAAGCTTTGACAAACGGGCCAGCAGCTTCTTCTTATTCCTTTTCAGGTATGGCCACCGAGAATTTCGAAATCGCTCCAACGACCACATACGAGGCTACGCCTGAGGGCAAAAGGACCTGCCAAAAAGAGCGGACAGGCCCGGATTGCCAATTTTGTGCGGAGAGTAAACGCTAAGATAGTCTTATGTCAACCTCACCTATGGCGCCGTGCTAAATCTAACGACGATGTCGTCGAAATCTCATCGGAGCGCCTGATCATTCGCCTTGCCCACCCATCGACGAAAGCGTATGTTACCCGGCGCTAACAACGTCGTCGTACTCGACTTGGCTTGGGTATTGGTTCAGTCTGAATATTGAAGCGGCTAAAGTGTAGATGACAGATCAAGGTCGCCGATGTCCTTAATCGAACGACCAATGTGGTCACGTAAGAGACGTGTGATTTGATCGCAAAAAGAGTGGTCCTTGAAAATTAGACTACCGATATAGGCCTCATGTTGAAAATCGATTACCAAAAAACATTTATTGGACATTAAACTATTGGAGTGTACATACTTCAAAACTCCGATTTCTCCCAAAAGAGTCATGACACTATCGTTTCTTGCGGCGAGCGTCCACACCGGAGGCCAATTGGGTACACCCCGGTAGCTCATCAGGGGGTGGTCGCGGAGCTTCACAGGAGTCACTAGACAATTAATAGCGCTCGGCTGTCAAGCGGTGGCTTCTCATTAAAGTAAATATTAACGGCTCGGTTTCTTATCGGAACAAAAAATCATTTTCCTGATCCATTTTCTCGACAGACTTTTCGAGACTCTGTTTCAACCGAAAGGTCATTTTCGAACGAGGAGGGCCGATGAAGATAGGTCAAATCCAAAGACAAAAGTGGTTGGGCTTAATCTTTGTCTGTGGGTCAATATTTTTAGCCCTTCCACTTCACTTAAAAGCCGCCGAGCGAATGTATACGGCGTACTTTTCTCCCGCGCCCGGAGGCTCATCGGTGATCTGGGTGGCCAAAGAGGCGCGGCTATTCGAAAAACATGGTCTTGACGTGGCGCCGGTGCTCATTCCCAGCAGCGTGCGAACGCTGCAGGCGATTTTGGCAGGAGAGAGCACGATCGCCGAGAGCGCCGGTCCGGCGGTCGTCAGCGCGCGTCTTGCCGGCGGCGATGTTGTGGCAATCGCAGGGAGCGTAAATATTCTGACATACTATTTTGTGACGGTGCCGGGTATCAAACGGCCGGAAGAATTGAAAGGAAAGATCGGCGCGAATCAAAGCCCCGGGACGATTGCCGATTTTGCCCTGCGGGTAAGCCTGAGAAAGTTAGGCCTGGATCCGACGAAGGACGTGAGCTTACGCTCGATCGGCGTGCTTTACGACCGCATCGCGGCGATGCAAAAAGGCATCGTCCAGTTTACCGTGCTCACCGAAGCGGAAAAGCCGATCGTCGACAAGCTCGGCTTTCCCGTCCTACTCGATCTGATCTCGCTCAAGATTCCTTTTCCCCAGCGCGGCATTTACACGACGGGAAAGACCATCAAAGAACAGCCGGACATTGTGAGGCGATACATGCGGGCGTATGTGGAGGCGATCCATT
>VBKY01000032.1:0-10576 GCA_005879255.1 Deltaproteobacteria bacterium
AAGACATATGGAATACGAGCAAGGTAAAGGACAACCCAACCTCGCTGGCCGTCATGGAGCTAGCGCAGCGCCTCGGCATTCATCCGGCCATCATTGCCGGTCGCATCCGATACGAGACACGGAACTTTCGCCTGTTGTCCCATTTTGTCGGCACCGGCACGTTACGTAAGCAGATTTTTGAAGGAGAAGAGCGATGAGTTTCCTGTCCGATATCAACTTGTACGAACAGTAAAGCATGGGTAATCCGGAGGGTATAGCGCGGCGCTGTCGGCCGAACGAGAGATAAAAAGGGGTCGGGAGAGGTCGGGAGTCTTTTCAAGATATTATTGCTGGGTTGCGAGCCAAATAAGGGATTCGCACCACCTGTGTTAACGGAGACCATCAATGTCGTCCCAAACGGATAATACTACAGAAGAGCCACTCCTTCGGTGGTTGCATTTGACTGATTTGCACATTGGTCACAATGATGAATCCCAGCGTACCGCGCTAGCTTCACTGCTCGCAGCGATTGAAATAGCCGCAGAGGGAAAGCCCTTTGACGCTGTATTCATAACTGGAGACTTGGCCTATTCCGGTCAACAAAATGAATATGACGCCTTGCAAAGAGATATTATTTCACCATTGAAAGGTGATCTGCTGTGTAGCGGTGCACGCTTTTTTACGACACCGGGTAATCATGACATGGATTGCGGAATCGGCTGGCCACCGATTTGGAAAGAGCTCGGAAGATCGAGACAAGACCGTTTTTTTCATCTTGATGAATCCGGGCGTAAAACGCGTGAAATGCGAGCTGAATCCTTTGCTGAATATAGGAATTTTATTGGCAGGTCCGCTATTGAGAGCGTTAATCCGATCGAAGTGCCAGCGGTGCAACTGAAATTTGACGGGCGTGGCCGACCCATTATTATTATCTCGGTCGTCACCGCCTACTTCGCAGACAAGGAAAATCCCGATAATAAGCGGACTACGCCAGCACCGATACACCCGATTCGAACGCTACTTCAAGAGTTACCTGCCAATGCGCAGCCCATCGTTTTAGGCCACCATCCACCCGATTGGTTCACGCAGGACACGGAGGAGCAATTGCACTCCCTTCTAGTGGAACGAAACGCCTTGTACCTTCATGGGCACGAACACAAAGTTCGTTCCCGCATGGGAGCGCGCGGTCTAGTATCACTAGGTTTTGGTGCAGCATATGTTAGTCCTATCGATGCTCGCGGTAGCTACGTATTATCGGAATTCGTTTGCAATCTGTGAGCTTTCCGAATCTCTACATGTAAGCGTTACGTCTTGGGATGCGGAACACGGGAAATGGCGGAGCGATCAGAATCTGCCTGGGGATTTCATTGATAGAAGCGAACGGCTAAAGGATGGATACCGCCTTGAATTACCCACGACCAAGCTATTGACACGCCCCACTCTCGCATCTGCTATACGGAATGAATTGAGTATTGATCGCTGCATTTGGCTCGCCGAAGATGAAGCCAAGCGCTGGCCGTCGTTGCTATTAACTATCGGCGCTGTTCGCAATATTGATGAAGCGTTTGCGTTGCCCAATCAGCCGTTACCTGCCGGGCATTGCCAGTTTCGTATAACGGACGACACCAGCGCTTACCTGGTTTATGCAATCTCAGCAGAGGGTGACATTCTTACTTACGACCAACTTCAGGCAATCAATACAGAGCTCGATAAGCAAGACTACAATGGATGTATCGTCGCAACTCTCGGGGAGTTGGCTAGTGACGCTCGCACGTTAGCCACGCAGTTGGCAAAGCGCAAACCAATCTCGTTATATGAGCGCTCGGATATTGTGCGCCGGATGACCCGTAACCTGCCTGCAGATTTAGATCGTGCACTTGTAAGGGCCGATCCAAATATCGTCGGTGCATGCTTGATAATCACTCAAGATGAGATTGCGATTCTATTTCTCGATCGAACCGGAAATGCGTGGTTCCAAGTGCTAGGTTCCGCAGGAAATGTACTTCCAGAATCGTCACCTCTTGTGATGTCGCTCAGACGCGTTCTCGTGTCATTGCGCTCAATGCGATACGAGGTTCCAGGTATGCAACAACGGTTGCCACTGGATGCTCCACAAACCACGGTATTCAATCGCGAAGAGTATTTACGAAAATGTGATGAGTACTTTGACAATGTAAAATATGCACCGTTAGCGGCGCTTGGGCTGCGTTTTAGAAAAGCTTCCTTGTCAGACATTTACGTTGATGCCTCCGCTGACGTGGGAGGCTCCTCTAAAGCATCTCAAAATCTCACACGCGCAGTTTCGGAATTTGTTGAATCTTTAAATCTTCCTCAGGCGCAACGCGATCAGCTCGAATCTCAACTGCGCTCCCGATATGGACTGAATAGGTCTGCAGAGGTAGGTGCTGCCAGGAAGTTATATCAGCGCTACAACAACATAGTAGTGTTAGGCGATCCAGGTTCCGGAAAGACGTGTTTTGTTCAGCATGAAATTCTGGCCTATTGTAGTCCTCCAATTGAAGAGCAGTCATGGTATGCGCATCATTTGCCGATTTATGTATCCCTTGCGGAAGCAGCACGTTTATTGGATAGCGAAACCAAGTTATTGGACATATGCGAAATTGTTTCTGCTAGACGAGGCATTGAGCTACCTAGATCAACTGTTGAAACAACATTATCCGAAGGTCGAGCTGCGTTCTTTTTTGATGGTTTGGATGAGGTCGGTTACATAGACAAAAGGATTGCGCTCTTATCCGAGATTGACTCATTAGTTAAGACTTTCGCATCGCGCGGTAATCGCTTCGTGCTGGCATCCCGCCCAGCCGCTGTACAGCCCGTCGATATACCAGAGGCTATGACATATCTGCAGTTGAAAGGACTAACACACGAGGAAATTCGCATTTTGGCGGGCCGCGTATTGACAGCACGTCTTAGCGAACATGAAGAAAAGAATTTAACCGAAGAGGAAAAGGATCTTATTGAAAGACTTTTAGAAGACACTCGAACTAGCCCAGGGATTGCCCGCATAGCGCGCAATCCTTTGCTCCTGACTCTGCTAGTCTTGATTTATGCGAATACTGGTGCGCTTAGCGCAAAGCGCCATGTAATCTATACTCAAGCGATTAAGACACTGGTCAGTGTGCGGGGTCGGCAGACGCGGGAACAGCAAATTTCCGAGGCTGATCTTCGAACCCGTCTAGGAGCTCTTGCATTAGCTATTTTCCAGAGAGACATCGCTGAGATACCAAAAAGGACGGAGGTAATAGATGTTCTCAGCCCATTAATGCCACCTTCTACGTCAACGATTGCAAGTCGCTCCAAATCGGACGTTGCAAACGCCTTTTTACAAGAGGTAGCCGAGGCTACCGGGCTTTTGACGATCCATTCCAGGGACGATCATGAGTCTGACGACCTTATTACATTCATGCATTACTCGTTCCTGGAGTATTACGCTGCAGCAGGTCTGCTTTCCACGGATTTCAAGGCACTCGTGCCACGATATTCTGGAAACGCGCGCTGGAAAGATGTAACCACGTTGCTCTTTGGAATCCTTTCGGAACAAGCAGATGTAACACCGCTATTAGAGAGGATTTTGGCGGACGAATCCTTGCCGGAAAAAATATCAAGATACAAACTGCTCTTAGCCTTGGATTGCGCCAGCGAATGTGACGTGCCCCCGGAGTCATCCCAAGATCGTTTGGCATCGGCGGTATATGACACAATTTCAATCGGCACAGGGCGTTTTTCCACTGATTTGAGAAACGATATCGCTCATCGCTTGGAATATTTCTTACAAGGTGGCGGCCCGCGTATCGAAGAAGCACTTAGCCGTGGACTCCGGCATTCAGAACCACTTCCGGCTGCAGCATTCGCCGACCTAACAGCTCGCATTTCGGAAAATACTCCCCTCTCTCAGGCGCTTTCGGAGGCATTTGATTGTTGCCTCGATCATCAGAATGCGGTTACACGCGCAGCAGCGTTGTACGCCATTGAGCGTCGCCCAGAATTGAGATCTGAAAAAGCTCGAAAGGTCGTACGGGACTCACTTAAAGGCAGTGTCATAGAGAAGCATGCTGCACTCAAGGCAATAGCAGCGGTCCCCAGCTTTCAGGATTTCGCCCGTAAAGAGATGCGCGACCTTATAGATGATCCGAATACTTTGATCTCCACCGCCGCAGCACAATGCGCGCTTGCTACGTCATTGAAGGGGAGCGAATGGTCTGAAGATGCCACGCTGCTTGATAGAGTCCTGGTCAAGCTCAATCAGAGTACCGAAGAGACGGGACTTTTATTGCGGGGAATAACTCTTGATGCAGACGTCGTAAGACGACTGATTTTCTTTTCGGGAGACCCCATTGTTACAGAACTGGCCATCAGATCTTTACCTCTGATTCGTGAGAATGACCATTTCGTCTATCAAATGGTACAGCAATGTCTCCGTACAAGTGAAAATCCACGACACAAAGCTGCCTGCCTGGATGCTCTTCGGGGCTCTCCCGGAGCTGTCGCCCTAATTACAATTGCAGACACGGATACGATTTGTAACCTACTCAACACTGGTCAGAGAAATGTTCGAATTGCCGCTGTAAGGTTATTGGGGGAACTACCAGACGACGAAAAAGTTGTTCGGAGCCTACAGGACCAATTGACAGAAGCCGAGAGTGACAGATTACGAGAGGACGAAATCACCGAGGCTGCTAAAGCACTTGCGAAACACGTTCGGCGGAATCAACGCCTCCGTGAAGACGCATTGAGTAGCGTTCTTCAGAAACTCCCTAAGAGCCCTCTCTCGGGCTTCGGGGACGAAGTTAGGCAGCATCAAATTGTTGTCCGACTACTGGTTTGTGAATCAATAGGCGGAGTAGCGAGCGACGAAGAGGCGAAGCAGCTTTACAATTTTGCGGAAAGTTTTCGTACTCCACTTGCCATCAGACGACAGGCTATACGGGTATTCGGTCGTATAGCAGAGCCAACCGAGCAAAATGTCGAACTGGTCCTCAAACTGCTGAGCCGTGACGATAGCCGGGTTAGAGAAGCTGCGTATGCAGCAACGTTTTCGTTTATTGGGCAATGCAGGAGGAAGGTAGAATACGTCCGGCGGGTATATCCGTCGCTCAATAAGCTACGGGACCGTTTATGCGAGATTTGGGAGCGGGAAATCCTGGCTCAACCGCAAAGCATTGATCCTGTCGGATTACGAGATATACGGGATACGGTAGTAGAAATAGATAATCTAATGCTTGCGTACGAGGAATTTTCCGGACGAGCGACAATCGTTCCGGCCACGGATTCCTAAAAGTGTTGAAGACAAATCCAGCACACAACGAAAAACGGGGTCAAGTCCGCTGTTAGAAAGGGTCTCCCGAAAAAGGGTCAAGTCCGCTTTTAGCTATTGACGCGCGACGAATCGAAAATGCAGAGAGTCTCTGCTTTCCGAGTCGGATGGCTTTTGCTGCCCGCGGGTCAACTAAAAAAATAATTTTTGTTCTCTTAGTTCGCTTTCCGGGTAGGCTGCGCCGAGCCTGTGCGATCTAGTCGAAAAAACTTCTGACCGTTGTGGTAGGCGATCTTNNNNTCCGTGACAGCCCGGCGCAGCTCCTTGGCCGCTTCATCGTGCCACTTGAGCGGCAGCACGCCGACGCAGTGAATGCGGCCGGAGAACGCGTTGTATTCCTTGGCGAAGTGATCGTTGGCGGCGCGGCAAGCGGCGACGCAAAACTCGGGCTCGCGCAGCTTCGGGATGTTGCCGGAGCCGGCAGGGAAAAGAACTGCCTGTTCGATGTTGTACTCGTGCATGATCTTGAGCCAGGTCTCAATCTGCTGTGAACGGATTTTATCCGAATCGCGCGTTGATCCGCGCCACTTCAAATTTTTTGCTTTTAGAAAAATAGCGCAGGCTGTGTTATGCGCGTATTACAACGGTGCGGGTTTCTATCAAGGAAAAGGAGCAGTTACTGAATAAAATTTATGTTTCGTTTATCGTAGGCCGTCCAACCCGGTTGAATAAGAAAACCTATCGCCTGAAAACCTGTCTCCTGCTCGTCGCCTTCGTGTCAGCGTGCGCCCAGGCGCCGGTACAAGGCCAGGCGCCGCGCTCGCCGACACCGGCCTCAGTAAAGGGAGTCGTTGACGTCCAGACCATCGCCTAAGGGCTCGAACATCCCTGGAGCCTCGCTTTCCTGCCGGACAAGCGGATGCTTGTCACCGAACGCCCGGGGCGCTTGCGCATCGTGGGAACGGACGGCCGGCTCTCCGAACCACTCTCTGGAGTCCCCAAGGTTTATGCGAGCGGACAGGGCGGGCTTCTGGATGTGGCGCTGAGTCCGACATTCGATAAGGACCAGGTTGTCTATCTGTCATTTGCTGAATCCGGCGAAGGCGGTGCGGGGACCGCCGTTGCGCGGGGCAGCTTGGCGAGCGCGGTCTCGAAAACACGCAGGTGATCTGGCGTCAACAACCCAAAGTGAGCGGCTCCAATCACTGGGGATCGAGAATCGTGTTTCGCCTCGACGGTACGTTGTTCATGACTTTGGGCGAGCGCTTCAATCACTCCGAGAAAGCCCAGGACCTATCGGTGACCCTCGGTAAAGTCGTGCGCATCAACGCGGACGGCTCGGCGCCGCGCGATAACCCGTTTGTCAACCGCGACGGCGTGTGGCCGGAGATCTGGTGGTACGGCCATCGCAACGTCCAAGCGGCTGTGCTCCATCCCGAAACCAGTCAGCTCTGGACCGTGGAGCACGGCGCGCGCGGCGGCGACGAGCTGAACCGTCCGGAAGCCGGGAAAAATTACGGCTGGCCGGTCATCTCCTACGGCACCCACTACTCTTATTTGAAGATCGGCGAAGGCACGGCGAAACAGGGGATGGATTAGCCGGTTTACTACTGGGATCCGGTGATCGCGCCGTCAGGCATGGTCATTTACACGGGAGAACTGTTCGCGGGCTGGAAAAACAACTTTCTGATCGGCTCGCTCACGCCGGGCGGATTGGTGCGTCTCGTCATGAAGGACGGCAAAGTCGCGCAGGAAGAACGTTGCCTGGGCGATCTGCGAGAGCGCATCCGCGACGTACGTCACGCACCGGACGGCTCGCTCTATTTACTCACCGACGCGCGCGCCGGCCAGATCCTGCGGATAACGCCGCCGACCAACCGTTGAGAAAGTCAAACAAGCAAATAGATATTTGTGGCAGGCGCGAGACTCAGACTGCTACAACCGGGTCGTAGCCCTAGCTCGGGCTTTGACCAATCAACAATAATCACGTCCTCAAGCCAGGAACCGCGCGGTGACGTCGAGCAAGGACAATCGATACCTGACGGCGTTCTTTGCGAGTCGGCTTGACGGTGATCTCAACGTCCTGGTCGAGCGCAATTAAAAAGTCCATTCGCGCAATACTCAGTCCGTCAGATTCACTGACCCTAGCTTCGGGATTTATCATCCGACCACGGCGCCCGATTTTTCGCTTTCGCCGTTTACCGGAGTCGGTTAGAATTTGTAGCTCAGTAACATGAGCGACGGAGTTGATTCAAACAGGTTCGACCGCTGCAGTAATTGCGGCGCCATGCTTGCTCCCGGCACGAAGCAATGTCCAGGTTGCGGCACACCGGTTGTCGAGCAGAAACCGGCACATTCTCCTCTAAAACGTTTATTCGGCTGGCGCCACATCCGCCATCTCCTGATCGTCTTGATCCTTTTGATGCTCCCTCACGTGCCGCAGGTCCAGAACCTTGTGCCCGTCAGATTGCTGTTTTGGACGTCTCCGTTGGTTCTCGAAGCTATCACCCGCGCCAACGAGCATCCCGAAACCGAAGCTTTACTCGGCCGGCCGGTCAACGCCGGCTGGCTATCGAGAGGTTATGTTTGGAGCGACGAGACCGGCTGGAGCGAAGGAAAAATCTGGATCCCAGTCGATGGTGTGAAATCCACGGGTACACTGTACGCACGTGGCGGCCAAGCCGATAGCCCTTGGGTGTTCTCTGAGCTGCGGCTTATTAGCGAGGACGGTCGAGTGCTCGACTTGCTCGCGCCGATCGCGCAGCCGTCACTGGTATCCCACAAAAGCAACGTGCGTATTTATATCGTTCCGATTGGCGGTGTGCAGGGACTCGGTTTGGATGAGTTGCCGGAGTTTTACCGTTCGCGTCACGGCATATCTGTTCAATTGTTAGACCCGATCCCGCTCGAGCCGAAAGCACGCAATACCGCGCGCGCGCAACTGATCTTCGAGGAACTGATAGAACTGATGCACGCCCGCTATCCGCAGCTTGCCAAGGACAAATCAGCGTTCCTGATCGGCGTTACCGATGAGGACATGTACATCCAGAGTGTTAACTGGAACTTCGCCTACACAGCTCATGACCCGCCTAAGCGCGCCGGCGTAGTCTCCAGCGTCCGCTTCATACCTAATCCGCTCGCGGGCAATGAGAAGTTGCTTCGAGCGCGCATCCGCAAGATGGTGAGCCGAACCATGGGCTTTGTGGTGTTCGACCTGCCGCGCAGCAATGACCCATCGAGCGTGATGTATCGTGATCTCTATGGGTCGTCGAGCGCTGATCTCATGTCGGATAGCTTCGAAGGGTTAGGGGCACGTGCAGTTGTCAATGAGTTCCGCAGCGCGCACGGGATGCAACCGGTGCAAGCGGAAATTCCTCCCGAGGCTGCCAATTTCGATTATTCCAAGGTTGACGGCTACTATCCATGCCTGCGGATTACGAAAGCGAAAAACGCCGCGAGCAAAGCGGCCGATGTCAAAGTAACGAAGTGCGTTCAGGGAGTTTATTTAGACAGTGAGGTCGACGAGATCGAAGTCGATCTGCGCATCGGCAGCGTGATCACCCGGACCACCGATTTGCTCATACCTGGCACGATTCCCTTGGCGGCCACGCGCTGCTATCGATCCTGGGAGAATCGCGTGAAATCCTTCGGCCGTAATGCAACGCTTTCTTGGGATCTCTATCCGACAGGCAGCCGACAACCCTACACTTACGTCGATGTGAATACCTGCGACGGCAATCAGCTGCACTACGAACGAATCTCGAAAGGCACCGGTTATGCCGATGCAGTGTACGAGCACCGGGCAACAGCCACGGCTTTTCTCGGATCACGCTTTAGCTGGAACGGTAACGGCTGGGATCTCAAGTTGCGCGACGGTTCGATGTATCTTTTTCCCGAATCCTATTACGCGAAGAAACCTGTCGACGGAGCGATGATTCAATTTCGCGACGCAAAAGCCCAAGCGGTGAAGCTGGAGCGAAGCGACCGGAGGACTCTAAATCGAATCACTTCACCCGACGGGCGATCCATCAAGTTCGAGCACGACTCCGCCGACCGCATCTATCAAGCTGAGGATGATCAAAAGCGCAAGGTTAGCTACCTGTACGATCACGGCGGCCGGCTGGTGGAGGTTCGAGGACTAGGGGCAACCATCCGTTACGCGTATAAAGGCAACTACCTGATCAACATTGAAGAGAACGACCGGAGAGTTCTTGAGTTCGATTATGATCGGCGCGGTAGGATCAGCGAACTAAGATTGCCGGACGGAAGGCTATACCGCTTCGATTATCAATTTGACCCCGCCAACACAAAACGAATCGTAAGATCCATAATCACAGCACCCGACGGCGCCACTACCAGATTCGAGATACCGTCGAATTGACCAGCTTTGTAGGACCAGCGCGCGCAAATGCGAACTCTCCAAGATCATCGCGGCGCCGCTCTCCGCATATGCTTAGACTATCTCCCCATACATTCTGCGAAAACCACTAAGGTCAGAGGGTCGCCAGTCAGAGGGTCGCCAGGGTCAGGCCTGAGTCTGTACTTTACGGTTTACAATCTTTACAATCTCCTCGAATCAACGGCGCGGGCCGAGCGCAACTAAGTCTATTACTCGTTCGACTGAAAATTGCCGGAACGGTAACGCATCAGGGCCGAAACGTGGGCTCGCTTAATGTCGAGAATTGCGCCCGCTTCAACCTGTGTGAGTGCGCGACTCTTGATGACGCGGTAAATCTGCGGAGTAAGATCAGCCTTGAACGGATATCGAAATCTGACGCTAGAGATTTCGCTCCATGCGACAAACGAATTGTCTATAATGGAAAGCCCGACCCCCGTGTCGCCCCGTGATAAGAGGACACGCCAGGCAAATCGTAAAGCGGACTAGTATTTCGAAATTGACCATGAAAACATAATCTTATCCCCGAAGTTTCCGGATGGTTTGTCGCGCTGATTCTCCGAATCCGGAGCCAGGCGTTCCGGTTGGGATCAGCTAATGCAGCCCGAAGATTTTCCCAACGATTCCGTCAAGCGACTTTTGCCGTGGCTGGTAGCCATAGCCGTATTTATGGAGTCGCTCGATACTACCATCCTGAACACGGCGGTGCCGGCGATCGCGGCGGCGCTCCAAGTGGCGCCTCTCAGCATGAAGGCGGTTCTCACCAGCTATACCTTGAGCCTCGCGGTCTTCATTCCGGTGAGCGGCTGGATGGCGGATCGATATGGAACCCGCCGGGTGTTTTCTGCCGCAATCGGCATGTTCACGATCGGATCGATCCTTTGCGGAGTCTCGACGAGCATCCACATGCTTGTCTTTTGCCGTAT
>VBKY01000032.1:10620-45121 GCA_005879255.1 Deltaproteobacteria bacterium
CGCCGTCCCGGCACTTATCGGCCCGATGCTGGGCCCCGTCGCCGGCGGCCTCATCGTGGGATTCCTTCACTGGCGGATGATTTTCTTCATCAACGTGCCGATCGGCATCCTCGGCCTGTATTTCATTTATCGCCACCTGCCGGACTATCACGAAGCACGCATCGACCAGCTCGATATCATCGGCATGATTCTTTTTGGCGCCGGCGTTGCCCTTCTCTCTACTACGTCTTGGAAGTCTTCGGCGAGCACACTCTGAGCGTCCGGGAAATACTGACCCTTCTGGCGCTTTCCGTCGTGCTGCTTTTGGGCTATGGACGCCACGCGACCGCGACATTACATCCGCTGCTACGTTTAGGCCTGTTTCGCATCCGAACCTTGCGCGCCGCAGTCACCGGCGGCTTCATCACGCGTCTGGGCGTGGGTGGAATGCCCTTTCTTCTTCCCTTGCTTTATCAGGTCGGACTTGGCTACACGCCGGTCCAATCCGGATTCCTGATTATGCCTCAAGCCCTCGCGGCAATGAGCTTGAAAATGTCGATGCCTCTCGTTCTCACGCGCTTTGGTTACCGCCGGGTGCTGATCTACAACACGGTGATCATTGGCGCTATCCTCGTGCTGTTCGCCACTATCGGGCCGGGAACACCGGTCTGGCTCATCGTGCTTCAAGCCTTCTCTTTCGGATTTTTTTCCTCGCTGCAATACACGAGTCTGAATACGCTCGTGTACGCCGACGTCAGTGAAAGCGACACCAGCATGGCAAGCACCATCGCCAGCACCGTTCAACAGATGTCGATCAGCTTCGGCGTTGCAGCGGCCTCGTTGGCAGCGGCGCTTTTCATTCCTGATCGGTTTAACTCCGACGCCTCGCAGATGATCCACGGCGTGCACCAGGCTTTCATCGTGCTCGGCGGGCTCACCGTGCTTTCCACGATAGTTTTTCGTGAATTGAAAACTAATGATGGCGACAACGTCAGCCAGCACTACGTGATCGTCCCGGAGGGCCCACAGGAAATCGCAGTAACGCCAGCGGCCACAACACCCCGGACCGTCAATGATCGAAGCGCGGACCGTGAGTCAGTCTAATTTGGACGATCGCGACAATTTTGCCTTCCTCACGTGGTAATTTGAGCTTGCCGAAAAGCACGACCACTCTAAGTGGGATCATGCAAATTCGTACGATATCGGCGGGGGTCGGGCCATGGGGTCGCGTCTTTACGGGCTGTTGAAAAACTCCTCGGAGTCCTTCGACGCGGCTCAGGACGAACGGGAGAATTTTGATATCATTGACGATTTTCCGTTCATGCTGAGGCTCTCGAAGCATTCCGAACCTTTTTCAACAACCTGTTTACTTTTGATGTTTGTCATACGGTCCAGAAACTTCCCGGAATCACGACGGTGAAGTCTGTTCTCGCGAAGCTCGGAATCTCAAATGGCAAATCACAGAATTCCAGTTTCGATGCGTTTCCTCGGTGCAAGTCGCGATTACCGTGTCATAGGTGCGACCTCCTGACACACCGTTCAGAGCCCGGAGAATTTGATCGCCGAGACCACGCTTCGTTCCGCTCAACGGCATCCCAACAATTCGTGTTCGTGCGACGTGTTCGTGTTCGCTTTCTCAGTCGTGTATTCCTTCATCGGAGACGAATCTGGAATAGACCGATTCACTAACAGGACAAATCAATTACAAACAACGACTCATTACGAAACTCGCGGCGTACTTGTCACTGGTATCCGTTGCCGCCTTTCTTGTTCTTCTTATCGTGTTGTATTTTCTTGAGCCGGAGTTCAATCCACCGCACTTGATCAGCGAATACGAGCTCGGCCGCTTCGGCTTCTTGATGTCGCTCGCCTTTTTCTGCCTGGGAGCGGGATCGCTTTTTCTCGCACGTGCACTATGGATTGATCTGCGAACAAAAGGCGACCGCTTCGGTGGGTGGTGGCTCATACTCGCCGGCATTGCATACATTGGCGCGGGCATTTTTGCTCCCGATCCGACATCGATCGTCGAGAGCCGCCTGCATGGTTCGGGCTTATCGTGATCTTCAGCTCGCCGATCGTTTTCACCTTACTGAGCAGAAGCTTGATTCACAATGAGCGGTGGTCAGAGGCCGAGCATCTCTTAAAATGGGCGACGATTTTGGCGTGGCTGGGTTTGCTCTTGTTTTACGGCTCTATCATCATTTTTTATGGATTGGCGCATGGATCCCATATCACTGTGGTCGGCTGGACAAATAGATTCATGATCGCGGCCTATAGCGCTTGGCTTATGACAACGACGTGGCAGGCCATCAAGCTTAATAGGATCTATAATTCACAAGTATGAACAATCTCTATTTTCGAGCACTCCGGTCATCGATTTTCGGCTTTATCGTGATGGCGGCGCTTCTTTTTGTGCCCGCGGGGACGCTCGATTACTGGCAGGCGTATGTCTTTATGGCCGTCTTCGTGGGAGCGTCGGCCGCCATCACGGTGTATCTCGCGAAACAAGATCCGCAGCTTCTGGAGCGGCGCATGAAGGTCGGGCCAACGGCGGAAAAGGAAACGACTCAAAAGATCATCATGGTTTTCGCGCTGCTGGGGTTCATCGCGCTCTTGGTTGTTCCGGCATTCGACCGTCGCTTTATGTGGTCGCCCGTCTCGCCGTACGTCTCTGTGATAGGCGACCTCTTGGTCGCGCTTGGATTTTTGTTGGTTTACTTCGTCATTCGCGAGAATAGTTATGCTGCTTCCACTATCCAAGTAGCCGAGGGGCAAACGGTGATCTCGACGGGCCCGTACGCCGTCGTGCGCCACCCGATGTATGCCGGAGTGCTTCCTTTGCTTATAGGAACCCCGCTTGCGCTCGGCTCGTGGTTGGGACTCTTCGCGCTCATCTTGTTTATGCCTGCGCTCATATGGCGGCTTCTGGATGAGGAAAGATTCCTGCACAAGAATCTGCCGGGATATACGGAGTATACTCAGAAAGTGCGGTATCGATTGGTGCCGTTTGTCTGGTAGATCCGAAGAAAAATGAATTGCGGCGGAGCGTGGGAGGATCAGGTCTCGTATCTTGATGTTCGCCGAATCCGTTGAGGAACTTACAATCTATGATCGACAACGGCTATAGCCAAACAGATCTAGCGAGCTTCTTCAACAACACAAAGCGTAGATTAGAGAACAGGCTCAGCGTTCGTTAGGTCGACTCTTGGCTGTGTCCGCCGTTTCCAGCTTCGTGCCCGTGTAGAATCATCCGTGAAACACAGTCCTGTTCCCCCTCATCAAACCGTACTTGCAGTTCTCCCGCATACGGTTTTCCGATCATCTTCATCTGCTAGAAACAGGCGTTCCGGTCGGGGATCTATGTTTGGCGCACTCGCCGCTCCGGGATGTTCGCTCGACGGGCGATAAGCATGAGCACCCCGAGCAAAACGAGCAGCGTTGGCAATAACACGAACCAGGTAACATGCCACCGGTCATGGAGCGCCCAGGCGATACCGGTGGCGATGAGAATCGGCCCAGCGACGATCGAGTTCTTGGTCATTCCATCCAGGTACAAAATCGCGATGCCGCCCAGGACAAGCCCCACCGCGATGATCCAGTCGATGTCGGGAAACAACCTGAAGTACCAGAGCAACCACGCGCTGCCAATGACAATCAAAGTAATGGGCAAACCGGCATCTCTCATGAATCCTCCCCGCCCAACGCCTGACCCACAGATCGCCGAGTCGCTAATTGGGCCGATAAAAAAATACCGGAATTCAAAATATTATTCGCAACGGTGCTCACAAGAGCGAGACTTTCCCACTTCTCGAAACCCGGCCAATGAATGGAGGCGGGTGGTTCGCGATGAGTCGCTTCATCTGCGGAAGTGCTTTTACAAAGGCGGTGGCCATTTCCGCCCCTTGGAGCTGGCTGGAGGTCAGCACGAAAGCTTTTACGCTCGCCGACGCAAGTGCCGTTCGTTCAGTGACCCGGTAACGGATGCGGTCATCCTTCAACTAGCCAAACTGCGTCTTTAGCGTCCGGAGCAAAGTGGTCGTCGTGTATTTCGACGCTTTCACCGACATCCTGCAGGGCTTGAGCTACGATTTTTCGACCAAGAGAGCGGTCGATGAAAAAGATTATCGGTTCAAGCGGCTTCGAGCCAGAGCTCGCAGCGGATGGCCTCTTCAATCTCGTTGCGCGAGCGGCCATAATCCTCCGCCAACTCGTCTATCGATTCTCCAGCTTTGTAACGTTCAGCTACAACCGCCGTGGGAATTCCCGTCCCAACTAAAACCGGCCGACCATAAGAGATGTGCGGATCGATGACCACAACTTTTGGTTCGCGCAGGTCACGCTTTCGAGTGAAGGGATAAAGTCTAACGGCGGTTCTGCTTGAATCGTGTTCGACACGATGAAGGTGCGCCTTTAAAAGTTCGCGCAGGGCGATTTGACCGCTCTGCGTGACATTGATCAGCTGGCCGAACTTATCAATGAACAAATCGATTCCGTCAGTTTCGAACCTTTGCTCCGCCAGAGGATGCTTGGAAGAAAAATGCCTCCGAAGGTAATCAATTGCTTCGCGGATTTTACTTAACGGAACCTGATGATGCCTTCGGATAGCATCCAACACGTGCGCCTCGACCAAATTAATGAACGAGAGGCCGACGCGAACATCATCGGGGAGTTGAATTATGGGCCTAAAGAATCTAGGGCCCGAATCCGTGGGATATTTTCGCCCTGCAACCCAGGACCTCAGTGTTGCGGTAGGTATCAAAAGATAGCGCGAAGCTTCTGTGATGCTGTAGGATGGTTGTTCCTCGGGAGATTTCCGGTCGACCTTCTGTTTCTCCGATCTCACGCAACGGACTATGCATTAGGGGTATACCATAGTCAAGTTAGCGTCTTGACACGAAAGATAGCGGTGAAACACAGGAGAGATGAGGGATGATCAGGCTTGAGTCTGTACTTTGCGGGGTTTATTTCAACGCGATATTCAGCAACCAGGCTAACCGAATTCCGGCCGGAGCAAGCCTTCGTCGGACAATCGGACGGGCTTTCTCCACATGATCAGCGGACGCGCACAGCTACGGCGGCGACGACCGCCATGAACTAGTGGCGGCATGCCTTAGTTCTTCAGCATTCTTCAGCGAGTCATCGGAGTAGCGTGAAGAGCGCCGCTTCCGGCCAGGCAAGGTGCATCAGCCTGTCGAACATGCCCCAGACAAATAAAAATGTAAGCCCAGCGATGATTAAGCCGACGGGCTTACGCGCTTGAGCTTCGTATACCAAATAGAAGAATACAAAAAGCGGGATCGATATTAGAAATCCAAAAAACCATATACCGAAGGCAAAAGCGAATATCCAGCGTGCGGTTTTGACCGTATGCCGGAACATTTCCTGTGGGGATATGCTCTGATCAACCGGAATATCGAGGACTCCGGCATAGCGCGTTGCTTCGCCTTGCTCAGCATTTGCGCCGGCGCCGCGCCAATCCGTAAGAAGCTGGCGCACGGCAAGAGCCAAAGCGGGTATGCCAATCGCCCACGGGAAGAGTCGCGTATCCCAGTCCAAACGAGCCGCGGTCCCGACCAATATGGCAATGACTGCCGCAAAAAAAAGCGCGAGCCAAAAGGACGGATCAAGCTTGTTGCCGGACTTTTTGCTCATGCTCTTGCCTTAGCTTTAGAGTGGCGCCTGACAGCGTGGACTATTGTCCAGACGGTTAAACCGAACAGTATGATCACGATAGGCCGCGTCAGCCATGAATACCCGTAGAGCTTGGTGGTCAGAAAAAAATAAGTCTCGGCGAGCCGCTGCAGGACCATTCCCACGATCAAGGGCGGTCTAGGCCAACCGGACCTTTTCATACAAACACCGATGACAGAGAATCCGAGCAGGGCGACGAGGTCGCCCCAATCGGCGGTCGACTGATACGCCGCCAGAAAAATCAGCACGATGAGCACTGGAAACAAGTAATGCACCGGCAGTTTTGTGATCCCCGCCAACTGCCTGGTAAACGCAAAGCAGAGACCCGTTGCCATCAGGTTGGCCAAAACCAGGCTCCAGACTATGACTAAGGTCAAGTGGAGATGGTCGGTGAGCATCTTTGGGCCCGGCGTCAAACCCAGTAGCAGCATCGCGGCCATGATCAACGACATCGTAGCGCTCCCGGGTATGCCGAAAGCCAAGGTGAGACACCAATCTCCCGCGTCGCTCGCGTTATTGGCGGCCTCGGGAGCGATCACGCCCCGAACATCGCCCTTACCAAAATTTTCCTTATCCTTCCCCGACTGAACCGCATGGCCGTAAGCCAGCCAGATCGCCGAGCTGCTCCCTATGCCAGGCAAAATCCCGATCCAACTGCCGATAAAGCTGGAGCGAACCAGCAACCACCAGTGCGCGGCGACGTCTTTGACTCCCTGCCATTTGGTCGAGATGCTCGTTATCGGCCCGCCGGCGGCGATTCTTGTTCCCGTTGCGCCAAGCGTCATATCGATCAGCTCAGGAATTGCGAAGATGCCGAGCGCGATGGGAATCAACGGAATGCCGTCTGAAAGATAGAGTTGATCGAAGGTCCATCTTTGCACGCCTGTTTGAGGAGCGTCGCCAATCATACCGATCAGCAGTCCCAGCCCTCCCACGATTAATCCCTTCACCGGAGCGCCGCCGGTAAGGAGCGCGATCATAACAATCGCTAGAATCGCGGTCATGAAGAATTCAGGATTGCCGAATGTCAGGATCAAAGGGCGAATCATGGGAATGGTTGCCAGAACGGTGAAGGCACCGATCAGACCGCCGATACCGGAGGAAAGGAAAGACGCGCCCATGGCGCGCTCGGCTTCGCCCTTTTTGGCCATCGGAAAGCCATCCATCACAGTTGCGGTCGCCGAGGTGGAACCGGGAATTCCAAAAAGGATCGCCGGAATGGTGTCAGCGGTATTGCCGATGGCGTGAATACCGACGATCAACACGAGAGCGCTGGCGGGATCCATCTTGACTATAAAGGGAAGGAGAATCGCTAGCGTAGTCCGTCCACCAATCCCCGGGACGAATCCGATCACGCTGCCTAATAGGACACCGCCAAAAAGCCACGCCATGCGGCTGAAGGTAAATATCTCACCGGTGGCGGTTACAACGGCATCAAGCACTTAATGAGTCCTCTATGTTTCTCAAATTGTTGAATACGAAGAACCCCCATTGTCGGGGGTTCTTGGATGCAACGTAACGAATTCCTACTCGTTATTGTAAGATCTTGCGAAAAAAGCCCATTGCCTGTTCGTTGTGGACGAGGTCTTCCACCTTCTTATTCAGCTGTTCACCGCGTATGAGCTCGTCATTCCAGCCCAGTTTGTCCACGTCTTGTTGAAAGTCTTTGTCTTTAAACATCGCCGCAAATGCATCACGCAGGATTTTAGCCCGGTCAGGAGGGACGCCCGGCGGCATTGCGAACGTCCGTCCCTGCACGGAGTACATGGCTTCTAACAGAGGTTTTTTGTCCGCTGGAGCGATCTCTTCGAGCGTCGGCACGTTCGGCAGGCGGGAATCACGCTGGGGAGACGTGACGACTAAAACCTTGATAAAGTTTTTTTCCAGCCAGTTGCTCCGGGTTGCAAAGAGAGATCCGCGCGCGTGCGCGCGGCCGTCGAGGGCGCCCCGTTCTATATCGAGCAATATCTCCGCCGTTCCGGGATACCCGTAAACGACATCGACGTCGATGCCCAGGATCGCCTCCATGGCCATGGGTACAACATTGGAGTTGTGCTCCTTCGCCTGCGCGCCGAACTTGGGCTTCTTGCCCTCCTTGTTGGCTTTCTTGATCGCTTCAATGCTGCCAAACGGTGTCTCGCTTCTGACGTAGACGAAGTTGCCTTCCGAGGCTATTTGACCAAGATAGGTGAATTTCTCCAATTGAAACTTGAGGGCTGGGTCGCGCAGCGCGGTTCGAAACGTCAAGCCTGTGGCCATGGTGCCTATCGCCGTGCCATCCTTAGGCGCACGGTTGTAGAGATTGTTGGCCGCAATCAGCCCAGCGGCCCCGGCTACGTTGCTGACGACCAACTTGGGATTGCCAGGAATGTGTTTGCTGAAGTGGCGCGACAGCAACCGCGCTAGGCTGTCAGTCCCTCCACCCGGAGAAGAACCCGCGATGATCGTGATGGTTTGCCCCTTGAAAAAGCTTTCCCCCGACTGTGCGCCAGCATACCGAAGCGAAAAAATCAGGCCGATAGCGAGCGCAAGCGTAGCAACGACCGCGTTGCGAAAATTTTTTGATTCCACCTTTAACCTCCTTGATGGTCGGCGACTGTCAGTTCCCGTCGCCGCGTTATTAGTAACCCCACCTTTGTGCGATAGCCGCGACTCTCTCGTATTCTTCCTTCAACTCTTGCCGTTCCATCAGTTCCTTGTAGGCCTCTGCGACCAGGTCCTGGGCGCATACATCCTTGATGGGCGGCACATCATAGTTAAGCTCCCCAAGCTTCTCCTCCTCCGCCAGCATGTCCTCGAATCCCGTTGCGCGCCCGTCGATCGGAAACGGCATCGCCTCCAAATCCACCGGTGCAGCGCTGGAAATCTTGATCTTTCGTTCTTCCGGGTCGGCGCTGTCGTAGCGGAGTCTCTTCTCGAGCTGGCGGATATACTCAAAGTTCTTCGGCATATCGCGGACAAACCAGTAGGAGCGAATCATGCCTTTAAGAAAGCTCTTTACCAGATCAGGGCGTTCCTCGAGAATTCGTCCCGTGGCGGCGATGATTCGTTCGGGACGTCCATCCGGATATTGATCCGCTGGCTTGACCAAAGCGTTGCAGCCCTCCTTAATCAGCTTTTCCGCGTCCCATGGTTTGCACGGAATGCATTCGACTTTGCCGCTTCTGAGCGCCGGCACATGGACCGGATGGAACATGCCCCTCACCCATTCAATGTCTTTTTCCAAGTCTAACCCGGCCTTGCGCAACTGAATCTGGATCGCCCAGTGGCGGATACTGTTGAAGTCGCTTATGCCCACTCGCTTTCCCTTTAGATCCTTCAGCGACTTGATATGCGGCGCCCCGACCCAAACATTGGTGTGCTGGTTTCTCCAGCCGGATATGATGTAGAGGTCTGCGCCGCGCGCGCGCTGAAAGAAAACCGTGCGCGACTGAACGTCGAGGGCAATATCCACTGACTGTTCCTTCATGGCTTGGGAGATCCCCATCTTTTCCAGCCCGAAGGGCACCATCGCTTGGCGCAGGATCGTATAGGCCGGCAATCCGTCCTCCGATTTCAAGCCCTCATCGTAAAAAAACCCATCTCATGGGCCGACATCACCGGAATGAGATGAAGCACGTGATAACAGGTCGGAGCAATTCTGAGTTTTCCGTCTAACATTTGGGTTTTCCTTCCGAGCTTTTCTTTGAACTTGTGGCTTCGCGGCACGACGCTTCAACTCTGATCGGCGAGCGCGTTGCGCTACGGCCAAAAGCCTCTTTGTTGCTATTGATCTGTTGGGCTATATCAACGCCAGGAAAGGACTGTCAAGTTGAGTCGTCGCCTGGTAGTAGTTCAGCGAGCTCAAGATCCCTCACGCAGTTTACCCTGAGTCTTTATCGAAGCGGGTCGAGATGACAGATCGCTTATTCGGTTGTCATTCCGAGCAACAGACTGTGTGAAAACTCTCGGAGCCCTTCGACCGTGCTCAGGGCGAACGGCTGAGTGCCTAATTTCAAATGCTGCGATTCCGTTCGTGGTGAGCCCCGTCGGACCATGAACATAGTTTTCACACAGTCTGGCAAAGCAAGGAATCTTTCTTCGGCGTGGGAATTCGGGGGGCGGTGTCTCCGAGCTCAGTTCGCCTTTACGAAGAGATCATTTATCAGACCCATGTAATAATCGATCCGGTTGCCTTCGGCCGGATCGATGACGCGCAGTTTCGAACGATCCAAGGTAATTTTAGGCTCGACGTCTTTACGCACCACTACATTATCGAGATCCGCGATCTTCTGTTGACCCTCTTTGGAAACCAGAAAACTCGAAAAGAGCCGCGCGGCATTCGGCCGGCGGGCCTTCGATAGCACTCCTGTCGCTTGAATATCGCCGTAGGATGGTTCATCCAGTCGGGCCCAATCCACCGGCGCTCCCCTTTTTTTAACGGCTTCCACGGAATCTGCGTTGACGGAGAATCCCAGATCGAATTCTCCCGCGCCGACCAACTCGATGATCAGCGTTCCGCCGGCCCGAGCGACGGGATTTTGCGCGGCTAACTTCTTGAGAAAATCCATTCCCTTCTCTTTGCCATAGAGATCCATGAGCGCGTAGGTGATGATGTATTTAGTCGTGCTGACGCCGATCTTGTCTTTCCATTGAGGTTTCAGCAGATCCGTGTACCGACGCGGGATATCTTTGGGCGTAACCCTCCGAGTGTTGTACACGATCGAGTGGACTGCGAGATACACCGTAGTCCAGAGATTCTCGGGATGTCTGAACATCTTGTCGATGGCGTTTTTATCGTCTTCGAGAGGATCATATCTCGCCAGCAACCCCTTCTGTCCCAACACATGCATGGTCTCGCCTTTGATCAGGACCGTGTCGGCCAAATCTCTTCCGGCCTGATGTTCGGCGAGTATTCGCTGCATGAGCTTCGCGCCCGCTAAACGCAGGTGCTCGACTTTCACTCCGGGATATTTTTTCTCAAAAGCATCTTTGAGCGAAACCATCTCGGCCGCGTTAAAGCTGGAGTACACAAGAACCTGTCCTTCTTTGCGAGCACGCTCGTAAAGAGCCGGGTCGGCAAACGCCGGTGACGAGAGCAAACCAACAATCAATAAGCCGCTCAGCAGATTTCGTTGGATCATTTTAGGGCCTCCTCGCCGAACCGGCGACTAGGTCGGGTTACTGCAGTCCGAACAGACGTTGAGCGTTGTCGCTTAAAATTTTCCGCTTGCTTTCCTCGGCGATGTCGCCGCGAGCCTGCAGACTTGAAACGGCCATGGGAAAAGCGCTGTCATCCGGATAGCTCGAGCCGAAGACTACGCTGCTATCACCGATGCAATCGAGAACATAGGCCAAAGTGCCTTCATCTCCATGGGTCGAATAATACCAGTTTCCCAGTTTCACGTAGGCGCACGGTGATCGTTTGAGAAGCGGTGCTTGCTCTGCGCCGTGGCTTGCGAAATCCTTGTCCATTCTCTCGAGCATGTAGGGAATCCAGCCGGTTCCTATATCAAAAAACGCGATCCGCAACGCCGAGAATTTTTCGGGAATGCCGCCGTACATCAGGCCGGTAAAAGCATGCAGCGTTTCCATGGAGCCACCCACTGTTTCCTGAAACAGGAAACTATCGGGGTACCGCTGCCACACCGGCACCTGATGCGCTAGGTTGTGAACTATGAGAGGTCTGTTGAGTTTTTCCAGTTCGTCGTAAATCGGCCAGAAGGTCGGCGACCCAAGGTGTTCCGTCAGACCTAACGAAGAGACAACGATTCCTACTAGCCCCAATTCCTCCACCGCCCTGCGAACTTCTGCAATCGCCGCAGGGACATCTTGAAAGGAAGCGATCCCCACCGCCTTCAGGCGCGGGCTTCCCGCGCATATGTTTGCCACATGATCGTTGTACGCTCGACAATAAGCAGCCGCGAGGTTCTTGTCCCGGATTTGGCGGGGAAATCCTGTTGGCAGTCCGGCTTCGGGAATCTGGCTCACGAGCAATGCTTGAGTCGGCATGACGATCGAGAGATCGACGCCTTGCCGATCCATGGCTGTAAGCTGGGCCTGCGTGTCCCATTCCCCTGCTCCGGATTCGCCGCAAGCGCTGGCATCCCATCCGGTGCCGGGAAATACCGGATAGCTATCGTTGCTATACGGTTTTCCCATGAGAGCACGGATGTCGGAATCGTCGGCTCGCTGGATCAAGTGCACGTCGCTGTCAATGACGGCCATTGCTTTCCCCTTCATAAAGCGCTGCGCAGGTCATTTTCGTATTCCGCCTTATCGATCTCTTCACCGAGCAAACGAATCCCGTTTTCGCGGAGAATTTTTGTCTTGGCGCGGTCGGACACATCACTGCGCCCGAGCAAGTCACCGGTGAATGCGGATCCCCCGTGGGGATAGTCGCTGGCAAAAATAATCAGCTCCTCGCCGATGCGCTCGAGTACATAAGGAAGCGCCTTTTCATCCGGTTCGGCGGAATAGAAGAAGTTGCCGCCCGTCATGTACTCGCTGGGTTTCCTGGTCAGCAAGGCAGCATCGGAGCGCCGCTTCTCCCATTTTCTGTCCATGTACTCCATCCAATATGGGACCCAGGCGACTCTGGCCTCGAGGAAGGACACCCGAAGCCTGGGAAATTTCTCCACCACCCCGCCGTAGATGAGCGCGGCGCAGTCGGTCATCGTCGCCGCCGGACGACCGACCGTATGCTGAAACATAAATGTATCCGCGCGCAGATCCCCAATCGGCCCTCCCTGGATGGAATTGTGAATACCGAGGTGGACGTTCAAACGTTGCATCTCTTGGTAAATCGGCCAGTACTTGACCGAACCTATGTGTTCCTGAAGACCGTAGGAGGACATTACGACTCCGACCAAACCCAATTTGGTCACCGACCGAGTGAGCTCCTCGACAGCAGCTGAGACGTTGTCGAAAGGAAGCACTGCCATGGCCTTTAATGCCGATGCTTTTCGACATACATCGGCAATGAAGCTGTTATAAGCCCGACAATAAGCGGCGACGAAAGCCTTATCGCGCATTGTATTGACGTCCATGGCTCGGCTCGGGAACAGCACAGAGCAGATAACTCCTTCTTCGTCGAGCACTCGCAGGCGCTCGGTTAGATCCTGAGGCGCGCGCGGGCGCCGGATAAGCCCTCGGTGCCATTCATCGAGAGCAAGCAAGCTGCCCGTGCGTTTCTGATAACGCTCATCCAAAAACGGCCGAATATCTTCATCGGTATCAATAATGTGAGCGTCCATATCGTAAATCCAAGGTTGTGATCCGCGTTGCTGTACCGCTCTTTTATCCGTGCCGGCTATATCAGATTTCACCATCAGTTTTTACCTCCGTGGTGCTGGAACAATTAAATCGGAATGGGTCGCTGCAATCATGTCAGCCCATAGAACTTAGCGGCGTTATCCCAGGTAAGCTTGCGCTTGATTTCATCCGAGACACCTTTGAATTGTTTTTCGATGATGCGCCTGGAATGGGGCCACGTCGAACCACCGTGGGGATAATCACTGGCCCAAAGGTAATTGCCCGTCATAGCGAAAACCTCGGCCCCGAGCACGCCGATGCGGTCCTCCTGAAAAGTGATATAAACCTGGCGCCTGATGCATTCGCTCGGCAGGGCATCCACCGAACGATGAGGCGTCGTCTTTGGTCATCAAACTTAGGCCAACGTGATGGGTTCTGGAAAATTAGACGGACACACTTGGCATTGGAGGCGATGACCGGCTTTGCGCGTGACAGATCTCCAAAGTTTACCCATGTTATCTAACTAAAACCCGTTTTTCTACTCACGGATCAGCCTTCGACTTTGGGACTTCAAATCGTCGAGCCAATAGAAAATCGCTGAAGCCGAAGACAAAACTGCCTGTGACTGCGGCCTGACATCCATTCTTACCAATCTTCGGTCTCGTGCCTGGAGATTCCGGAAGGGGGGAGAGAAAAGGAAACGCGGACCTTTTCTGATGAGTCAACGCTCTTCTCTTCCAGGTCTACCGCGTCGATGAAGAGTAAATTCCAACTGCAGCATATTCGCGATCCGCATCATCCAGTCTTGTGAGCCATAGGGCGTGCCCTGTTCACGGACTTTCGTAGCGCATCGAGTTCGCTCGCATCAGGAACGAAAGGTCAGCAAAATCCGCCAACTTTAGCGATTGACCAGCAGTCTTGAGCTCGAGCACCTCCATGACATGAGCGATTGCGGTCTCACTGATATCGCTGGAGTACCATTCCCGAAGCACCTCGTAGTTACCCTCAACCGCCTCTTGCCCGAGATAGCCGATATTTTTCATGGCGACAGCTATGGTTTCGTCCTTACGGGTTCTCGCATAATCCGTGGCCGCCACAACGGCGTTGACCACTCTTTGCACCAAGTCGGGTTTTTCCTCGATGAGCTTTTGGCTCGTCGCAAGGCAACCTTCAGGCCAGGCATCGTCCTTGTCCGGATAAGGCAAAAGATGAAACCCGCCTTTTTTGAGCCAGGACAAGTACTGAGGCCGACCGAACACGGCGGCAAAGCTCGGGTCCGAAAAGGCTTTCGCGCGCTCTGATAGGTCTCCGGAGACAATTTTGAGCTCCTGATCGGGATTCCACCCGTGCCGTCGACACAACCACAAGACTTCGTTGCGCGATCGGCCGCCGCCAACCATCACTTTTTTGTTTTTCAGATCGGCAAACGAGCGAATCTCTTCTCTCGCCGCGCACGGATATCTCGAGTTGCTTGTCGCGCATAGCGCTTTTACCTTGACGCTGCGCGTCACGGCTTCCACGATCGCGCTGATCGAAGTGTAGAAATCGATTTCTCCTTCTACCAGCAGTTGGACCATCCTTCGTTTTGGATCATGTGAGTGAACGCAGCGGACGTTGACCCCTTCTCTTTCGAAGAACCCTTTGTCTTCGGCCACGTAGAAGGGTAAGCCGCTCATGGACGGGGCGCGTAGGATCAAAATCATTCAGTCTCTCGGCTTGCCTATCGGTTGATGTCGGCCTTGGGAAATCCGTAGGCTGCGATTATCTTGTTCTGATATTCACCGAGCTTCGTGTAGTGGTCCCAGTCCACCAATGAGATCTTCTTGCCTTTTATTTCTTGGCCTTGAATCGATCCCGTCCCATAAACGGAAGCGCCAAAAGGCTCGACTTCGTCCAGAATCTTTTGACCTTCAGCGCTGGCCAAGAATTCAATCCACAAGAGAGCGGCATGAGGATACCTGCTCGTGCTGATAACTCCCACCGACTCGCTCAGACGGACCGGGATCGGTTCGAGCAGCTTATAGCCAAGAACACTCAGGTGATCTTTGAGCTGAGCTCGGCGAATGGTTTTATAATTGTTCCCTATGAACATGGGATATTCTCCCGCCAGCACGCTGACCAGTCCCCTCGTGCCGCCACGGACCCAAACGGGTTCCTGCAGCGCCAACTTTCTACTGTAGTCCAAAGTTTTCTCGAGGCCCCAGGCAGGCACGATCGCAGCGATTTCAGTGGGCCTGACGTCCGCCACGAATTTCTTCCCCTTGAACTCGGGTTTCAGGTAATCCTCCCAGGTATCGGGTGTTTTTTCCGCAGCAATGCGATTCTTGTTGAAGGCTACGCCTACCTGAATATTCGCAGTCACCGCGGCGATGTTGCGGTTCTGCGGATCGATCATCTTGGGATGGATCTGCACAATTCCCTGCTCGGCCATTGCCAAAATATCGAATTTTTTTTGGTAGGGCGGATACTGGTTGTACAGATCGTTGGCCATGGTGATGACATCCCATTCCTTATTTGTACCCGCCTTCAATTCCAGAATGATGCGCTGATGGTCATCGATGCCGGCCGCCTCCTTCGCGAACAGATCGATAAAAGGATATTTTTTTTTGAAGGCGCTCGTCATCGCCTTGATCGAGTCGGGGTCTAAGCCCGTCAGGACGCGCAGCTTAGCTTCTTTCTTGGCTTCAGAAACGATCGCATCATGGCTGCTAATGAACAGATAGCCTTTAGCTTCGGCATCGAGTTTCGCCTTGGTAAGTGGAGCCTGGGGAGCGGCGGCCGACGCGGACTGCGCGACGGTTAGAGTGAGGCACAAAAAGACCATACTAGGCAGGAGACGCTTCAAATCATTCCACACGTTTTGCACGACTTGAACGGCTTGAACGTTTTGAACCCAATACACCATTAGTAGCCGATTCGCTGCGCTACTTCACGGGCTTGCTCGAGATCCGCTTTGACATCCGGGCGCTGGGATAACTCTTGGAAAACCTCGCGCATCAAATCCTGCCGGAGAACTTTATCCAGCTCTACTTTCTCCACGTCTCCCAGCTCGACCATTTCCTTGGCGTATTGCTCCAGACCTGTCGCCAGGCCGTCTATCGGATACGCCTGGTGTTTCTCCATCCACTCCGGTGACCGCACATGAACCGGGCGAACCTGCTCGAAATGGTTGGGGCTTTGCCGCCGCAAACGGCGTTCGAGGTTTCGGAAGTAAAAAAAGTTCCGCGTGTCACGCACGAACCAGTAAGTCCTCAGGATCGCGCGCAGGAAAGCTTTGACTTGATCGCGTCGTTCCTCGATGACACGATTGGTCGAAACAATGACCCGATCCGGTCGGCCGTCAGGGTAGGTCGATGAAAAATCCTGTAACACCGCCAAGCCCGCATTCATGAGCTCAGCGACATGGTCGCCGTAGGTGACGAGTCCGGCATCAATCTTTCCCTCGCGGAGCGGCGCCAATCTCATCTCCGGGCCAATGCCTGTTACCCATTCCACGTCAGTCTGCGGGTCCAGGCCCGCTTGGTGGAGCCAATAAGTGAGCAGGAGATGGTGATTATCTCCCCTGTCGCTAATGCCGATGCGCTTTCCGCGCAAATCCGTGAGCCTGGTCAATTCGCGCTTCGCCACGAGAGAGCGTCCGCGGTTGTTGCGCCAGCCGGCGATCACGCAGCAATCCTCCCCGCGGCTATTGAGGTACAGCGCGGTTCTAGGCTGAACGTCGGTCGCGATGTGAACTTCCTTGTCCTTCATCGCCTGAAGCAGGGCTATCTTTTCAAAGCCGAATGGCGCCAAACCATGAGGAACGAGTTCGTAGTTTTCGCCGCCCTCTTCGTCTCGCAGCCCCTCGTCATAGAAAAAATTCATTTCGTGCGCGGCCATAAGAACCGTTAAATGAAGCACGTGATAACAAGCAGGCCCAATGCGCAGCGCCTTGCGGTTTGAAGCAGGATCTTTGTGTTGCAAGCTATTCTCCATTCTGTGATGAGCGGATATCGTTGTCGTCATCATATCCCCGCGATGGCTTTGCCGGCCGCAGCATAATCGCAGCCGATTCACAGCCGGGTAATTTATTTAACTCGACCTTGTCGTGATCAACGCGGCGTCGATCTCGTAATCTTCTTTCCACCACTCCGGTGCGGCGACTCCTTCGTGTCGGGCAAGAGACTTGATCCAAAGCTTGCTGGTCGTCCGACCTCCTCCTACGAAAGTAATTCCCCGACGGATCGCCTCGACGTAGCGGGCCTCCTCTATCGATCCTCCGCCGCCCATATTGACCTCCGGACCAAAATTCCTCACAGCCCAGAATCGGTGACATTGTCTGGTATCAAAAGGAAGCTGGCCGGAGATTTCAATAAATACTCTGTCGATTCCGACCGCGTTGACGATCTCGAAAATTTGCCGCGTACCTTCCTCTCTTTCTCCGTAATCTCCAATCGCCTCGCGAATAACCCGGCTCTCCAGATAAACCTGCTCGCAGCCAAGAGCCAGCAGTCGTTTTACCTCCGTAACGGTGGCGGCGATATTCAAAGAGCCCTTGCCGGCGCGCATGCGATCCCCCTTGGGCCACTTTTTACCCACCTCACCGACGACCTTGAAGCCTAAATCGCGAGCGAGAGCAAAATATCGCTGTTCGTCTGCGTCAGCCTTTTCAACGGCACCGGTGTTTTCCAGTTCCACGTGACGCGTGTCTATCTGCACATGCGTGAAACCAACTTCACGCAGTGTGTGCAGTGCTTGATCAGCCTTGCCCTGATAGTAGGGAATCGCAAAGATCGGATCGTCGCTGCCGACACCTACCTTGTGGCTCCGATAAAGATTTACTTTTTTCTCAATGTCATCCCAAGGTGCAAGAAGACAGGTCGGAGTGAACTTGACGACGTCAATGTAATCGCCGTAGGCCTCGAGCATGCCCCTTATCCAGTCGAGGGGATAGCCCCTGTCACCAAAGGTAGTCAAACCTTTCGTCCGCGGCTTCTGACTCCTCGAAGCCAGCTCTATAAAGTCAAGGAAACGTCTCTTCATCGGCTCTCCTCCTTTTCTCCAATGCGTCAAACTGAATGCCCGCACAGACCCGTATCAAGTGCCGGGTTGAACAAAACGAATGCAAGAAAGTTTTCTCGCGCCGAGCACAGCCATACAACTTGTCATTTCGACCCCTTCGTCAAGCTCAGGGTAAACTCCGGGAGATCCCTGTAGGCCTCGGTGACCAAGTCCTGGGCGCGAACCATAGCCTACTTTCTATAGCACAAAAAACTTTCGGAGTACGAAAATCCAGATTTACCTCAACGAAGTTTTTGACCCGGAATCAAAATTATTCTTCGGCTTCCGATCTCGCTTCACTGCTCATGCCTGACAATTTCCGCCTTGTCATTCTCGTTCCGCTGACGTATATGTCCGGCATGCGTCAGGCCTATTCAATCGGCCGTGGCGGTAAACGGTTGTAGGCGGAGCGTTGTCGCGCCTACATTCACACGCCCAGGCGAATTTCTCGTCTCGAGCGGAGGAGAGAACATGCTGCCACAGCTTTCATTAGGACTGGAAGAAGCGCAACGCGCCATTACCGCCGTGTTTGAGCAGGCGAAAAAAGACGGGCGAGCGGTTGCCGTTGCGGTTGTCGACAACCATGGCGAGCTGATCGCTTGCGCGCGCATGGACGGAGCTCATGCCCGCGTTCTGCGCCATGCGATTAGAAAGGCTTACACGGCGGCGGTAATGGGCAGAGATACTCTAGCCCTCAAAAAAGACATGGCGGACGCGGGGCGCACTTTAGGCGATTATGGCGATTCTTCCCTGACTACACTTCAGGGCGGCTTGGTGGCTCGATCGGGTGATCAAGTGGTCGGCGCGATCGCCTCAGGTGGCAGTCCGCGTCTCCGCGACGTCGAGATGGCAAAGATCGGCCTGGAAGCGATGGGACTATGAGCGGCGGGTCTGCCGCGAAGGAGCATAACATGAGTAGCCAAACGATCTTCTTACCACGAATGACCTCCGAGCCTGCAATCCCAATGGGAGTGCGCATGGGGAACGCTTTTTTTTCCTCATCCATTACCGGACACGATCCGGCTACCGGTAGGTTGGGTGACGGCGCCGAAAAACAGTTCGATCTCGCTTTCCGCAACATGAGCGCACTGGTCACGGAAGCTGGTCTTACCACCGATAACATCGCCCATGTGACCGTGTTCATCGGCGATGCCAGCGGTCGCCAACTCATCAACAAACCTTGGCTGCAAATCTTTCCGGACGAACACAACCGGCCGGCGAGAAAAACTACGACTTACCCGCTTCCCGACGGGGTGCATGTTCAGCTCCAAGCGTTGGCGATAGCCGAAGCCGGGCGCCAGCCGCTGGAGATACCAGGGTTGGCGCACCGCGATCCACTGCCCATGGGCGCGAAGGCCGGGAATTTGGTGTTTTCCTCGGTGATCGGCGGCCAGGATCCAAAGACCAACAAGCAAGTGGCGGGCATCCAGCAGCAGATGGATCAGGCGTTTCAAAACATGCGCGCGCTGGTTGAGCAGGCCGGCGGCACGACAGACGATATCGGTCTGGTGTGGGTATTTCTGCGCGATAAATCCGACCAACCCGCAATGATCGACGCATGGTTAAAAATGTTTCCCCGCGATGGCGACCGGCCGGCGCGGAAAACCATCATGTACGACGAGTTGAAGGGACGGGAAACACTGGTCCAACTCCAGTTCACCGCTGTACTGGGGGCGAAGCGAAGAAATTTTGAAATCTCAGGCGTCGGACATCACGACCCGATCCCGATGGGCGCCACCCTCGGTACGAGGTTTTATTCTTCCGGCATCGGCGGCGTCGATGCCAAAACCGGCAAGCAAGCCGAGACTCTCGAGCGCCAAGCGGAGTTGGCGTTCGAGAATCTCCGCGCGTTGATGGCGCAGGCGGGCGGGTCGCTGGATTCGGTGGCCCACCTGACTATTCTGTTGCGCGATTATCGCGCTCACAGCACCGTCATGCAAAATCTTCTGGAAACTTTCCCTGACAAGAACAAACGCCCGGCGTGTCACGAGATGGCTCTAGGTTTACCCGGCACAAACTTGATTCAACTCCACGCCGCCGGGATTGTTGATTAGCAAGCTGCAAGAGGCTTTTTTCAGCAACCTGTTAGCCTAGTGTCCTGACCCAGAAATTCGGTAAATTATTCGGTTACGTTCTTTGCCGTCATACCGGCGGAAGCCGGTATCCAGAGTCTTTGAAATTCCTGGATTCCGGGTCGCGCTAGCTTCAGCCTGAGGCTGATCCGCCTCTGGCGGAATCGCGACCAGCTTGCCCGGAATGACATTGGAGTTATATCGCGATTTTCTGGGTCACCACACTAGCTACTTTCCGGTGCAAAATTAAGCAGCTAACAGTGTGATTTTACGGTGCCTTGAGGTCGTCGGCAATGGCAGATCGGCTGGTTTCCGCCCGGAGCGTCGAAAAAAATTTTGTTGACACAAGGTATGCACATGTGTGATATAGCACATAAGCACAATGAGACGCAGCGAATCTCCCGAAGACGTTCGACGTTGGTTTTTGCGCCAGGTGAGCGAGCTTTGGCCGCTAGCGGCTGGCTCCCTATCGTTGCGCACCGGTCCGTGTATTCGAGAGAACTGCTCGGCGTGCGAGCGCGGAGAGGGCCACGCCAGCTATGCGTTTTATGGCCGCAAGGCAAACCAACGTTTCTCTGTTTACGTGCCACAGGAATTGGTTTCGCTGGTCCAACAGGCTGTGAACAACGGCCGAAAGCTCGAGAAGCTGATGCGCGAAGCGGGGCTACGGTATACCACAGCTCTAAAGGCGAAACGGGCAGCCGGGGCTTCTGTGAGAAAGAGGAAAGCGAGATGATCGCGGTTCGCTATCAGCAGCGTACCATTTATGAACCGTTAGCCGTTAATGTCATGCCCGATTACAACGAGCTTTTGTGGGAGGGCTGGCTCTTAAAGGTGGATAAGTTTTTGGAGGATGAGGATTTAGTGAAGATTGTCAGGGAGGCTTTGGAGAAGCGCCATCCCAACAGTCGCACGCGGGGGCGGCTGGGTACGCCAGCGGAAGTGGTCTTGCGGTTGATGGCGCTCAAGCATCTGAGGAACTGGAGTTATCAGACGCTGGAGCGAGAAGTGCGGGCCAATGTGGTGTATCGGGAGTTTACTCGGATTCGCGGCGAGAAGGTGCCGGATTCCAAGACGATGGTGCGTTGGGGGAAAGCTTTAGGGCCCAAGGTGACGCGAGCGATTCATGACCGGGTGGTGGATTTGGGGCACAAGCGAGGGGTGGTGCGGGGGCGCAAGCTTCGGGTGGATACCACGGTGACGGAGACCGACATTCATTATCCGACCGACAGTGGATTATTAGGGGATGTGGTGCGGGTATTGACGCGCACGATGAAGCAGATCGAGCGGGAGGTGGGCGATGTCGGGACCCGGTTGCGGGATCGAACCCGCAGTGTGAAGCATCGACTGATCGAGATTGGGCGCTCGGCAATGAGGAAGAGCGAGGGGGCTGTGGCGAGGCGAACCGAGGCGTATCGGAAGTTGGTGGCGACAACCAAGAAAGTGATGGGGCAGGCAAAGCTTTTTTCCGAAGAGGTGGCTGCGGGAGGTAAGCAAGCTTCGACGCTTGGGGGACAGCTGCTGATACAGGGATTGGCGATCTATCTCGAGGAGATGCTTGGGTTGGCGGCGCGAGTGCTGAAGCAAACTAAAGCCCGCGTGCTTGAGGGAAATCGTCATTACGCGGACAAACTCTATAGCGTCTTTGAAGTGCACACCGAGGCGATCCGCAAAGGAAAGCTGTCGAAGCCTACGGAGTTTGGCAAGCTGGTGCAGATCCAGGAGGCGGAGCATCAGATCATCACGGACTATAAAGTTTTTGCAGACCGGCCGGCGGACCAAGAGCTTTTGATTCCAGCCATTGAGAAGCACCGGGAGATTTTTGGCTGGGTGCCGCAGTTGGTAGCCAGCGATGCCGGATTTTTCAGTTTAGAGAACGTGCGTCAGGCGAAGGAGCTAGGGGTTAAGAGGGTGGCGGTTCCCAATAAGAAGGGTCGGGATCAGGCCCGATGGAAGGAGCAAAAGCAACGTTGGTTTCGGCGGGCACAGCGTTGGCGAGTGGGATGCGAAGGGAGGATCAGTGTTCTCAAGAGAAGGCATGGGTTGCGGAGGTGTCGTTACAGAGGGATGGATGGGATGGAAAGATGGGTCGGGTGGGGCGTGATTGCGGATAATTTGATTCACATGGGCAAACTTTTGCCCAAGAAGGGCTAGAGGAGACCACAATCGAAGGCCACGGGGCCTGAACACGAAAACGGAATACCGACTGATCCCAAAAATAGAGCAGCGCTCGGTGCTTCCCGATGGTCTCGGAAGTTTACAACGATCGCCAAAGTTTGAAAAAGTATTTTTGCACCGGAAAGTAGCTAGCTTGACCAAAAAAGCCGATCAAAGCTAGATGATCTTTCGGGTGGTTGACATGCAACCATTTGGTTGCATATACTCTCAGCCAGTGGATAAAGTGTTCAAGGCGCTCGCCGATTCGAGCCGCCGGAAACTGCTCGATCAGCTGCATGCGAATAACGGCCGGACCTTGAGCGAGCTCTGCGAACATCTGGACATGAGCCGGCAGGCGGTGACCAAGCATCTGGCGCTGCTGGAGGCAGCCAACCTCGTGGCGACGGTCTGGCGCGGACGCGAGAAGCTGCATTATCTCAATCCAGTGCCGCTCCAGGAGATCTACGATCGTTGGATCATCAAATACGAGCACCATCGCCTGCGTGCATTGAGTGAACTCAAACAACGGCTCGAAGGAGGTAAAGATAAATGAGCAACGGAGACAAGCATACGGATAAACCAAAATTCGCGTACGTTATCGACATTTCGACGACGCCGGAAAAACTTTACAACGCTTTGATCCAAGCAGTACTGGGTCGGTAAGCACGAAAGGTCCGGGCATCAATAGCGGCATCAATAGCAGGATTGGCAATCACGTGGCCCAAACAGAAATAGTCTATGTGACTTACATCGCCACCACGGCTGAAAAGCTGTGGGAAGCGTTAACCGATGGCGAATTCACGCGACGATATTGGGGTGGAAGGCGGATCCAATCCGATTGGAAGGTGGGCTCGCCCGTTCGACACGTTCGGGAGGATGGCGGCATCGATTGGCAGGGTGAGGTATTGCAGTCAGAGCGTCCCCGTCTACTTTCCTACACATTCCATATGGAGATCAGCGAGGAGCACCGCCGCGACCAACCCTCACGGGTGACGTTCGAACTTCAGCCGATGGGTTCCATCGTGAAACTCACTTTGATACACGATGATTTCGGATCAGAGAAGCCAACCTTCGAGACCACACGGCATGGTTGGCCGGCAATCATGTCGAGCCTCAAGAGCTTGCTCGAGACTGGAAGTCCACTGCCCTTCCAGGGGCTCGGCTTTGGGCCGTCCAACAAAGCGCCTGGGCGACTCTAATTAGCGAAGCAGGAGTTTCGAGATGGGTGTTTTTCAAATTTTTTTCTGGAGGATAAATCATGAGCAAGGTCAATGTTCGCTACATTGTTAACGACGTCGATAGAGCAATTCCTTTCTACACCGAGATACTCGGTTTCAAGCTCGAGATGCATCCGGCGCCGGGCTTCGCAAGCTTGTCGCGAGGCGATTTGCAATTGTTGCTCAACCGACCCGGCGCCGGCGGGGCCGGACAAGCCATGCCGGATGGTCAGGTTCCTGCTTCGGGCGGCTGGAACCGCATCCAGATTGAGGTTGACGACCTGGAAGCCACGGTAGAGAAATTAAGGAATGCACACGGACGGTTCCGCAACGCCATCGTGACCGGCAACGGCGGCAAGCAAATCCTTATCGAGGATCCATCCGGCAACCCGATTGAGCTGTTCCAGCCGTTCTAGGGCGATTACGGACGCGAGAGTGCGCTTTTATCTGAGGCGGATTTCCCGGCAGGACTCTATAAAAAACGATAACGTGAAATGTGATTGGATTCGCTATCAGAGCTTCGGATTTGGATTGAATGCGCGGCTTGGAGAAAGCGGGGCGTGATACATGAACGTCCAATTACGGAATTAAGATTCCATCTTCAGATTCGATCAACTCAGCCAGCTCTTCGAGAAGCAAATCAAGTTCGATTTGCTCTTCTGATTCTGAGACGGGTTTCGTGTTTGTCGGCTCCGACAATCCAGGCTCGGCATGAGCCGCAACAAGCGCGAAATTTAGAAATTTAGCCATTTCCATTGCCGCACTCCATCGACTGGTTTACCTAAGCGATACGCAATGACCGGGCCACATCGAAAAAACGAGACCTTTGACTGCTTCGGACGGCGATTAGTGAGGAAAAAGGCGGATACTGTGCGTAGGATCTGCCTACGCACGAATTCAATCGCGGAAAACTAAGTAACATGGATCGGCAACTTAGTTTACGGTGTCCGTCACGCCGGAGAAAGCAGCAGAGCTCTTTGAAATTTCTGGATTCCGGGTCGCCTCGGCCTCATGCTGACTCGGCCAGAACGATGCAACGAACCAGGCACCGAATTTCTAAGACACAATATTAGCTAGCTCTCCCTTGACGCCCGTGTTCGCACTGCCCTATTTTATTTCGGGAGTCCTTTATCGAGGCACCTCTATTGGTCCGCCATTGCTGCAAAAAAGGCAATCGGCAGCAGACGATAATAAAAGTGCTGGCATCAAATACAAACAAAACGAAGGAGCGACAAATAGCGCGCCAATCCGTGCTCAAGTCGTGCTGGTCGGCGGCAGCGGTTGCCGCGCTTTTGGTGAGTCACGCGCCGGTTGACGCTCAGACGTTGAGTGAACTTATCGCCGGAGCAAAAATAGAATCGGAAATGTCATTCGTTGCGGGGCCGACCACTTTTGGTGGCCGGCAAGCCTTCGCGGAGCTCCAGGCTGCCTTCAACAAAAAATTCAGCTTGAATGCGCGGCTCAACCTCACCGCGGGACCAAGCATGCCGGCGATGGCCGCCCGGATCATCACGGAAGCCAAAGCAGGTAGAAAATCATCGACCGACATCCACCTGGGTCCGCCGGCGACTCATGCGGAGCTCCATAACGGCAGACTATTGGAGCGCGTCAACTATTCGAGGATATTTCCTTGGGTGACAAAGGAAATGGAGATTCTCCCAGGCGACACGGTCCTCGTTTATACTTCGCTGCAAGGAATTTTGTACAACTCCAATCTATTGCCCAGGGACAAAGCGCCGAAGACCTATGAAGACCTTGTCGATCCAAGGCTGAGTCGAAGCTGGGAAGGAAAAATGGCCATCCCGCCCTACAGCTCGTGGTTGGTCGAGTTGTCGCTTTTATGGGGTGAAAAAAAAGTACTCGACTATCTACACAAGCTATTACCTTTAAGCGCCGGTCAAGTGCGTTATGGTGAGATTGAAGAGCGAGTGAGCAGTGGAGAGTTCCTCGTCATGGCCAATAGCGGTTCGGCGGTGGAGGGTATGTGGGAGTGGCAGGCGAAGGGAGCCCCATTGGTTGGTGTGACCGCGTCCGACCCGGTGCTGACTTCATATTTCCAGCTCGGTGTGCCCAAGAACTCCGCGCATCCTAACTTAGCCAAGCTGTTTGTTGCTTTCATGGCGTCCCCAGAGGCGCAACGAATTGTTGACAAATACGAGAAGCGTTCATCGCACCTGGTTGAGGGAACGCGCATGGCTAAGTACGTCAAGGAAAACCGTCTGAAACTGCAGAGCGCCAGCGATCTGATCGCGTCGTTTCACGAGGGAAAGGGTCTCGAATTTAGAGCCGAGCTCACCAATATGCTCAAGCCATGATGTGTCTCACCGCAGGGACTATTTTGTGTCACGGGCGGGACTATTGCAGTATCTGCCACTTCGTTGCGGCAGGGCCCAAACTACGGAATTAATACGCCACCTTGGGATTTGATAAACTCGGCCAGTTCAGCAAGTTCTTCGAGAAGCGGGTCAGATTGTCTTTGTTCGACAGACTCCAACGTGATGGATTTTGTGTTTCTACAGACAGTTGATCTAGGCGCCGTGTTAGGGGCGATAGGCATCTGCTCTTGAGGCTTAGCCATTTCCATTGTAGCACTCCGTTAGGTCGCTTTGGCCATACTAGATGCAATGAGTAGGCCAGTGAAAAAAACGAGGCATTCGGTTCATCCGGCAGCGCTTGCAGGGGGGAAGCTCTCAGTCGGTATGAGTAATATATCTCTATCGCCCATGCATTCTGGCGCGCAAGAGTGCCACTTTGCCGCGCATTCGAGAAAGTCATTCGGCATCGGCATATTCACCCGTGGTTTCGCGTAATTGGGGCAGGGGGCCGATCGTGTGATTGAACTTCGAAACGATAGCAATCTGTCGGTGCTTCTTTAATTCCGATAATTGATTTGCACCTGCGGATCCGATTTTGGGGAACTCCGCCCCAGCGTCTCCAGTTAGTCCCGGGCGCCGTTACTTGTGACGGTCTCGCCTTTTGACTGACAAGGAGTGACAATTGCGTCATTACGCGAGGTTACGCGAAGAGGCACCGAAGTGATGAACCCCTCTTCTCACCGCTTCGATTACACTGGCGAACTCAGAACCTGTCGTTGATCCATTTTGCCGTGTAGTCGAAAAAGTTCTTTCTGGCATTGGCATACTCTGCCGCGCCTGTCGCGCAGTTGGTGCACGCGCCAATGCTGGTCATCGAGCCTTCGACGACGATGAAATCTTTGTCGGCGCTTTTTGAATTGAGATAATTGATCTCCACCTCCTGGAGCAAATTCTGAAACGACGCCTGATGCGCGACCGCAAGCAGCGGGACGCTGACGCTTTGCACCATGCACGGCGTCGAGTTGTTGCTGGAGCAAAGATCGATCTGTTTCTCATCCATGGAATTGGTCGACCGAATCGCGTTGCTGCTGAGAAATGATCTGACCGTAAGGCCGCCCCTGGCGCCCTCGCTAAATGTGCGATTGAGCTTGGCGAGCTCCGGTCGCGAAGGCGCAATGCTTTCGACGACTTGCTTGACGACGGTGCCGTCGTTCTTGAGCAATTTTTCGGGCTGAAGGGTCGTGTGCCTGATGCTCGAATCGAGCGACAAAAGACGCGCGTTGTCGAATCCTGGGATGTTAAATGGGCCGTCATCACTATAAATCTCTTTGCCGGTTTCGATGCGCCGCAGTTGCCCTAAGGCAATGTCGATCAAGCGATTCATTCGGGCCGATTGCGCGGCAAAATAATCTTTCTTGAACGATTCGGAGTAGCGCGAAGAACCATTAGGATTAAACCCGTTGTTAGCTGAAAAGGGATCCAATTTTGGATCACCTCGGCCGCCCCGTATGTCTGAGGTCGCCGGATTTACGCTTCGCAGTCGCAGAATCGGATTTCCCGGGTGGCCGTCGGAAAGGATGATGCCATTCGCCGGCGTAAGCCCTTTTAATTCGTTACCGCATTGGACGAGCTTATTCGGTCCCTGGCAAACGGCGGGTCCTTTTTCCGCGACCGCTTGATAAAAGCTCATGGTCACGCCGCCGCCGCTGTGCCCGTAAAGAATGATCTTACCGCCGGCTCCAAGCTGTTTCTTGAGGTGATTTACTCCCTCGCTCACATCCAGTGGAATCAATTCCCATCTGACTGAGGACTCGCTGTTTTCAAACCGCGAGTTCATGCAGAGAACCATGAAACCTCTCTTGGCAAATTCGCCGCAGGCGACATGATTCATATAGTTTGCTTCGCGATGCATAACGATAATCCCAATGTGGGGCTCCGGGCCGGACTCGGGTTTGTAGAGCGCGCCCTTGGCGCGACCCAGCTGAACGAACGTGGGGCTGCTCTGAGCCCAGGATCGCGAGCCGAGGACGATGAGTGTAAAAGCGATGGATATCGCGAACGCCAAAATATTTCTTTGCATGATTACTTGTTCGCCTTCTGGTGAGAAATTTTGCGCCGGTGGGAACGGTTCCCAGATCCAGTTCTTAACACAGGCATGCCGCCAATGGCAGAATGCTCCGGCGAGGTTGCAAAGAGGAAAAATCCATGTCGTTTGAGACCTTGTGCGTTTCGCCTCCCGCTCGCGCCGGCGATCGCGACAACGATTTTGTCGCAATCAGTGCCAGACTAGAAGGATAGCGAATCCAGCTGGACATTTTCTCCCGCTTGGAGTAATCGGGGCTTAAACGAATGAGCCCGGGAGCGACGATGAAACGGTGGACGACCCTAATCTTTCTCACGGGGTTTTTGCTGTCGCTGCTGACTCCGACATTTTCAGCGGAGGTACCGCTGAAGGTCATCAACGTCGCAGTGCCGGCTGTCTCGCTCCTGCAGGCGCCCCTGTTCGTCGCCATCGATGCCGGCGCATTCAGGAAATATCGCATGGAAGTGCGCTATATCGTCACCGGCGCGCGGACTATCCAGGCGCTGATCGGCGACTCCGTCCAATTCGCTCAGGGCGTTTCCAGCCGGACCGTTCCCGCCGCGGTTCTGGCGGGAGCCGACGCGGTGTTGATCGCCAACTTCAGCGATAAGCTTCTGTTCACTATGCACAGCGCTCCGGAAATCAATTCTCTGCAAGACCTGAAAGGAAAAGTTGTCGGGGTCTCCGGCATCGGCGGCTCGACCGACTTCGCCACCCGGTTGGCACTCCGAGAAGCAGGACTTGTCCCCGACAAAGATGTCGCCATCCGCGGCGTCGGCGGAGTGCCGGAAACCGTGGCAGCGTTGAAAGCGAAAGTCGTTCACGCCGGCACGCTGTCGCCGCCTTCCTCGTTCGTGGCGCAAAAGGCGGGGTTCAAAATGCTATTCGATATGACACGCCTGGGCGTCGACTATGTCTCGTCCGGTCTGGGCGTGAAAAGGGCTTCGATTGTATCTAACCGGCTAGAGGTGAAACAGTTCCTTATGGCGATGATCGAGGGTGCGAAGATTCTGACGAAGGACGAGGAGTTTGCCCTGCGCGTATTGACCAAGCATACCAGGATCGCGGATCGTGACGTGCTGAAACAAAGCTACAGTTACCTGAGACCTTATTTCTTGAAAGTGCCGTATCCGTCACCACGAGCAATCAAAGACACTTTGGATGTGCTTGCCAAGGACATCCCGAAAGCGAAGGATGCCGACCCTAAGGATTTCATCGACAGCTCGGTGTTAAAAGAAATTGAACAGAGCGGATATATCGAGAACGTTTATGGCAAATAAAATGGCATACCGATTCATCTCTGCCGATGACCACATCGATCTGCGTTGGCTGCCGAAAGACCTGTGGACCGAGCGCCTGCCGGCCGGATTGCGAGAACGCGGACCGCGGGTGGTGGAAACGGAAAACGGCGCGTGCTGGACGTGGGAAGGTCAGACCTTTAGCCCGCATGGTTATTACACAGCCGCACAGGGCAGCGGCGCCATGTGGGCGATCGAGCGCGGCGGCGTGATGCGCGAAGGGGAGCTGCGTCCGACCACCGCAGATCTTCGTCTGACCGACATGGACCGCGACGGCGCGGACGCTTCGATCATGTACGGTCCGACCGACCCGATGGCGATTGCCGACCCTGAGCTGAGGCGGCACTGCTATGAGGCTTATAATGATTGGTTGAGCGACTTTTGCGCTGCCAAGCCCGAGCGCCTGATCGGCGTCGCGCAACTCTCGATGGAGGATCCTGATGCGGCGCGCGGCGAGCTGGAGCGTCTCGCGAAACGGGGCGGGCTGCGTCATGTAAATATTCTGGCCTCGCGCGCGAGCCCGCCCGTATATGACGACGCATGGGCGCCCTTCTGGGCCTTGGCTGAGGAAGTCGGCATACCGATCGGTTTTCACCTCGCGGTCTTGGTGAAAAAGACGCGGCTCGACGACGAAGATCGCGGCGCGGCGAATCATGTGATCGCGGTGGCGTCCCGTTTCGCCAAAGACCCGCCGGGCGTTCAACTTCTCGAACCGATCACCGGCCTTATCGTTAGGGGCGTTTTCGATCGCTATCCGCGTCTTAAGATCGTGATGGCCGAAGCCGGCCTGGCCTGGATACCCAGCATGATCCAGGGCCTCGATATTTGGTATCAGCGTACAAGAGACGGCCGCCGCCTCACGGGCGACGGTCCCATAACACTTCCTGAGTTGTTACCAAGCGAATACTTTCACCGCCAAATTTGGATCAGCTTCGTCGACGATCCGTTGGGGGTGAAAATGGTCGGCAGCGTCCTCGATGTCGACAAAGTGATGTTCGGTTCCGACTATCCCCACCCCGCGAGCACCTGGCCGTACTCCCAGCAGGTCATCGCCGATTCGATGGAAAGCATTTCCGCCGATGTGCGGCAAAAGATTTTCTGCGACAATGCCCGCGCGCTGTTTGGAATTTAATCGCGGATTTCTCTGCGCGCTGCGAAATAGGCGTTAGGTATCCGCAACAAGCAATATGAAGACGGGCGAGATTCATGAGGAAATACCCGTGAAAACAGAGTTTCTGCGCATCTGGATTCTCGCATCCTTAATTTTTGTAATCGCGTCAGCGGCGAATACCACTGCGCAGGACAAGCCCCTGAAGAAGATCTATTGGGGCGTCTCGACTTTGTCGCCCAATTTGTGGATTCCGTGGATCGCCAAAGAGGCGAAGATCTTCGAGAAGAATGGATTGGATGTCGAGTCGGTCTTGCTGCGCGGCTCGGGCCAGACTTCGCAAGCAATGGTGGCTGGCAGTCTGTTTGCTTCGTCCGTAGCCTCCCCCGCAGTGATGCTGGCGAATCTGAATGGCGCCGATCTGGCAAATGTGGCGCACGGCATTGCGGCGCAGGGTAGTAAGCTCATGGTAAAACCGGAAATTCGCAAACCGGAAGATCTAAGGGGTAAAAAAGTAGGGATATCGAGCTTGGGCTCTGCGGGTGACTTGATATTCGGCTATGTTCTACGCAGATACGGTATTGACGCTAACCGGGAAATCAATTTCTTAGCCGTGGGCAACACGGCCGAGCGGCTTCAGGCGTTGTACTCCGGGGCGGTGGATGGAGCGGACCTAACGTATCCCGCTGACGTACAAGCAGAGCGCAAGGGATTCCGAGTCTTGCTCGATGCGAAAAAAGAACTGGTTTATCCGACGGCATCCGTCGTGACGCGGCGCAAGACGATCCGGGAAGACCGCGACACGGTAATGCGCTTCGTGCGCTCTTTTGTGGAAGGGATCGCGTTTTTGAAACACAATAAAGAATTCAGCCAGACGGTCTTGGCGAAATACCTAAGGACCAACGATCCTGAATATCTCGAAGGGGCTTACGCGGTTTTTAGGCAAGATTTCATTTCGGCGCCCTATCCGATCACCAAAGGACTGGACGCCGTTTACGAGATTGTCGCGTACAGGAAACCCGAGATCCGCAATCACAAGCCCGAGGAGTTCGTCGATACAAGTTTTGTCGCTGAGTTGGACAAGAGCGGATTTATCAAGAAGCTCTACGAACAAAGATAGACAAAAGGCAACGAAATCCCGTGAAGTGTAAGTCGTTGCCGCCCTTGGTGAGCGCGATTGCCGCCGTGGCGGCGGGAATTGTCGTTTTCGTTCATGGGTCTCCGCTCGCGCAAGAGTCAAATCTCACGACTCTCATGGTTGGCGGAGGAAGCTTTACGACATCCATTGCTCAATCCAACGGGATGTTCGCCAAATACGGTCTGCGAATTGAGCTGCCCCGGTCGGCCGCTGGAGGCTCGGAAGAGGTGCGCCGATGGCTCGCTTCCGGCGAATTGGACCTCGCCGATTACGGCGTCGATAACGCCATTGCGATGGTGGAAAACGCCGGCGTGGACGTGATTCTTGTTGCCGCCACGGACTACACGCCGACCGAACTCATGGCCCAGTCGGAAATCAAATCACTCGCGGATCTACGCGGCAAGACCGTCCTAGTCGATGCGCCGAATACACAGAACGCGCTCGCGCTGAAAAAAATTCTCTCCACCGCCGGTCTCAATCCGGGAAGCGATTACCAGATGAAGGAGGCCGGCGGCACGACGGCGCGCGTTGCCGCGATGCTGAAGCACAAGGAATATGCGGCGACCATGGCCTCCGGTCAGACGGCGGTTCGAGCGCGGCAAGCAGGCCTGGTGAGTCTCGCTGCGACGTCGAGTATCTTTGGGCCGGTGCTGCGCTACGGTGTCTTCACGCGCCGCCAGTGGGCGAAGGAGAATAGCAATCTGCTCGTTCGTTACCTCGCGGCCCACATCGAAGCGCAACGCTGGATCATGGATCCGGCGAACAAGAACAAGGTGATCGATATCGTTGCCCAGCAAGGAAAGCTGTCGCGCGATCTGGCCGGCGGAATTTATGAAATGGACACAGGCCCGAACGGCCTCGCCAAGGATGCGGCGATCGACGTTGCGCGCTTTAGTAACGTGCTCAAATTCCGCGCCGAGGTGGAGGGAAGCTGGGGCGGCAAAGCACCCGCCCCCGACCGTTACTATGACGTTTCTTATTACGAAAAGGCGCTGGCGATGGTGAACGCCAACGCCCTTAAGTGAAATTCAGCGGGTAATTTCTCCGGTCTCCGGCACGACCGCCATTATCCACCTTTGCGGCTGATTTCTTTTAAAAGCTTCTCCCAGCGTTCGATATCCTTTTCGTATTTTTCGGTGGCTACGCCGTGATCCGGACGCCAGCGTTTGAAGCCCAAGTTTTTCGCTGCGCTGCCATATTCGAATTTTTCCAGAACCGCTTGGCCTTCCGGCCCGAGAAGATAGTCCGCCAACAGCAAAGCGGCGTGGGGATGAGGCGGTTGGACGGCGATGGCGGCGCCGCCGACGTTTGTCGGTACGATGTCCATGGGAACCCAATCCACCGGAGCGCCTTTGGCGATGGCGTTCAAGGTATGGTTACGAAAAATCGCGGGCGATGCGAGAACTTCACCCGAGGCGATCAGATCGAGAAGCGCCGGCGGGATAATCGTGTGTAGCGCAATCTCTCGCGCCTTGAGCTTTTTGACCAGCTCTAGGCCTCTGGTTTTGATGATCGCGCCGATCACTTTGTAGGCAGGATCGCTGACTGATACTCCCATGCGGCCCTTAAGCTCCGCATGCAGCAGGCCCTCGTAGTTCTTCGGCACGGCGTTCTTGGAAAGAAGCTTCGTGTTGTAAGCAAAGCCGATGTAAGACTCGCGGGCAATGCCCCAGAAATACAAACCGCGCTCGCCCTTCTCTTTGGCGTCTTCAGGGTAGGAAGCAAAATGGGGTGAATGGTACGGGCGCAACAGAAAAGCGTCGCGCATGAACATGAGATTACCCTCGGTGGTCTCCACTGCGTCGGCAATATATTTCTTGGCCTTCGATTCTTCATACATTCGAGTCGTCATGTCCGAGCCGGAGACCCGATAGGCGTCCACTTTTACGCCGGAATATTTGCTTTCAAAGGCTTTCACCATTCCCTTGTATGAATCGCCGGCCAGCGAGGTGTACCAAGTTACTTTTCCCTCGTTTTTCGCGCCGGCGTAAAGAACCTGCTCGCGATCTTTGCCGTTGTAAGTTACCAGCTCGGCAATCGTCATCGGTTTGCGCGCCTGGGCGAAAAGCGGCTTGGGAAATAGGACTGATAAGACAATTAGGACTAGTACTACGGAGTTCATTGTCGGAGGGCTCCTCTAGTCTCTTATCGCTGGGTGATTTCTTTCGCCAGCTTTTCCCATCTGGCGCTATCTGCTTCCAAATCCGCCAGAGGCCGGCCGCGGTCCTGATACCAGCGCTTAAAGCCATAATCCGTGGTCGGATGGCCATACTGGAACTTATCGAGAATCTTCGCGCCGTCGTGCAGCAGGAAGTCGATCAGCAAGAGCGCCGCATGGGGATGCGGCGGTTGGGCAGGGAGGGCGACCCCGCCGCTATTGGTCGGCACCAGCTCCATCGGTATCCATCCTAGCGAAGAACCTTTTGCAGCGGAGACCAGCGCGTGATTGCGAAAGATATGAAACGAAGTGCCGATCTCGCCGGACGCAATTAAATCGGCCAAGGCCGCGCTGCTGACCGTGTACGCTTTGATTTCCTGGGATTTGAGTTTTTTCACGAATCCATCGCCTTTGATCTTGATCATGGCGCCGATCATTTTGGCGGAAGTTTCATTGAGCGTGATACCGATTTTGGTTTTCAATTCGGAGTGCAACAGCCCGTCAAAACCTTTGGGAACCGCATTCGGCGAAATTTGCGTCTTGTTGTAACCGAAGCCGAGGTAGGATTCCCTTATGGTGGTCCAGAACGTGAGATGCTTGTCGGCCTTTTCTTGGGCGTCGTCCGGATACTTGTCCAGAGACGGAGAAAAATAGGGACGCAACAACTGGCTCACCTTGGAGGTCATCAAAGAGTCCTCGGTGGTCTCCAGCGCGTCAAAGATCGGACGGCGCGCTTTGGCTTCTTCGGTCATCCGCGGCACCAGTTCGCTGTCGCCAGCGCGGTAAGGCACTCCTGGATATTTTGCTTCAAACGCGCGGGCGATCGCTTTGTAGGAATCTCCTGCGAGCGACGTATACCAAACGATTTTTCCCTCGCCTTTGGCACCCGTGTAGAGCACCTGCTCTCGATCGAGTCCGTTGTAGGTCGCGATTTCGGCGACTGCGGTGGGCTTACGAGGTTGGGACCAGAGCTGTGAGGGCAAAAGCATCATCAAGAGAAATATCGCGAGTT
>VBKY01000032.1:45237-52629 GCA_005879255.1 Deltaproteobacteria bacterium
GAGGCTCCTGCGGCGTTCGTTCAAGCGACCCGGAAGAAAAAAAAAGAATTGGCTTCCCTAGGCGCCTGGCAAATCTTCAAAAAGTCCTTCTCCCCAAAGACCTTTTCCGACCACGTGCTGAATCCATTTCGCGAGCGCTAAGTCAATTTTGACAGCGAGAGAATTCACTCTCTCGTACGGCGATTTCTTCCTAACCTGCTCCCGAGTAGGCAAAATCTCCCTTCACCATTTGGGGTAGTTGGCGAGCGACCCGAATAGGGCTTGACGGGATCTCGGCGAAGTTGATATCGCTCTGCGGCGGAGAAAGAAAGCAGTGCAGGATGCATATTAACCTCGAACCCTAGGGAGGTGTCTCATGAAGGTCTTATTTCGAGCAGCGCTTGTAGTGCTTACGTTGTTCTTGTCAGTTGCCGTCGCGAAGGATAAAGGGAAGGATAAAGACAAAAGCCCCGGCTCGGTCTTGCATGCCGAGCTAATCGGATTTCAGGAGGTGCCTGTAGTGTCAACGGTAGCTACCGGTGAGTTCCACGGCGTGATTAATCCCGGCGATCAGTCGATTTACACTCTCACGTACAGCGGGCTGCAAGGAGCTACGACACAACAAGCCCACATACATATCGGCCAGCGTAGCGTAAATGGCGGCATTGTCATCTGGTTCTGTCAGTCGGTGGCGGCTCCGGCTCCCCCGGGGATCCCAACCGTTCCGCAGTGCACCAACGGATCAGGCACTTTTTCTGGTACGATTACGGCCGCAAATGTGGTGGCCATCGGCGGAGCTAATGTTGGCCAGCAGGTCAGCGCCGGTGAATTTAGCAAAGTCATCACTGCGATTCGCGCCGGTAAGGCCTACGCGAACGTTCATACGAATCTGTCGACAGGCGGTGAGATCCGCGGGCAGATCAGACTCCTGGGGAAGAAGGGTGACGATGACGACGAGGACGAAGATTAGCTAACCAATCTGACATAGGAGAGCATCTTCACCGCGGGAATTTTCGCGCTGGCAACTGATTTAAGAAGGTCGTTGCCAATTTCGCTGATAGAGGAGGCTAACGTGATGAATAGACAAAAATGGTTGGCACTATCATTACTTCCGTTGTTCATGATCATAATGATGTCCGCAGCACAGGCGCAGAGCGTAACGATCACGCCATTGGGCGCGACCGCGGGTGAATTCTGCGCCGGCGACCGGGCGCTGCTCTTCGAAGATCCAACCGGCGTGCGAGTGCTCATCGCTCCCGGACGGACGGTGAAAGGTTCCGCAGATCTTAGACTCGGCGCGACTGGCAGCGTGCACGTCTTGCTGATCGATCACCCGCACGTTGACCATATCGGCGATGTCTTTCACAACAATTGCGCCGGCACTTCGACGTCACCCTTCGCGTTTCCCACCGAAGGCAACGCGCCCGAAATTGCGGCGGTGCACAATTCTGCCGTGCTCGTCGGTGGTGAGCTGCCGGACTTTTTCACGAAAAAGCTCAATAACATGGTAGCCCTGGCCAAGACCGTTGCGCCGGCCAACTGTCCCGCAGCGGGCCTCGATAATACTTTTACAGTGCCCCGTACTTCTCCTTGTGTGGGTGTCATTCGCGGCGGCACTCGTACGGCAGTGATGACGGGCGCCAGCCAAGGAGTCAAAATCACCACGATCCCGGCTTTTCATGCCGGCGGGGTTGCGCGGATACACGTTGACCCGCTGCCCGATGGCACTGACCCAGGAGTGCCTGAGGGTCTAACGGGATACGCAGGAAGTGAAACCGGCTACATTATTCGATTCACCAATGGCCTTTCCGTTCTCTGGACCGGCGACTCGGGACTCATCGGCGATTGGGCGACTCAGGCGAAATTCTACGGTGTCAATCTCGCCGTTGTACATGGCGGCGATATTTTCACAATGGGCCCGGACGAAGCTGCCTTTGCCGTCGGCCAATTGATTAAACCGCGCAGCGTGATTCCCGAACACTTCAATCAGGTATCGACCACGGGTGGCAAGGTTAACGGAGGCACCAAGCTCGAACGCTTCATCCAGCAGCTAAAAGGTCAGTCCAAAAGCAGAGCTGTTGTCCCCCTCAGTGATGTGCCGATCTCGTGCGACGGACAAGGTAACTGTTCTTAGTAGAGTCGCGCACGCAAGACGTCAAATGATCTCGACAGCGCAGGCGCGCTCATCACGCGCCTACGCTGTTTTTTTATCCCGGATGTCGACTTGAAACAGACAGTCAAGCAGGGGAATTTACGGGTCAGGTTGGTTTTTAATGCTTGGATGCGGATATTTTCGGTTATTTGTTGCTGAACTGGAAATCGATTCGTACGTCGCCACCTTCCAAAACCGTAATTTCTTGAATTCTCACTCCCGCCTCTTCGTGCCAGGCTTTAAGAGTGTAAGCGCCGGGCGGGACGTTGGAAATCGAAAAAGCTCCTTTGTCGTCCGTTACCGCGAAAAAGGGGTGATCGAAAACGTGAACATAACCAAGCATCCAGGCGTGAGTGTCGCACACAAGTTTTAAAATCCCTGCGTCGCGGATTTTATGTGTCGCTTCGAGTATGGTGTTTTTAAAGGGCAGGGAAAGCATGAAAACAGTTTTTTGTTGCAAGTACGAGTGAGGAATATGCAATTTGGGATCGTTGTTCCTGATGCGCAATCTTTCGCCTTTTTGCATCGCGTGGATGCGTGGAACATAGCGACAGCCACTGTTCTCAATGACATTCAGTTTCTGTGGATCGGCGGGCGTGACCGTCGCCGCTTCAATGAATACGACTGCGTTTTTTAATCCGCCGTTCGAGTCGATCAAATAGCTGTCATTGGGTAACGTCTCCCCGCAATAGTCCTGATCTTTGGTCACCTTGACCACCGCCAATTTAGGTGGCGTATCAGTAAACTTTACTTCTCCTACAATGCCGGCGCCGTGGACGCCGCCAACCGTGCCGGCCACCAACGCTGCGATCAGAACGAGACTCGAAAGTTGCGCTTTCATTATCGCTATGGCTCTAGGTCGTTATGATGCCGGGTTTCAGAGCGAACGGCTTTGCCGCATTACCTGTTCGCCTCCTCGATGTACTTACGGAGAAAATTAACTACTTCGGGCGAAGTCTGTGAAGCTCGTTGGAACAGCCGCTCGCCGGCTTCGCCCACTTCGAAACGCGGCTGAAAACGCATGGTGGCGATCGCGTCCTGCAGGAAATCCTGATCTCGTGACAAGGAGTCGAATGCCTTTCTCAGCGTGGCGATGGTTTCTGGCGGCGCCTTCGGCGGCATCAATACCATTCGCGTCATGTTCGTGCTCGACATATTCGCGGCTTTGAGCGCTTCATACTTGATGCCCGACGGCATCTTACCAAAAACCTCTCTGTAGTAATGGGTAAAGGGTTGAAGCTCGGGCACGTCTCGGCTCACTAAGATCTCGCCACTTGGAGCGACGAGGTCCGTGTAGTAGAGCGGCGTAACCATTCCAGTCTTGACCATTTGCGGTTCCACTTGAGTGCGGTAACTCGGAAGCGTTTCGTCGTGATATTGCGCTTCGTTGCGCTGGACGGCGAGGCGCGCGTCGGAACTGTTGTTATATCCGGTAACATAGTCGTACTTGAGCCCCAAGAGATCAAACGAGAGTCGGAAACGCACGTCTTTCGAGCTACTCACTCCAAGACCCGCGGCGCGAAACTTTTGCGCCTTGACGAAATCCGAAGGCTTTTTAATTCCGGGCGGCACCTCAGAGCGAATGTACGAGACCGTGACGCCGTGAACTCCCGTAATGAAACCAAACTTGCCGAGATCGACACGGAGCGCCTGGTCTTTAATCTGCTGCTGAAAAAGCGCGCCGGTAAAATACGCCGCCGTGAAGCCGTCCGGCTTCGCCACCTCACCGATATAATTGACTGCGATGAGGCCGCCGCCGCCACCCATATTTTGCACCGTGATGGTCGGTTGCCCGGCAATATGTCGGGAAAGATGTTTGGCGAAGATTCGCGACTCGATATCGGTGGGGCCGCCGGCGGCGAAATTGATGACGATGTTGAGAGTCTTGCCTTGGTAGAAGGGGGCTTTCTCGGCGGCGAACCCCGGAGCTCGGAAACCGGCAATCGTCAGCAAGCCTATCGCGAGAAATACCGATCGCTTCTCGTATTGCCTCATCTCATATTCCTTTCGGCGCGGAGATCAAAGCCCGAATATCTTACGAAACTCACGGGCGTAGTCGTCGAGATTAAGGTAAACTTCTTTGGGAACGGCTTTCAGTTTCAGTTTGCTCTGATCCATCTTCGGCGCCAGCGGTTCGATGTCGCTGCGCGCGGGAATGCGGCGCATCTCGCGGACCATCTGCTGGCCTTTTTTGGAAGTGGCGAAGTCGATGAGTAGTTTGGCTGAGTTCGGGCTGGACGCCTTGGCGCTCAGGCCCATGCCGCTCATTGTGACCACGATGGGATCGAAGGTTTCAATCCAATCCACCGGCGCGCCTTCTTTTTTCATTCGCTCAATCCGAAAATTGTAGGCCCAAGCCAGTGGCACTTCGCCGGCGCCAAGGAGTTGCGCCGTAAGTCCGTGGCCCCGCCGCCATAATGGGTTTTGAAGCGCCAAGCGTTTCATGTACTGCACGGTTTTCTCTCTGCCCCATACCGTCGCGAGCGTGCCGAACCAGTCGTAATCGGTGGAGTCCATCAACATCTTGTCCTTCCACTTCGGGTCGAGCAGATCCGGATAATTTTTCGGCGCATCCTTGACACTGATCATCTTGGTGTTGTAACAGAGCACCAGATTGTTGACGAAAATGCCGGTCCAATAGCCTTGCGGATCTTTGAATTCGCTCAGGAAAGCCTCCCGCTCCAGGGTCAAGTAAGGCGCGATCATGTGTCTGTCCACCAGTACCGACATGGCGCTGGTAGAGATGGCATCGAATAGCCACTTGCCTGCTCGGGTCTCGCTGAGAACCCGGTTCATCAGCTGTTCTTCGCCGGCGCGCACGAGCTCGGCTTTGATGAAGGGATATTCCTTGATGAAGGCGTCCAGCAAAGGCTTCGATGTGTCGATGGCCATCGAAGTGTACCAGGCGAGCTTGGCTTCTTTCTTAGCCGCCTCGATGAGGACGGATTGAGATGGGGTTTGCGCGTGAAGATGCGTGATGATGGAGAAGCAGCAGAGAACGACTGGGGCGAGAATATATAGAAATAATCGCATTCAAGTCCTCCGAGGCCTCGTTGAGGATCGAAGATGGAGGATTGAGGATGGCGGAGATCGAAAGCCGCGATCTTCTATCCTCGATCCTCCATCCTCGACCCAATCCCTACGCACGCGGATAAAGCGCATCCATCATCAAGCGCTTGTGATGTCCGGGCGTGCCCAAATATTGATAGAGCGTGTGCGCGAGCACGCTGTGCGCCATCATCGGGTGGCCGTAGTCCGTGCCCGGACCGGCCCAGACCATGTGCGCGTAGTTGGTCGCTTGAAAATAGCCGTCGCTGGCCACCGCCTTTGCTTCATGAACAGCGGCGCGCGCCGGCATGCCGCTGTCGATGCGCCATAACGTTTCGTAAGTCGCCCAGCGCGCGGCATCGAGATGAATCGAGATTTCAACGCAATGATCTTGCACCCGCTGGAAGCGGCCGATGGGTTGACCGAACACGACCCGAGTTCGTGTGTACTCGCAGGTAAAGTCGAAGACTTCCTGGGACGCGCCGACTTGGTAGGCGCAAAGGATCGGCAACGATTTGTCCAGCGCGGTTTCCAACGTCGACCAGTTCGCGCCGCTGGAGCCGAGCAAATTTTCTGGCGATACCGCAACCTTATCCAAGCGCACTTCGGCGACGGAAACTAAGAAGCCGATGTGCGGCGTAATTGTGATTCCGGGGCTCTTGGCGTCGACGACCAAGAAAACGACTTTACCTTCCTCAGTGCGCGCGGCGCAAAGAAAACTCGTGGCCGCCTGAGCGTCGAAGACAAAGGGCTTAACGCCGTTCATCAGATAGCCGCCGGCAAGTTTGCTCAGGCGTGATTCCACTGCCTCGGCTCCCCAGTACGCGGCCTTGTCGGTGATTGCTGGAATAATGACCGACTGGCCTTTACAAAGCGGCGGCAGCAAAACTTTGCGCTGCTCGTCGGTGCAGGCTTCGAGAATCATCTGCGCCGCGAGTATTCCAGAGCTAAACAGAGGTCCGGGCACGGGGCCGCGGCCCAATTCTTCAAACACGACGGCGCAGTCCGTGGCGCTGACTTCGGCGCCGCCGAATTGCTCCGGCAGCATCATGCCGAGCCAGCCAAGCTCGGCGGCTTTTTTCACAAGCTGCGGCTGGTAGGTTTGCTTGTTTTTGTACCACTGGGTCATCTGGTGCGCCGGCACTTCGGCTTTAACGAAATCCGCCGCGACCTTTTTAAACATCTCTTGGGTTTCAGTTAAACTTAGATCCATCTGCTTTTTCTCCTATTGGAACAACTGGAACCATTGGAACCTTTGGAACGAAAAGGTGTTGTTTGTTTCCATCAGCTCCACCCGTAAGTAAGGGAGCCTAGGCCGAGGCGACGGGCGAAGATCAAACGGTCCGTATCCAAGGTGCCGCCGCCGTGCAATTGCCCCGGTCCGGTGCGCACGGCGTATTCAAAGTCGATGACTTCATGCACAGAGAGATCCTGCACCAGCGCGTCGGCGCCCATGATCGCCTGCAGGCGCTCGCCATTGCGCAGGCGCATCATGCGCTGGAAGTAGCGCTGCTGCGGCCCGCCATAGGGATGCGGCTTTTTGGCGAAACGGCGCCAGTAGATGAGTTGGTTAAAGCGCCGGAGCGTATTTAATTCGATCATCATGTCGGCGACGAGATCGCGCACGCGCGGATCTTCCAGGATCGGCTTGCCGTCGACATGGGTGTTACGACAATACTCGACAACGCGCTCGATGAGAGGATCAGCCGCGATTCGGCCGTCGCCGCCATGCTCGAGCTCCATGTGTGTGCTGGCGACTTTCCAGCCGTTGTTTTCACCGCCGATCAAATACTTCGCCGGCACGCGCACGTTGTCGAAGAACACTGCGTTCTTGATGCCCATCATGAGATACATGTGCTGGATCGTGATCCCGGGGAGATTCGCCGGGATGTGCAACCAAGCCAGATTTTCGTGACGCTTGCCTTTCGGATCGGTGCAAACCAGCGTCCAGAGATAATCCGGCGGCAAATGGTGTCCGACCATGACTTTCTGACCGTTGACGATGTAATCGTTGCCGTCACGGATCGCTTTGGTCTGGCAATTTGCGATATCGCTGCCGCCATGCGGTTCGGTAAGCACCTGCCAAACGCAAGTCTCGGCGCGCGTGATCGGCGGGAGAAATTCAGCTTTCTGCTCTTCTGTGCCCCAGCGGATCAACACCGGTGCGACAATCCGTGCCAACGGGTAAAAGACATGCGAGAGATTGAGGCCGT
>VBKY01000032.1:52637-53860 GCA_005879255.1 Deltaproteobacteria bacterium
TGATGATCGACGGTTAGCTCCGCACCGCCATATTTCTTCGGGAACATCGGAAAGAGCCAACCCTTCGCTCCCAGCTTTCCAGCAAGACCACGGCGGAACTTGTATTCCTCCTCGTCCTCGCGCGTCGACCAGGAAGCTGACCAGCGCAAGTGTTGATGACCTTTAAACTGTTCGGCCAGCCACGCAGCGATCTCGTTTCTAAATTCGACAACATGAGGGGGATCTGCGGATACGTTAAAATCCATACTAAACTCCTTTCAAACCGCTATCGCGGCTTCGGGTTGCGAGTTCCGGGTTTTGAAGCGGGGAAGGGAACTCGAAACGTTAAACACGAAACGATTTTATATCACTCCTGCTAAACGCAATTCTTTGATCGCGTCGTTGTCATAACCCAACTTCGCCAATACTTCTTCGGTATGCTCGCTCAACAGCGGCGCAGCGCGGAAAAATTTGGCCGGCGTGTCGGACAGATTGATCGGGCTGCCGACTAGATTGCTCGTGCCCATTTTAGGGTGAGCAATTTTTTGGGGAATTCCTATATGCTTGATCTGCGGATCGTCGAACACTTCATGGATCGTGTTGATCGGCGCGTTAGGAATGCTGCTGGCGTCCAAGCGCGGCAACCAGTATGAGCGGGGCCTCTTCTGAAACTGTTGCCGCAAAATCCTTACGATCTCTTCGTGACGATCGGTTCGCTGTTTACGCGTCGCGAAGCGAGGGTCGCCGATCAAGTTATCGATCTCTGCCGCCATCAGTAGCCCTTCCCACGCTTCGTTATGCCCGGAGAGATGAACCATGAATGGTTTCTTATCACAATCGAGCAGACTGTAAATTCTGCCCTTCGGAAAATTTTCTCGCGACACGGCTTCGCCGCCGTTTAAATAATCGACCACGTGAGACTCGATGAACGCAATGCTCACTTGCAATAAGGACACATCGATGAACTGACCCCGGCCGGTCTTTCCACGGGCGAGCAAGGCTGCCATAACGCCGTGCGCAGCGAAAATCCCTGCCGCGTGGTCGACGAAAGAAACGCCGGCGACTTTCGGATCATCCAGGTCGGTGACCAGGCTCATCATGCCGCTCAGTGCCTGGCCGATGGTGTCGAAGCCGGGCTTGTCGCGGTAAGGGCCACTTTGACCGTAGCCTGAGATCGAGCAGTGAATCAATTTCGGATTCAGCTTCGCCAAGTCGTCGTAGTCGAGCCCTAATTTGCTTCTAGT
>VBKY01000228.1 GCA_005879255.1 Deltaproteobacteria bacterium
TGTTAAAGTTGAAATGGGAGAACGTCGATTTAGAGCGCGAATCGATTACAATTATTCAGAGCAAAACGCTACGACGAAAGACCATCGCCATCAATCAGCAGGCGCGAGAGGCTTTGAACTGGTTGCAAGAGAACCGCTACGGAGAACTTCTCCTTATGTGGCCGTGGGGAGATCCGATCGGCAAGGTTACCGTCTACGATGCCTTTAAAAAAGCCTGTAGCGCGGCCAAAATCGACGATTTCCGTTTCCATGACCTGAGACATACCTTCGCCTCTCATCTGGTTATGGCGGGCGTGGATTTGGTCACAGTGAAGGAATTACTCGGCCACAAGACAATCAACATGACGAACCGCTACACTCACCTTGCCCAAGAGCACAAAGCGCAAGCCGTGGCGAAGCTCGAAGATCGCTACAAAGCGGCGGAGAGTGAAACGCAAAGCGCAACCGTGTCACCGGAATTGAAAGAAGCGATCAACGCGGTTTTGCCTTCGAACTTGGAACAAAACCGGAACATTTTTTTGGTGAGAAGAGGAAGAGGACTCGGAATTTCTAACGATATCAAGCAGAAGTTGGAGGCGGCGAGCGGATTCGAACCGCTGCATCGAGGTTTTGCAGACCTCTCCCTTAACCACTTGGGTACGCCGCCGTCAGCAGGATAGGTAACATGAACTTTCCGCGACTTTCAAGAACTGGGGTAGTGGTTCAGTTTGGGAAAGATCTCTCACTTTTGTTCGAGATGACACATGGCGTATGTAGTTGTCATTTCGAGCAAAGCGAGGAATCTTTCTCGATTTTAAGAGTCATGGTGGATTGAAAATGAACCACTACCAGAACTAGTAAAACATTGACAACCTAGAGGGAAACACGTAATTAAAAAAGGGTTTAGGAGTTGTTGTCATGGCGACGATGATTACCAGCGAGTGTATTAATTGCGGGGCATGCGAGCCGGAATGCCCGAATAACGCAATTAGCCAGGGTGATCCCGTTTATGTCATCGACCCACTTCTGTGCACGGAGTGCGTCGGATTTCACGATTACGAAGCTTGCGCGGCAGTTTGCCCGGTCGATGTTTGCGTGACTGATCCAAATAACGTTGAAACCGAAGAAGTTCTAATCGAACGTGCACGAGCATTGCACCCTGAAACCAATTTTGGAGAGAGTTTCCAATCCCGCTTCCGAAAGGCCAACGGCGCAGAGTCTGCAACAGCAGTCGCTGCTATGGCGGCCTCAGTAGCGGAAACGCCCGCCGCAACGCCGGCGCCAGCCACTCAGGCGAGTGTCCCGCAGGAGAAACCGGCCGGGCAGCCCGCGCTGGCGCCCAAACCGGTCGCACCGGCGCCCGTAGCTAAAGCGGCTCCACAGCCGATTGCAGCGAAACCAGTACCAGCTAAGAAAGAACCGAGGCCGAAGAAAAACTTTCCGAAGGAATTACCTGTTAGCTTCGAGGAAGCAACAAAGCAATACACCGGCGGCGGAAAGACACTGAGCGGGCCGGCCCGACTGGCGGTAATTGTGTTGCAACCAATCATAGGTTCCTTTCCGCATGGTATTAAGAAACGTCTCGAAGCAGCGATGCAAACTCCGCTCTTTACAGCGGCCGGGAGCACGGCGGCTAACATCGGACTTAATGCCGTGCTCTATCCGCTCGCTGCCATCGTACTTGCTGTGCTGATCAATGGTGGGCCGCAGGTTATTTTCAGCCAACAGATCAACAATTATATCTTAATCGGCTTGCTGCTCGCGGCTGCCGAAGGGATCTTTCGACTAAAGGATGGCATTTTTAGTGTTAAGCCAGCGGATCAAATGACCTTTCCACCGTCGCTTTACGGGGCGCCCCTCGGATTGGTGGCAGAACTGTTGCTGGCCAAATACACCGACTTGATACGAGATATTCCTATTCCGGTGGAAGGCTTTTATTCGAAAGGCTTCGACGATAAGCGCGAACGGGAACGGCGCTATGGCAACGTTTACACCGTGGAAGACCGTGGCGGCGCATTTCTCGTGCACATGGAGTTCCCCCGCCGGATGCCGGATATTGGCATAGCCGGCGGTGATCAATTGCCCGGCGAAATGCCGGATTACGATTACGACTTGGTGTTGCAGGATGGGCAGCTTATCGTTAAGGGCAAGTGCACGGACGAGAAAGTACGGAAAATTTCATCGAGTGTAGGCGCCTTCCCACCGGAATTTACCACCGTGATTCCATTCCAGCAGAGAATCTCCGGAATCGCCCATAAGTTTGAAAATAAAATGCTCGAAGTGTTAGTTGTCAAGGCGAATGGCCCTCAATAGTGAAACAAAGATAAAATCGGAATCACCAAACAAGCCACAGGACCAGGACCGCGTCTCTGGTTTTTTTGCGTCGGACGAAAATATCAGGTTTCGACCGATCAGCACCGCGGACTTGGATGAAGTGATGGTGATTGAGCGGACCTCATTCCGATTTCCTTGGAGTTCCGGGTTTTTTCTTCAGGAGCTTCAAGTCGCGTGCGCGCGCTCAATTCTCGCTGAAATCGACGGACACATTGTCGGTTACATTCTTTTCTGGCTGCTCCCGGGAGCAATCGATATTCACAATATTGCCGTTCACGTTGATTATCGACGACGCGGTATAGCACGCCTGCTTCTCAGTAAAGTTCTAGGCGAGGCGAGGAATCAATCTGCAGTTCGAGTAATGCTTGAGGTTCGCAAGTCTAATCTGGCGGCGCAGAAGCTTTACGAGTCTGTCGGATTCCTCACAACGGGAGTTCGCTGGGGTTATTATTCCGACGATGGCGAAGATGCCTTGGCAATGACCCTGGAACTACGCGCTGAAACGTAATTTTAAAGGTGGAAAATTTGTCCTATTTTGTCTTCCTGTATCGTTTTGATATTTCATACTTAAATTATTGAAAATTTTATTCTTTTGCTCACTCGCCGCTGCTCTTGACGGGCTCTCCGTCTCTAGTGTATAAATTAAGTGTAAGTTAATTTTTTGGCGGTCTGCAGTTTACGGCCGCTAAATTTTTTTTGAAGGTCGTTCAATCGGCCTGAAAGAGAGCGGCATGTTAGAGACGTATCCTCGACAACTGCAAATCCATCGTCTGCCGCCTAGTCGATTAAGCTTTCTTCAATCCTTCCGCCGCAACCACCAGCCCCGCAATTCCAGTAGTCAGTACTGTCTAAGATTCGCACTGAACGTCGAAAGTTTTGGTTCACGAGGAGGCCAGTATGTTTAAGGTAGGAGAAAAAGTTGTTTACCCTGCCCATGGCGTGGGCGAGATCGAGGCGATCCGCAGCCATGTCATCTCGGGCACGGAGAAAAAGTTTTACATGCTCCGCATACTTGAAACCGACATGAAGATCATGATTCCGATCGACAACGTGGAGTCGGTTGGTTTGCGCAAGATTATCGACCGCGCCATGGTGACTAAGGTCTACAAGGTGCTGCGCCAAAAGAAGGTCGAGACCGACCAACAAACCTGGAATCGGCGTTACCGGGAATATACTGAAAAAATCAAGACGGGTTCTATCCTGGAGATCGCCAAAGTTTTGCGTGACCTGTTTGTCTTAAAAGGAGACAAGGAACTTTCCTTCGGCGAAAGAAAGATGTTGGATACTGCGCGCAATCTTTTGGTCAAAGAGCTGTCGATCGCGCGGTCTCACTCGGAAGAAAAAATCATGGAGGAACTGCGCCATATTTTTACCCATTAACTTGCGCTCGATGGGAGTACGTTTTTTAAAAGCCGGGGGCTTAGCTCTCGGCTTTTTTGTTTTTTCCTAGCCATGCTCGTTACCGCTGTTGTCCTCGCCGCCGGCGAAGGCCGCCGAATCGGCGGGAACACGTCGAAAATTTTTCTGCCTCTAGCCGGTCGCCCATTGGTGCTCCGCACCTTAGACCGGGTGTTCTCGGCGCGCACGGTCGAAAATGTCGTTCTGGTTATTGCGGCTCATGAGATCGCACGGTGCGAAACCCTGCTTAGCTCCGATGACGCATTACGAGGCTGCTCATGGCAGCTCCAAGTCGGCGGCGCGACGCGCCAGCAGTCGGCTAAGCGCGGCTTGGAAAAGATAGGCTCCGATACTGATATTGTCGTTATCCACGATGGGGCCCGTCCGTTCGTATCCGGCGGTCTAATTGATCGCTGCGTCGAATTCGCCGCCGACAAAGGAGCGGTCGTCGTGGGTCTACCGGTAAGCGATACTATCAAGGTTGTGTCGCAAGATCGTCATATCCTGTCGACTCCCGAACGAAACTCGCTCTGGGAGGTCCAGACGCCGCAGGTATTTCAACGAGCGCTGATCGTTGAGGCGCACGAGCAGGCAGAACGGAAAGGGATCGAAGTCACAGACGATGCCATGCTGATCGAGCGGCTCGGAAAGCCGGTATATATCATCGACGCCGAGCGAACAAATTTTAAAATTACGGTGCCGGAAGATGTGTGGCTTGCCGAAACTTTGATCCGGGAAGGACGCGTGCCTTAACCAGCTTTCTTTCGCAAGGCTTCGTTCAAGCTGCCGCTGCGAAAGCCCTGCAGATCGACACTGACGTAATTGAAGCCAATCTCCTTGAATTTTTTCACGATCGCGTCGCTGGTTGCCTTTTCAAAAAGCCGCTCGATCTCATTCTGTGGTACTTCGATTCTCGCAAGATCGCCGTGGTAGCGCACGCGGAACTCGCGAAAGCAGAGTTCTTTCATGAAGACTTCGCTATCCGCTACTTTCTTTAAGCGTTCGAGGTTGATTTCGGTGCCGTACGGAAAGCGTGAGGACAGGCACGGGCTCGACGGTTTGTCCCACGTGGGCAGAGCGAGTTCACGGCTGTAGCGTCGAATGTCGTCTTTGGTCATCTCGGTTTCTACTAACGGATGCCGCACGCCCCACTGATCCGCTGCTTTTAGCCCCGGACGATGATCCTTTAAATCGTCCAAGTTGGTGCCGTCGACAATGGTTTGAATGCCGAGTTCATCGGCTTTCGTGCGGCAGATCCGATACAGCTCGTCTTTGCAGAAGAAGCAGCGGTTAACCGGATTCTGGGCGAATGACGGATTAGACATCTCGTGTGAATCAAGAACAACATGACGGCAGTGTAAACTCTTGGCGAATTGCTTGGCAGCGTCGAGCTCGCCAGGCGGCACAGTGGGAGAAGTCGCGGTCAGAGCGATAGTCCGGTCGCCCAAAGCCATGTGCGCCGCCTTTAATAGAAACGTCGAATCAACGCCCGCGGAAAAGGCGACCAGCAAGCCGTCGTGCTCGGAAAGGAGACTGGTTAGCCGTTCGAATTTTGTGTCCATCGTTTGTCGCTGAAAAGATCGGTGCTCAAATAATGTTCGCCTTTGTCGGCAAAAATTGCGACGACGACATGGCCCTTGCCCAGACTCTTGGCTACTTTAAGTGCGGCGCAGCAGGCGGCGCCGGAAGAGATACCTACTAACAGCCCTTCCTCTGCAGCTAATCGCCGGGTATGCGCCGTCGCTTCTTCGTCGCTGACGGCGATCACTTCGTCGAGGACTTGGCGATTGAGCACTGCCGGAATGAAACCCGCGCCGATTCCTTGGATCTTATGATAGCCCGGCTCGCCACCGGAGATCACCGGGGATGCTGCGGGTTCGACGGCGCAGATGCGCACCCCTTTCATTTTCTCTTTGAGTATTTCTCCAACTCCGGTAATGGTGCCGCCGGTGCCCACTCCGGCGACGAATGCATCGATGCGTTTGAATTGCTTAAGCAGCTCGACAGCAGTGGTCTTGCGGTGCATTTCCGGGTTCGCCGGATTATTGAACTGTTGCGGCATGAAGTAGTCGCTATTTTCCTGGATCAGTTCTTCAGCTTTGTGAATCGCACCGCCCATGCCTTTCGTATCGGGCGTTAGAATGAGCCGCGCCCCGTAGGCGCCCAACAGACTTCGCCGCTCTTCGCTCATGGTATCGGGCATGGTCAGGATTAGCCGATAGCCTTTGACCGCCGCGATCAACGCCAGACCAATGCCAGTATTGCCACTTGTGGGTTCGACGATGGTCGCACCCGATTTGAGTTTTCCCTGACGCTCGGCGGTTTCAATCATATTGAGGCAAATGCGGTCTTTGACCGAACCGCCCGGGTTAAAGGACTCCATTTTAGCCCAAACTTCCGCGTCGTTTATTCCGGGGAGAGCTCTAAGCTTAACCACGGGAGTGGAGCCAATGAGATCCAGAACGGATCGGGTGCCGTTCAAGTTTGCCACAATGCTACCTGTCTTTCGTGATAGACGTGAAGTTCGAATTGATGATGGCCAAATGCTATATTTTCGAACTGTCAATGTCAATGAAACAACTCGATCGTCACTCGTCAAACGCGGTTCGTTCGAGAAGTTGCGTGCTCTTTCCTGGCGCGCTCGGCGATTTCATTTGCCTTTTACCGGCACTCCAAACGTTGGCGCGAGATAGCGAAGTCGATCTGTTCGCGCGCAGCGAATTCGCGGACATCGTCGCAAGCGAAGTGACCGTTCACTCGCTCGAATCTCATGAGGTCAGCCGGCTATTTACCGCCAATACTGCAGAAGACCAACCGTTGCGAAATTTTTTTGGCGCGTATGCGGCGGTCTATTCGTGGTTGGGCAGCCGGCAGAGCGATTTCGTACAGCGTCTTAGGTCGCTCTCTGGCGGCAGGGCGCAGATATTTCCGTTTCAACCGAATGACAGCGAAACCCATCACATGGACTATTATCTCGGCTGTCTGCGCCGCCACAGCGCCGTTTCGAGTCAACCACAAGTTGAATTGCGCCCCGAGGGAATTGCTTGGTGCGCTCATTTCTGGTCGGCGCGCGAGCTTCACCACCGACCGGTTTTGGTGATAGCGCCAGGAAGCGGCGCACGCGAAAAGAATTGGCCGGAGGAATTCTTTCTTGCTGTCGCCGAATGGTGGCGCCAAGCCGTCAATGGCGCGGTGGTTCTGCTCACCGGACCGGTGGAAGAAGAAAGGGGCGGAACAGACCGGCTCCGACACAGGTACATTGTTGCGAGCGATCTGACACTATCGCGGGCCGCAGCCCTGCTTGCCCGCTGCGATGTTTATCTTGGTAATGATAGTGGCATAACGCATCTCGCCGCCATCGCGGGAGTTCGAACAGTTGCTTTATTCGGTCCTTCGAATGCGCGACAGTGGGCTCCGCGCGGCAGGAGGGTGACAATTGTGAGTCGAAATATCGAATGTTCTCCGTGCCAAATCCCGCTGATGAAAAGCTGTCCGCATCACGCCTGCCTGAGCGAGCTCCACCCAAAAGATGTCATTGGCGTAATGGCAGCCTTGCCGGAGGTACTTACCTTGACAAGGATGGGGGCAGGGATTAAGGTTTAAGTCGAAAATGTTGTTTAATTTTGCGTCAAAAGCTTGGTCTTAATTAAACCGATACTTGGCGTATTGTGGCCTGGTTGGCATAAGCAAGGATATCTTAAATTGGAGCGACGCCTGGGAATGCGCTGGCCATCGTTGCCAGCGGGATTTCCGGGCTTTTTTCTTCTCCAGCGGGAGTTTCAATATGGCTGACGAAGAAGGGAAGCAAGAGGGAAAAGGTTTCACCGTTCAGGACCGCAGGCGTTTTTCACCGGATACGGGGGAAGCGCGCAAAGATGCGCCCGAGGAAAGCGACCGACCAACACGGAGCGCGCCGCAATCGGAAGCGATCGTCGGCGGCGCGGAAGAAGCTCCGCGGGAGCCCGCAGCGGACATTAACTTTTCGACTTTCGTGATCAGTCTTAGCACACAGGCGCTGATGCATTTGGGCGAGATCGCTAATCCGCTCAGCGGAAAAGTCGAAACGGATGTGCCGGTGGCGAAACAGATGATCGATATTATCGGCATGCTTAAAGACAAAACGCGCGGCAACCTCAATGCCAGCGAAGACCGATTGATGGAAGATATTCTCTTTGATCTACGCATGAAATATGTTGAAGCGGTGAAGAAGCGATAGGAGACGTCGATGGGCTTGAAGAGTATCTGGGGCGGTAACGTGAGCTTCAAGGGGGTAATCCTGGTTGCCTTGGTGTCGCTCGTGGTCGGACTCGGCATCAGCGGCAGTTTGGATTGGTTATCACCGAGCCGGGCGGTGAATTTCTTGGGTGACGCCGGCAACAGTGACACTCGAATCCAAGGCGGTTTGCCGGATTTCGTGAATCTGGCGAAAAAGATGAGGCCCATCGTTGTCAATGTTTCGACCACCCAGGTGAGTGAAGGGCGTGGCTCGCAGGAGTTTGGCAGCCCGTTCGGTGAAGAAGATCCGTTCAACGATTTTTGGCGGCGTTTTTTCGGCGGTCCGATTCCCCGTGGCCCGCAACGCCAACGTAGTCTTGGCTCCGGGTTTATCATCGACGCCGATGGATCGATTTTGACCAACAACCACGTGGTTGAGAATGCTTCGAAAATCGTTGTGAAGCTGTCCGATGAGCAAGAATATGAAGCCAAAGTGATCGGTCGGGATCAGAAAACCGACATCGCTGTGATCAAGATCAACGTCAAGACAAAACTCTCAACCGCGAGTCTCGGCGACTCGGACAAGCTCGAGGTCGGCGAATGGGTTGTCGCGATCGGCAATCCCTTTGGGCTCGATAGCACGGTGACCTCCGGCATCGTCAGCGCGAAGGGCCGGCACATCGGCCAGGGGCCCTACGACAACTTCATTCAAACCGATGCCTCGATCAATCCCGGCAATTCCGGTGGGCCGCTGATCAACTTGCGCGGCGAAGTGGTCGGTATCAACACCGCGATTTTCAGTCGCACCGGGGGCAATATGGGCATTGGATTCGCGATTCCGATCAATTTGGTAAAAGAACTGCTGCCGCAGCTGCGCGGTAAGGGCAAGGTCACGCGCGGCTATCTCGGAGTGTTGATTCAAAAGGTGACGCCGGAGATTGCCGAAAGCTTGGGCCTGGACAAAAGCGCTGGCGCGTTGGTCGCCAACGTGTCCAAAGACGGACCGGCGGAAAAAGCGGGCGTAAAAGTCGGCGACGTCATCATTGAATTCGACGGCAAAGAAGTCACAGACTCGGGTGACTTGCCGATTATTGTCGCGCGAACAGCGGTCGAGAAAAAAGTCCGGATGAAAGTACTGCGCGATAAGAAAGAAGTAACGCTCAACGTCGCGGTGGGTGAGCTCAAGGACGAAGAGGTCGTGGCGACCGCGCCGGAGAAGGGCGAATTGGGTCTCACCGTCCAGAGGCTCACACCGCAGATGGCGGAGAGCCTCGGGTTGGAGCGGGCCGAGGGCATTGTCGTGACCGCTGTGGAGCCCGGCAGCGTGGCGGACGACGCCGGCATACGGCGCGGCGACGTCATTCTGGAGGTCGATCGTAAGCCGATACGAAATGTCGAAGAATATCGAAAGGCCGTAGCCGGGGTCCGTAAAGGACGCGGCGTGCTTTTCTTGGTGCGCCGTGGTGACAGCACGCTGTTCCTTGCGCTCAAGCCGCAGCGCTGATGATGCGCGCGATTATTCGCGGCCATCCCAAAACGAGGTTCGGGGCTTGGCACCCGCCTCGTTTTGTTGCTTTTACGCCGGTTGTGCGCGAAAATTAATGCTCAATCTGAGGCCTTCAGTTTGTTAAAGTCCAAACTGCGAATTTTTAGCATTTCACTGGTTACGCTGCTCGTCATAACTTCCAGCGGCCTGGTTTTCGGGGCGTGGTATCTAAAACAGCTGGAGGATACCGTCACAAAAAGATTTGAGGGAACGAAGTGGATTTTCCCATCGAAAATTTACTCCGACAGTTATCTCCTCTACGTCGGCATCAGTCTCCGCCTCGACGATCTCGCCGAAAAACTTCGCCGGCTTGGATATTTTGAGAGCCAGGGAGCACCCAGGGCGAGGGGCGAATATCGCATCTCGCGGTCAGATGGATCCGTCGAAATCTATCTCCACGATTTCGAATATCCGACCGAACAGCTCAAGGGCATGCCGGTCCGAATCGTCCTCCAGGGGACGACAGTCGCGCGGATAGAAAACTTGGCGACCGGCCAAGAGATGTTTCATCTCGAGCTCGAGCCCGAGCTCGTGACCGGTCTTTACGAACGGATCTGGCAGGAGCGGACGGTGGTCAAATTGGCCGATGTGCCGCCGCTGGTCACTAAAGCCATCTTAGCCGTCGAAGACGAACGATTCTTCAGCCATCATGGCATCGATCCGATTGGCATCATGCGGGCGATGTGGGTCAACCTTCGCAATATGAGCTTTCAGCAGGGCGGCAGCACGCTGACGCAACAACTGATGAAAAATTTTTTCTTGACCGATGAGCGGACCATGAGCCGCAAGATTCCCGAAGCACTTATGGCGCTGATCGCCGAGCGAAAATACTCAAAAGAGACGATTCTCGAAAATTACCTCAATGAGATTTATCTCGGCCAAAAAGGCTCTCAGGGCATTTTTGGCGTGTGGGAGGCCGCCCAATTTTATTTTGCCAAACCACTTTCCGACTTGACGGTAGGCGAGACGGCGCTCTTGGCCGGATTGGTCCGCGCGCCGAATCGATTATCTCCCTACCGGAGCGCCGAGCTTGCGACTAAGCGGCGCAACGTCGTGTTGGCCAAGTTGCTCGACGACCGGATCATCACGCGCAAGCAATACGACGCGGCGCTGCGTGAAAAACTTCCCCAGCGGGCGCTGGTGAAAGTCACCAACGACGCGCCATTCTATGTCGATTATCTCAGGCGCGAGCTGGACGAAAATTATTCCAGCGCGGTGCTCAACAAAGAAGGACTGCGGATTTTTAGCGGTCTCGACCTGCAACTCCAGAGAATCGCCGAACGCGCTCTGGTGGAGGGTTTGAAAAAGCTCGAGGCGGCACATCCGTCATTACGTCGCCATAGTACCGATGACGGTTTGGAAGGGGCTATCGTCGTCTTGCGACCACAAACGGGTGAGATCAAAGCGATGGTCGGCGGACGAAACTACCAAAAATCACAATTCAACCGAGTCTTTCAAGCGAAGCGCCAACCGGGTTCGGTGTTCAAACCCTTCGTCTATCTCGCCGCGCTGATGTACGGCGGGCAGAGCGGAGCGCAATACACTCCCGACTCGGTTTTGAATGACAGCCCGTTTACCTGGAGCTATGACGGCCAAAATTGGCAACCGACCAATTACAACAACGAGTACTTCGGCGCCGTGACGTTCCGCCGTGCTCTGGAAAACTCACTCAATTCGGCGACCAGCCGTCTCGCTCAAGACGTTGGCATCCGGCGCGTGCGCGACATCGCGCAGCGCTTGGGAATCCAGAGTTCTTTGCCCGCGGTACCGTCGCTGGCGTTGGGCTCGGCGGAAGTCACGCCTTTGGAAGTGGCCGTGGCCTTTTCTACTCTGGCCAATGGCGGTGTTCGCGCCCGGCCGCTGGCCGTCAGGAATGTAATGGACCAAAATACTCGATTGTTAGAGAAGCGCGACGTGCGGAACGAGCCGGTCATTAATCCACAGCTGGCCTACAGGATGAATGAGCTTCTCAAAGGCGTTCTCGATCGCGGCACCGGTGCTGCAGCGCGGCGATTTGGCTTCACCCGTCCCGCAGCAGGAAAAACCGGCACGACGAATGATTACAAAGACGCGTGGTTTGTCGGTTATACACCGGATTTGCTCGCGGTCGTTTGGGTTGGCTTCGACGGTCCACGTAAAATTGGTTTGTCGGGCGCCGAAGCAGCACTGCCAATCTGGACCGATTTCATGAAAAGCGCTACGGCCAGTATGCCCGTCACGGATTTCATTGCGCCGGCGGTTGAACCTGAAAGCGCCCCGGCCGGAAAGTGTGGACCGTTCAGTCGTGAAGGAGAACCGCCCGCTGAACCATGCCCGCCTGCCGTGCAATCCACCCGCTCTGCCGAATCGCTGTAAGAGTCCCGCTAATAACCAATGCTTTCGCTGCGCACAAAGAATTCTCTACTGGGCGCCACCGCTGGTTGGCTCGTTTTTCTTTACGGCTGTGCGCCGCAACGACCCTATCGCGCTCCCTTGCCGCCTAGTAGCAGCACAACGCCTGCTCTACGAACCCCGCAGAGCACAGCTCCGATACCGGCTCCGCCACCTCCGGAGCCACCCGACACGAGCCGGAGGCCTGTCCCCCAGGAGGGGAAAATTCGTGAGCAGGATATCAGGACGCAGTCGCCGACGCCGCCCCCCGCCGGTAAAGAGACCAAGGAATCTTCGCGGCAAGCAGGCATAGGCGAAAGCCATACGACTCCGGAGCCTACTGTTTCACCGGCGTTGCCCGACGATAGCTCTCTCCTTGCCAAGATCACCCCTGGCGTAACACCGCAGCGGGCCGCCTCGTTGCGGCTCACCGACGAAGGCCGAAAACTTCTCGATGCCGGCGATGCCGCCAAAGCCCTGACACGCTTGGAAAGAACGATTGCCATTGATTCCACTAATCCCTACGGATATTTCTACTTGGCAAAAGCGCAAAACCGTTTAGGGGGCTATAAGGAGTCACTCAATTTTCTCGACGTCGCCGAGTCTCGACTGAGCGGCGAGCCGTTCTGGCTGGCCGAGGTTCATGCGCTACGCGGCGATAACTATCGCGCGCTCGGACAGCCGCAAAGGGCGGAGACCAGTTACATGCAATCCCTGCGTTTGAATTCGGGCAATCGCACCGCTGCTGACGCGCTCTTGCGCTTGCACGCGGATGCGCAATCGCCGACGAAGTAAGTCAATCGGTCAATGGTTGTCCTCGGGGTGGAAACTTCTTGTGACGACACCGCCGCGGCGGTGTTAAAAGACGGACGCACGATCCTGGCGAATGTCGTCTCATCGCAGGATCAAGTCCACGGACCCTATGGCGGTGTCGTACCGGAACTAGCGTCGCGACAACATATACGGAATATCTTGCCGATCGTCGATGACGCGCTGCAAAAAGCCGGAATGACGCTCAAGGAAATTGACGGCATCGCAGTGACCTACGGGCCGGGCCTGGTCGGGTCATTACTCGTGGGTCTTTCGCTGGTCAAGGGCATGTCGTTTCACTCAGGTATACCCTACGTCGGCGTCAATCACCTCGAAGCGCATCTTTTGGCGATTCATCTCGAGCGCGAAGTCCGATTTCCCTACATCGCGCTGCTCGCCTCAGGCGGACACACGCTGCTCTATTGCGTGAAAGAAATCGGCGACTACCTACATCTCGGCGGCACCCGCGACGACGCGGCGGGGGAGGCCTATGATAA
>VBKY01000229.1 GCA_005879255.1 Deltaproteobacteria bacterium
TAAATCGCTGCTCATTTGTACGTCTCTGTGCTTTTCTAAGGCTTCCGGATATCCGGTAGAGCAAGCGACGGACCGATATATAATCCGCCACGAACGGGCGTAAATGGCGCGGGAGTTATCTAGAGTTTTACCGTAGCCGGCGTAACAACACCCGGTACGATACGTGAGTGAGGCAGGCCGGGTGATCTTGTCCGCATGTGATTCGAATGCGCTAGAGAACGGTGGGACAAGCTGAAGCAGCGACTACCTCCACAGACCGTCACCGCATTGGTGAACGAGCTGATGAAACCAGCATGACATGCTGAACGTGGCTATCGGAAAGCGGTTGGGTCGCCGATGCTCATTCAGAACCGGTTGTGACGGCATCGGGTTTTCTCGATGTTCCTTGTGATTTGGGTAGGTATTCACGCAATACATCCGTTAGATCAGCTGAAAGACCGGGCTCGCTCAATACTTTTAAGGCCCCATTACGAAGAGCCTCGTTCCTAGAGTCTCTTGCTTCCACCGCGCCATAGATGATTACAGGAATGTGACGGGTTAGCGCCTCGACTATCACTCCAACAGCAAGCTGTACACCGCCCGCGTGATACACAACGAATAGTGTGCGCAATGAGGAAAACCGGTGTCTTATCAATTCTGTTTCTGGTGGTACTGCTTGCTGTTGCAGTCATCGTAGAGGTAAGATTTCTGCGTTGCCGGAGAAAAGTTTCTAAGCTTCATCTCGTCGATCATTCGGTCACGTAAGATTCCCATAATACCTCCTTGAGTGAATTTGATTCACCGAGGCTATCACCGCACTCGGGACAGAGTCAAAGAAGAAATTGATTAGAAGTAACGGTAGGAAGATTACCGAAAACGCATGCGATGGGACCGGCCTCTCCCCACCGCCAAGCGGTTTAGTCCAACGACGCGTCGACTACATGTCACGATGACGGATTGTCTTGACGGAGGATTCAATCCAATTGCGGGGGATAAAATAAGCATAGTGAGAAACGAATGTAGTGTTGTTTCTCCGAGCGCAAGCGACTGTCAACTCTCTACTTAGGCTGTAATCGTCTGTTTCCCGCGCAAAGTGAACGTTCAGAGATGAGGCAGTTAAGATTAGCGAGTCAGTCCACGTAGGCGCTTTATGCTCCCGCGCATTTTGAAAACGCGGTCGAAAACTTTTACATGAACTACGGCAAATATCCAACCGAACAACGCTATTCCAATCGAAATTGCCGTTTGCGATAAGGTCCCTCGATCTTTACCAATGTATGACAGTACCACCACTGTAGTCCGGTCCGTCCCGCCGCCCTGCTCGATATCCGCCAGACCCACCGGCATTGAATTTCGCCTCGTCCCAGACCCCATGACACGGGCCGCAAGCCTCTGGTTGAAAGAGGCAAATCGCCCTATATAAGCGCTGGTCGTTTTATCGGGCATTTCACATCTGAGCAATATGGGGATTTTGTAGCCACTCAGTCAGCTTTGGCTTACTTTTAACTCACTGGCCCACGCGTTGCTTTTCCATGCCTGAAACCAGGCGCGGCACGGGAGGAGCAAACGACTTGTCCTTCTTCTACATTGTTTTGGGCATTGTTTTCATAACGACGGGAATTTTATTGGTGGGTAGTGACATCTCGGAGCGTAAGAGTGGTAAGGCAAAACAAATCCTGAGAGAGGAAAAAAGCGATCAACGGCGCATCTGTCCCAGTTGCAACAGCAGGGACGTAAGAAGATCTCATCGTGTGACCTTATTCGAAAAGGTTCTTAGCGTGCTTTCACTTTGGCCATTTCGTTGTATGGCTTGTAACCACCGGTTTTGGAAAAAAAATGGCAACCAGGCGATCACCGGCTAGCGCGCCATGACAAAGAATAATCTCGTAGTGGAAGACAATGACGACTTGCGACAGATTTTCGCGTCGTTCATACGGTTTTCTGGCTACCAAGTATTAGAAGCGGGGAGCGGCAGTGAAGCAATCGAAAAAGCGGCTTTCGCTAAACCTAATCTTATCCTCTTGGACCTAACTCTTCCCGATATGACTGGTATCGATGTGACCCGTGCGATCAAAAAACACTCGGTGACAGCCGATATCCCTATCATTGCTTGCAGTGCCTATCATAGCGGGGAAGAGATGGAAGCAGCACTCCGCGCGGGAATTGTCGATTACTTGGAAAAGCCGATTCCCGCCGCCCTCATCAAAGCAAAGATAGAAGAATTTATTCTGCCGTAGACGTTCAACCTCACGTCGATTACAGATCAACGCCTCAATTTGATTTCACAGAGGAATGCTTTGAAGGAGAAAACAGTTCAATCCTAGCGTCGGTTTTCGGCTTTCTTCCATCACTTGATGACTCAGCGCGTTTCAAAGTTATATAGCGTCGCAAATAACGTTCGGCCCGGAGAAAGAGTCGGAAGCCGCCAAGAACTGATGCAGGAAGCATAGGGGTCGAACAAAAGGCTGGCGGTTGACATTGGCTACAATACTCTTAAATTTTGCTTAGATGAAATCAGCAATCCTTAATTCTTCGTTACCCTCAGAAAAAAGCCAAAAAAGGAGGAAAGCAAATGAACACTGTGCGTCAGACAATTAGGGCTTTATCCATAACATGGGCTGTACCGTTCTTTATTGCGTTCGGATGGACGATAACAATGGCAGCAAGCGCGGAAGGCTTAAAAGTCAACCTATCCGGTGACCAGGAGGTTCCTCCGGTAAGCACCTCAGCATCTGCAAACGGGACCATTACAGTTTCACCGGATAAGTCGGTCAGCGGCAATATCACGGTTGCTGGGATGGAACCGACAGCGGCGCATATTCATGAAGGCGCTCAGGGCAAGAACGGTCCCGTTATTATACCGCTCACCAAAAGCTCCGATAATACTTGGTCTGTTCCGGCGGGAGCGAAGCTTACGGACACTCAGTACAAGAGCTATTTGGCTGGAAATCTCTATGTCAACGTGCACAGCGCCGCACATAAGGGTGGCGAGATACGGGCACAGTTAACTCCTAAGTAATCAGTTAGTGGTTTTATTTATTTCATTTCCACGGCGACACGCTTCAAATCGATAGCTTAGGAAGCGTCGCGCTCGGTCGTTTGGTCGCCGTAGACTGGCGCCAGAAGCCCGGCTCACGCACCCGCCGGCACTTCACGTGTTTCTGCGGGCGCGCTCTCGCCAACCTCGAATCCCCGGACAGATCGAACGGCCGCAAGTCCAGCGGCAATCGACGTGACGAGCAGCCCTCCCACCGCCGTCGCGCCGGCAGCGCCGATCACTGACGCCAAAGCGCCCGCTTCGAATTGGCCGAGCTGTGGACCCGTGTTCGTAAACATGCTGTTCACGCTCGTCACTCGGCCTCGAATCTCGTCGGGCGTTAAAAACTGATTGATCGTGTTTCGTAGGACGAAGCTTACCGTGTTGGCGGCGCCCGCGGCCGCAAGCATCAGGAACGATAGCCAGAAGAAGTGAGAGAGACCGAAAACCATCGTGAAGATCCCATACGCACTCACGCTTACAAGAACCCATGTCCCGGCCCTCCGAACCTGGCTCCTGACGCTCATCACTGTTCCCATGGCGAGTGCTCCCGCCGAGTTCGCGGAGTAAAGTAGCCCGAGGCCCTGAGGCCCGACGCCGAGGATGTCTCGCGCATAGATCGGGAGCAGAGCTCGACCGCTTCCGAGGAAGTTCTGGCTAAAATCCAACGCCATCATGTACAAAATGACCGGATGCGTCCACACAAACGCCACCCCCTCGCGCAGAGCCTGCATCGAGAGAGCGCCGCGCCCACCGGCAGCCTGGGCCAAGGGCCGCATCATGGCAAGCGCGGCGAGCATTGCGACCCACGATACCGCGTCGACGGCGTAGCAAAGGGTCGGTCCACTGCGAGCGAGCAGGAGGCCGGCCAGTGAGGGACCGACAATGGTTGCCACATGGCGTTGCGTGCCACTTAAGGCAAGCGCGTTGGCCAGGTCGCTCTTAGGGACAAGATTCGGGATAATTGCAGTGCGCGCCGGCTGCTCGAGCGAGCTAAATAAGGCGAGAAACAAGCTGGCAACATACAGAACCGTTGAAGAGACCCATCCCACAAGCGTCATTAGAGCGAGACTGGCCGAGACACACGTTTGGGCAATCTGTGTTGCCATTATGAGATGACGGCGGTTCACCGCGTCGGCCAAAAGCCCTCCAAAAAGGAGCAACACCAACATCGGAGCACCGCGAGCCAATCCCAGCAGGCCGAGTTCAAGCGGCGAGTTGGTCAGTTCGTAAATTTGCCAGGCCATCGCTACAGAAGTGAACTGGCTCCCCACTAGGGAGAGGACTGACCCACTCCAGTAAATCGAGAAGTCGCGATGGCGAAGCGCAGCGACAGGTGTCCGTCCTGCCCGCTCACCCCCTGGCGCATTCGGTCCTGATTCCCGATGGTTGTCTCTCATGTTCACCTCATGTTGTATTCAAAAACGCGAGACGAAAATCATACTGATAGTTCGCTTTTACAGACAGCTTTGGCAGAACAATTTTCTCGTAGATTGAAACAACAGAGGCATTGCTACTGCCAATCGAGATTGGGCATGAGTGGCACCAAGAGCAGCTTCAAGGCATGCGTCTCGAATGCGTTTTGCGAGATCTTCCAAGTTCATAATAGCCTCCACCGAACGGAAGGCCTAACGTATGGCGTTTTAGCCTCCAAAACTGGAAGCAATCAAGCCCGACCAAGTCTAAACCGAGTGCGAATGAAGCGCATTGGACTAACGCCGCACCGCAACAAAATGCTGTAGCGGTTTATATAAAGCACGGCGGATCGAGAGACGCACTCGGTTGACCTGTACGGAGCGTCAGGTGAACCCCGCAGGATTTAGCCGACGGAGAATTCAGTTCAATTAGAAACGTAACGCGTTGCCGCTGAGGCGCGGGGTCCCGTTACCCGGCGCTGAGTACCCGGAACACCGGGATGGCTGCCGCAATCTTCTCGAACTCCGAAAGTGCTGCGTCCTTGTTCACAGGCACGTGGGGTCGCGCTCCCGGTGCTGTCTGCAAGTAAGCCTTCAAGATGGGTGCGCGCTGGCCAGCGGGGACTTCTTCGAGGCAAATCTCCTCCCGGCGACCGTGCCGGAGAACCGCCTTTCCACCGGCTGCGCGTACGTTTTGAACCCACCGCACGTTATCTCCGAGCATTGACACCAGGTACCGCTGTCCACCGACGACGGCCACGACCAAGGGCAGCGAAAAGGTCCGCCCTGACTTTCGTCCGGTTACTTCCAATGTAACGAGGTAATTCGGGGCGACGCCCGATGAGCCCACAGCAGCTGACGCCCTGTTCAGAATCCTCGCAATCCAATTAGGTCGCTGCCCACGGTACAACCATCGAGTGAAGTCGCCTCGAGCCATCAAAGCCGCCCTGCCTTCTTTTTACGTTCGCGTTGACGCGCACCCGCGAGGACGTAGCGTCGTGTCCGACCCGGAGGCCGCCCCCGCGCGGGAGTCATGGGATTTGGAGCCATAGTTGCCTCCATAGACGCGTGCTTTGCGGAGATCTAACGTATAGCGTTTTATCGCTAAAGTCTGAATTGCATCAACTTCAAGAGAATCGCCGAAGGAGCGATGCGGGACAAAACGTGTCGGACTAAACGGCGCCGCGCGGCAAGACGCGGACAGCCGCCGGATTGAACTGATCGACGCGTCAATCCTATCTTGTTGAGGAAAATCTCCGTAATCTCCAAAGATTTTCTAGCCGACCGCCTTTTTTCCCTCCGAACAATTCGGGAACGTGCTGCTCGCGAAGAGGCAAGGTGACGCCTACCCGAGCCGAAGTATGCGTGCGGCGTTGCCGCCGAGAATTTTTTCTTGGTCGGTGCGACTCAGTTTAAGAGCGGTGATGACTTTAACCGGGCGGTCGTAGCCCATGTCAAAGCAGTAGTCGCTTCCCATCATCACACGGTCAACGCCCACGAGTTTAATGAGGTAATTAAGTGATTCCGGAGCGTGGCTGATCGTGTCGTAGGTGAAGCGTCGGAGATAACTCGATGGCAGCTTTTTCAAGGCCTTGCACTCTTGTCGCACCCTCCAACCATGGTTGAGACGACCGACGAGATAGGGAAGCGCGCCTCCCGCGTGCGGCAGGCAAATCTGAAGCTTCGGAAAACGATCAAGCAGTCCGCTAAAGATTAGATTGGCGGCAGCGACTGCCGTATCAAACGGATTTCCCAGAAGGTTGTGCAGGTAATAGTTAGTAAGCCGTTGGGAGCCAATAACGTTCAGGGGATGGAGAAAAACCGGCGCGCTTAGAGCGTGTATGCGCTCGAAGACCGGGAGGAATGACGGATCAGTCAGTTCTTTTCCCCGAACGTTAGTGCCGAGATAGATGCCGCGGCAGCCGAGCTCAGTCACCGCGCGATCCACTTCAGCAACAGCGGCTTCAGGATCTTGAAGCGGAAGAGTTGCTAGCGTCACGAAGCGGTCGGGGTGAGTTCGACTGGCTTCGGCCATTGCGTCGTTGACGAGCTTGGCCAATCGCAAACCGAGATCGCCGTCCGCCCAGTAGACCATCGGCGGCATGAGTGAAAGCGCATGAACTGTTACACCCCGTGCATCCATTGCTTTGAGCCGCAGGTTTAGATCGTGGTAGTGAGGGGTGATGGGTCCGATTGCGACTTGGCCCACGGCAATCAACGGTCCGGTGGGAGCAGAGCGGAGTCGCACGCCGTAAGGTTCTCCTTCCGCCTCGATGAGTCGGAGATATTCTTCGGGAACGAAGTGAGCGTGAATGTCGATTGCGCGAGTCGTCTGGCGCGAGCGCCTTCCGATTTTAGATTTTCGATGGTTCGGCAACGCTCACCACAGGTTTTCGATTTTAGATTGGGGATTCATCGGATTACTTTATCTGCTCTAGCCAGCACGTTCGGCGGAATCGTCAGACCGATTTGCTTTGCGGTGTTCAGATTGATCACCAGCTCGAACTTTCTCGGCTGCTCCACCGGCAGATCAGCCGGCTTCGTTCCTTTCAGAATCTTGTCCACATATGTGGCGGCGCGGCGGTGCATGTCGGGAATGCTGGGGCCATAGGACATGAGGCCGCCAGCGTCCACGTACTCTCTTTGTGCATACATGGACGGCAATTTATTCTTCTGCACGAAGCTCGCAATCTGGTCCCGGTTCCCGAACGCTACGGGATTCAGTGGAGGCACAATCAACGCCTGCGCGCGCTCTTTCGTTACTACTGAGAAGGCGCGATCGACGTCCTCGGCGCGCACCACTTCAACGGATTGAAGCTGCACACGCAGCGAACTGGCCGCACCCTCCGTTTCCTTGTAGTCAAGCAGGTTGCCTCGGACGTCGGGATTCCAGAGAAACGCCACGCGAGAGAGCCCGGGGACGACTTCCCTCAGCAGCTCCAGCCGCTTTCCACTGAGATCCGGAGAGATAATGCTGAGCCCTGTGACATTTCCGCCGGGGCGCGCGAGGCTCGCCACCAACCCGGTCCCGACCGGATCGCTGCTTGTCGCCATGACGATCGGGATCGTCTGAGTCTCTCGTTTGACGGCCGCAATCGCCACATCTGTGGCCGCCACGATCATGTCCAACTTGAGGCCCACCAGCTCACGCGCGATCTCTGGAAACCGTTCAGCCCTGGCCTCGCCGTAGCGAAGTTCCAAGACGAAAGTTTTCCCTTCGACATGGCCAAGCCCCCGCATCCCTTGCCTGAAGGCCTCGATATTATGCTCTGTGGCCGCTGGAGTGCTCGCAAAAAGGTACCCGATCCTCGCGATCTTCTTTGGCTGCTGCGCCTCGGCTGGAAGGCAAAGCGCAAAGAGCATCGCGCATAGAGCCGGCCGAAAAACTTTTTTACTCACAAGGTTTGAGAAAGAATCTTTTGAAGATTTGCTCGCGCCAAGGCGCCAAGAACGCCAAGTGACGGGCCGAGGCCCAGCATCCCGAATCAATACGAGGGATCTATGAAAGATTTCTCCCTTCGGTCGAAATGACAATTCGGGTTTCCTTTGCGGCCTTTGCGTCTTTGCGCGAGACATTCCGATTTTCGGTTGCGACTATGCCGCGCCAGGTGCTTCGTGGTGGCTACTTTCCGCGGGTGTAGCTCAATCGATGACGGTGATTTCTTCGATCGGAAATTGCGTGGTGACCTCGGGACCTTTTTCCGTCACGACCATCATTTCTTCCAACCTAACGCCCCACTGAAGCGGCTTTCCGTGCTGTGTCTCTAACGCGAAGCTCATTCCCGGCTGGATAACAACTGGGAAGTCGAGGGAGTAAATCCGCGAGATGACCGGAGTATCATATTGCGCGAGCCCGAGTCCGTGGCCCCACAGGTTTGCCGCGGCCTGATCTTCTTCCTTGTAGCCCCAAGTCTCCATCGCCGATGGCCAAACCTCGGCGATTTCTTTGGTCGTTGCTCCCGGCGTAACTTTGTCGATGGCGCGATAGAGCCACTCATAAGCAATGTTGTAATAATCCTTTTGCTCCTGTGTCGGTTTTTTTCCAACGCAGTAGGTGCGATACATGCAGCTCTTGTAGCCGTTCCAAGTGACCGCCGCCATGTCGATGATCACCAGATCTCCTGGCTGGATGATGCGATCTGAAAAATGTCTCCAGTTGGGCCAGCTGTTGGGCCCCGAGGAGACTATAATGTCTTCGACGTCCTCGATCCCCGGAATGTTGTACAGAAAGTTCATGGCGAAGGCGGTGATCTGATGCTCCTGCATGCCCGGTTTAATGAAATTTGAGATGGCCGTGTGGCAGCCATCGCAGATGGCGGCGACGATGCGCATCGCTTCCAGCTCATCTTCGTTCTTAATTGCGCGAGCTTCCACCATGGGCGATGCGCCGTCGGTGTAATTTATTTCGGCCTCTTTGAAGGCGTTGATCATGTTGAGGTCGATGAAGTCGACGCCTACCGGGGCCTTCTCGACATGATACTTGCGCAGTTCCTCCACGATCGCGTTGGTGAATTTTTTCACTTGCTGTCGGGAAGCGCCGCCTACTGCTCCTTTGATCCACGAGTAGGCATAGCGCACGTTGTCGCGCGGAATCCACGGGCAATGACGATTGATCTGTATACCGATGTCTCCTTGTTCGAAAAGGATCGGCTCCGAGCCTTCGCAAAGCAAGGCGTAACGTAATCCGGGTTTCAACCGACACCAGCCCGGCGTGACCGTGCTGGAGATATAGCGGACGTTTTCATCGTACATTGCGAGCAGCGCGCCCAATCCATTGCGCTTCATCGCTTCGCGTGCGCGGTCGAGGCGGTACTTCCGTAGCCGATCCCAGTTGATGCGCTGCTGCCAGTCGGTGCCGACCAAACCGAAACTCGAAGTGCTGCGAGTTACCATACAGCCTCCTTGATTATTAGGAGTGAAGCAATTCACATCTCGTTTGCAGATACCGACACTTAAGTCATCTCAGCGATCATTGTCAATGTTCTTCCCTTCTCGTTCGGAGTTGTGCGTGGTAGGATTCGGCGCAGTCCGTGTTAAGCGTCCGAACGTTCCGGCAGAGGCACGGATAATCAAGCGATGGCCGCAAAAGTCTTCGTCACACAGCCGATCTCGGAGGCGGCGTTGTCTCGACTCCGGGAGGTCGCCGAAGTTGAATTGAATCCTGATTCAACTCACATCATCACGAAGTCCGAACTGATAGCGGCGCTCAAGCGAAACAATTATCTTCTGTGCCTGCTGCATGACCGTGTCGACGCGGAGATTATTAACGCTAGCCCGGATCTCAAGCTGATCGCCTCGATGGCGATCACGCCCGCCGGGGTCGACGTGGCGGCGGCGACATTGCGGCGCATTCCTGTTACCGCGATTCCACCATTTGTTACTGAAGCCACCGCGGATCTCCACTGGGCGCTTCTTTTGGCCGTAGCGCGAAGGGTCGTGGAAGGGGATCGTGCTCTCCGCTCAGGGATTTTTCCCGGCAGCCAGTCGATCCATTTTGTCGGCGGCGAAGTCAACCGCAAAACTTTGGGAATCATCGGGCTCGGTGCCATTGGCGAAGCGGTGGCGCGACGCGCCAGGGGCTTCGGCATGCGCATCCTTTACACCAAGCGTCGGCGCTTGGACGAGACGAGAGAAGCTGCGCTCGGTGTCGAATACCGAGACTTAGATCAACTTCTGACAGAGTCGGACTTCGTCTCGGTGAATGCCGCGCTTAGCCCTGAGACGATCCATCTCATCGGCGATCGAGAGCTGCGCCTCATGCGCCCCTCGGCATATCTCATAAACACGTCGCGCGGTCCCATCGTGGATGAAAAGTCGCTGGTGCAAGCGCTGAAAGAAAAGCGAATCACGGGCGCCGGGCTTGATGTCTATGAGCATGAGCCGATGGTGGACCATGGACTCATCAACTTGCCCAACGTTGTGTTAACGCCTCATCTCGGCAGCGCGGCGCTGGATACGCGCGAGCGCACCGCGGCCATCTTGGTTGAGAATGGCATCGCGGTCATCGAAGGGCGCAGGCCGCCTAATATTTACAATCCGGAGATCTACAGCTCATAAATTATTTTGGCTTTTTGGATTGCCGATGCTTCGACTACGCTCAGCACAGGTTTTAGATTCAATCACTGCGGATTTGATTCCCCGGAGCTTGCTGCCTAAAGAGCTGTTCCCAGACCTCTTAGAGTCCGTCATTCCCGAATGCTTCTATCGGGAATCCAGGCGAGACCGGAACTGGACCCCCGATTAAAACATTCGGGGGTGAGTGCGCCCGTGATGGCGTCACATCAGCACGGTGAAAGTCCGTGTCGGAGTATGCCACAGCCCCGTAGCTGAAGGTAACTGCGTCGGCCCGAAGCGGCGTGGAGAGCAACCGGAGGCGAACTGTCGGTCCGTAGGTGAACGAACTCGATTCGGCGGGGGTGCTGCGACGAGCCTGCTCACTCAGGGCGAAGTCCGAAACACGCTGGACACGCTGAGGGTGGTGGACAAAGCGATGTTCAGGCAGCCCAACGTGGTTGGAGACGGAACGACAGGAAGGTGTGGCGAGGTAAGCGGGGAGACCTGCGCTGTGGGTGGTGAGCGGCGCAGGAGTCAGAGTCTCCATAGTACCGAAAGTACC
>VBKY01000033.1:0-33255 GCA_005879255.1 Deltaproteobacteria bacterium
TAGTAAACGCTGATCGCCGAGAGTATCGGCTGAAAGACGCACTCGCAGCAGTGACGGCCCACTATGATTTCGTGCTCTTGGATTGCCCGCCGTCTTTGGGGCTGCTCACGCTCAACGCCTTGACGGCGGCGGAATCACTGCTGATACCGATTCAAAGTGAATACTATGCTTTGGAAGGGTTAAGCGCCGTATTGGAAACGATGGGGCTGGTGCAAAAAGGTCTCAATTCCTCGTTACGCTTGGAAGGTATTGTCATCACGATGTTCGACAGCCGCAATCGGCTATCGCATCAGGTTGTGGAAGAGATCCGCGCTCATTTCCCCGACAAGCTGTTTCGCACCATCATTCGTCGCAACGTGCGACTCAGTGAGAGCCCAAGCTACGGCAAACCGATCTGTTTATACGACCCGAGCTCAACGGGCGCACAAGACTATCGAGATCTAGCGAAGGAGTTAATTGGCCGTGGAGAACACAATGCCAACGCAGAAAAAGGGATTGGGGAGAGGTCTTAGCGCGCTGATTTCAACCGCCGCCGAACCGACGGTTGAGAACCGCGGAGAGCGTACGACGCTCGAGGTCGCCGTCGATCGAATCACGCCGAGTCCGTTTCAGCCACGGCGCACTTTCGACGAAGCGAAAATCGACGAGCTGGCGTCATCGATTCGCAATCAAGGCATCATTCAGCCCCTGGTTGTCCGACCCAAGGGCGATGGTTTTGAGTTGATCGCCGGCGAGCGCCGCTGGCGCGCCGCAATGAAGGCGGGATTAAACCGAGTGCCCGTGGTAGTCCGCGATGCCAGCGATAACGAAGCCTTGCAACTCGCCCTCGTGGAGAATCTCCAACGCGAAGACCTAAATCCCATCGAAGAAGCCGGCGGTTATCGTCGCCTGCAAGAAGAATTTCACTGGAGCCAAGAAGAGATGGCCGATAAGGTCGGTAAAAGCCGTCCGGCGATTACTAATTCTCTCCGTCTACTTGCCTTGCCGGCTGAAGTGCAGCAGGAGGTTGCAGCGGGGAATCTACCCGCGGGTCAAGCCAGGGCGCTGCTGGGATTACACACTGAACCGCTGATCATCTCCGCATGTCGAGAGGTGATCGCAAAGGGTCTTTCGACACGTGAAACAGAAAAAATGGTTCGACTCTTGATTATGGGGCGTAAACGGCGGCGTCAAGTTCCGCTCGTCGATCCTGATCTAAAATCAATCGTCGAGGAGCTGCAACGCACGCTCGGCACCCGAGTACGTCTCTTACCGAAGGCTCGATCGACAAAAGGCAAGATCGAGATTGAATACTACACGCTTCCCGACCTGGAGCGAATTTTTCAAACGATCACGAAACGCTCGTCAATTTCTTGAGCTTCAGCGATCAAACTCGCGCCTCGCGAGGTGTCAGCAAGATTCTCGGAATTGAAGTCAACTCTCCAACAATGGCTTCAGTTCGCTCCAACTTGTCACTGGGGCCGAGCAGGTAAAATCATAGCAAACATAGGCTGTGGGTTTACCGTCGATCTGGGATTTCCCTTGCAGCAACGGCGAGATCTTCTCGAGCGACTGACTAGGATCGACAAGCTGCAAGACTCTGTTGGGCATGTAAAGCTTGTGAATTTCCTGCACCAGCGCCCTAGTCTCAAGATCGCTGTTTTTGCCAACTAACACGACTTCTTTTGGCCTGTTCAAGTAAAAATCCAGAGCGCAGAGCATATGAGCGAAACCGAAGGGCTGGCTCTCCATCGCTTCATAATGGCAACGTAACACCTTCTCGGCACGCTTCCTGTAGTCGTCATTACCGGTGATATGCAAAAGCCGGAGGAGTAATTGTGTTGCCATCGCGTTGCCCGAGGGAACTGAACCGTCGAAAGCCGGCTTCGTGCGGCTGATCAGCGGCTCATGAGACGTACCCGTGTAAAAGAATCCGCCGTCTTTCTCGTCCCAAAATTCACGTACCATGATGTCGGTCAGTTGAATCGATCGATCAAGAGCCGATCGCTCGAAGGTCGCTTCATAGACATCGAGCAGGCCGATCGCCACAAAGGCATAATCATCGAGGTATCCGAGCAGTTTGGCCTGGCCGTCTTTGTAGGTGTGCAACAAGAAACCGTCGCGGAACATCTTGTTGAAGATGAATTCGATCGTTCGATTCACGGCTTCGATACATACCGTGGAATTGAACACTTTGATCGCCTCGGCGAGTCCCGAAAGCGCCAGACCGTTCCATGCGGCGATGATTTTTTCGTCGCGGAAGGGCTTGATGCGTTTCTCCCGCTCGGTGAAAAGTTTTTGCTTCGCATCGGCGACGAGCGCGTCGATCTCCGAGCGATCCTTGCGGAACAGCTTGCTCGCTTGTTCGATCGTCAGTATCGGATGAAGAATATTTTTCTCTTCGAAATTTCCCTGATCGCTGACATCATAAATGCGGCAGAAAATCTCGCCGTTCTCTGCGCCGATTAAACGGTTGATTTCTTCCGTTGTCCAAACGAAGAATTTCCCTTCTTCGCCTTCGCTGTCGGCATCCTGGGTCGAATAGAATCCACCTTCCGAATGGAGCATCTCGCGGAGCAGATAGCCGACGGTTTCTTCGACGACCGATTTGAAAAGCGGCTCCTGGGTGATCATGTACGCCTGAGAATAGATGCGTAGGAGTTGGGCGTTGTCGTAGAGCATTTTTTCGAAGTGTGGTACCAGCCATTTCGCGTCGACCGAGTAGCGATGAAAACCGCCACCCAGATGATCGTAAATTCCGCCTTGCGCCATCTTCACCAGTGTGTGAGTCACCATTTCAAGGTAACGTTCGCTCTTCGACTGATGAAAGTGGCGCAGGAAAAGTTCGTAGACGCCGGCATTGGGAAATTTCGGCGCTTGGCCCAAGCCGCCATGATCCGAGTCATAGGCACGGGCAATTTTGCCAGAGCTGTCGCCGATAATTCCGGGCGGAAAATTTCGCTCCGTCGGGTGCGACTCCGACATGCGCTGGAGAGCGGCGAGGATTTGCGTCACGCTTTTCTCGACGTCCGCGGGGCGCTCGCGATAGGCTTGAGAGACGCCCATCAGGATTTTTGGAAACCCCGGCATTCCTTGCCGGTCTTCCGGAGGAAAATAAGTGCCGCCGTAAAACGGTTTACCGTCGGGAGTGAGAAACATCGTCATCGGCCAGCCGCCACGGCCGGTGAGCATCTGCACCGCGTTCATATAGATCTCGTCCAAATCGGGCCGTTCTTCGCGATCGACTTTGATGCTAACAAATAGCTCGTTCATCAGCGCCGCGATTTTCTCATCCTCGAATGACTCGCGCTCCATTACGTGACACCAATGGCAAGCGGAGTAGCCGATGCTTAAAAGAACGGGTTTGTTCTCGCTCTTCGCTTTGTCGAACGCTTCCGCGCCCCACGGATGCCAATCGACCGGGTTATGGGCATGCTGGAGCAGGTAGGGACTGGTTTCCTGAATCAGGAGATTCGTATGATTTCGCTGCATCGAATCACGACCTTCCAAGAGAGTTAACTTCACGCTAACACAAACCCGATGCCGTCGAAACCGAGCGGAAGGAACCTTTGCCAGAGGAGAAAAGGAGAAGTGTTAGACCTGTGCCTTATGCAAAAAATGCTCCCAGGCCCGTTCCGTGGAAGCCGGCTTGAAAGTGCGCTTGGCGATTCTTTCGGCTTCAGTCTGCGAGACGAACTTGGGTTCGCCGAGCTTCATCGCTTCGACTTGAAGCCGCGCTGATTCTTCCAGGTAAAGTGCCAGCATGCAGACCTCACGAATCGAATGACCGACTACCACGGCGCCGTGGCCGCGCAGTATCACGGCTTTAGCCGGCCCTAACAGGTTTGCTATCTCAGCCGCGCGTTCCGGCGACTCGACCTGGCCAGTGCCTTCGAAGACCGGCACACCCTCATAGAAGATCGCGCTGTAATTGTGCATCGGTCGAACGGTCTGACCGACGACGCTCAGCAAGATCACCGCGGGAGAATGGAAATGAATGACCGAACTGACGTCTTCTCTGGTCTTGTAGATCGCTTGATGGAGAGTCGATTGGGGCACGACCTTATTGAAGTCGACGGCAAACAGCTCGCTCGTTCGCACAAGTGCGGGACTCTTGCGCGGCATGAAAAGCATGCTTTTGCCGCCGGCAATTCGCGCGCTCAGATGGGCGAAGGCATCGCTCAGCCCTTCGCGGTAAATAATTCTCAGCGCCGAAATGAAGTCTCTTTTCACGGCGGCAAGGGCTTTATCCTGCTGTTTCATGATCGCTCCTTCGACGACGTTTCGTCGCTTTCGGATCAACGGACCTTCATATCAAAGGCGACCGGACCCTTCTCTCCTTTTCTGGTCTGAAATTGCACCGTGTCCCCTTCGTTGAAATCTTCCAGCTGATTGCGCGGTGCGAGACTGCCTCGGTGAAAAAAAACATCTTCGCTGCCATCATCGGGAGCGATGAAGCCAAAGCCTTTTTGCCTAATGATTTTTTTTATGGTTCCGGTCATGAATCAACGCCTCCTCTCGTTATCGGGCTCGCTATCACACAACCGGTTCGCCGCCAGCCTTGACAATGCCGAGCGAGCTACCTAGGTTGAGTGGTCCTTAGCTTCATACAACCAAAACCAGCTTGAGTTCAATTCTTTATTATATCTCCGGTCATGGCTACGGCCATGCGGTGCGTTCAAAGCAGGTTATCCGTGCTTTGAAAAAGGCAAAAGCCGATCTGCAGATTCACGTGCGTAGCACGGCTCCAAAGTGGATGTTCGGCGATCTTCTGTTTCCTGTTTCGCACACTATCCGCTCGATCGACGTTGGCATTATTCAGCCAAACAGCTTGGAGATGGACCTTCAAGGAACGTTACAAGCTTGCCAGGCGCTACACGACGCCCTCCCAGATATCATGGCGCAAGAAATCGCCTTCATCAGGGACGAGAAGATTGGTTTGGTCGTCGGCGATATTCCACCGGCCGGTTTCGAAATCGCCTCGCGGGCAAAAATCCCGTCCGTAGCAATCAGCAATTTCACCTGGGACGTTATCTATGATGCTTATGTCGATCGCTACCGTGATTTTTCGCCCTTAGTTGCGGCAATGACGGGTTTCTATAAAAACGCGACCCTCGCCTTGACTCTGCCCTATCCTTGCGACATGAGCGTGTTTCCCAACCGTCAAGCCATCCCTTGGGTGACCCGGGTTTCGCGATTAACCAAAGAGCAAGCAAGACGCGATTTTAATCTCCCGCCATCGGCGACGATTATTCTTTTGAGTTTTGGCGGTATGGGGCTGAGTTCCCTACCCTGGGATAGATTCAAAGGTCTCAAGGATTTCTTTTTTGTCGCCACGGGTGCAACAGCAGTGTCGCAGGGTAACCTGCTGGCGCTCTCAGATGCGCAGCAGCGCTACGAGGACTTGCTCCGCGGGGTCGACGCCATAATTACCAAGCCGGGGTACGGCATTGTCGCCGACGTGATCTCCCATCACGTACCAGTCCTCTACACTGATCGCGGCGAATTCCCTGAATATCCGAGACTCGTGGAGGCGCTACAGGATTGCGCTACCGCGAAATATATTCCTCAGAGTGAATTACTGGCCGGCAATGTTGGATCTTACCTAGAGCGACTGCTGTCGAAAGAGCCCAATTGGCCCAGTATCCCACTCGACGGTGCAGACGTGGCAGCACAAGAGATCCTGCGGCTGTTGGATGGCAATCGCGCCATAGTTGACAGCCCCTAACGATTCATCCAGACTTAAACTCGATTCTATGGCCGTCGAAAAAGTCATTCTAGCAAAGCCGCGCGGGTTTTGCGCCGGTGTCGAGATGGCAACCGAAACCGTTGAGCGCGCGCTGCAGAAGCATGGCGCTCCGCTCTATGTGTTCCATGAGATCGTTCATAATCAGCATGTGGTCTGGGGGTTCACCAACCGCGGCGTAAGATTCGTGCAATCTATTGATGAGGTGCCCAGCGGAGCCAAGTTAGTTTTCAGCGCCCATGGCGTCTCGCCTGCAGTTTGGCAACAAGCGCGGCAAAAACAGCTCGAACTCCTCGTCGACGCGACCTGCCCGCTGGTCGATAAAGTCCATCGCGAAGTGCGCAAGTTCGTGGATCGAGGTTATTGGATCGTGCTCATTGGCCATCGCGAGCACGACGAGATCGTCGGCACGGGCGGCGAGGCGCCCGATCGCACACGGGTCGTCGGTAGTGTGAGCGAAGCCAAGACCGTCGACGTTCCTGACCCACAAAAAGTCGTCGTGTTGACTCAAACGACGCTAAGCGTGGACGATACTCGGGAGATTATGGATGCTCTCAAGCAACGATTTCCTCAGATGATCACGCCGGCGAAGGAAGACATTTGCTACGCAACGCAAAACCGCCAGGACGCGGTGAAACAGCTGGCCAGAGAGGTTGACTTGGTTTTAGTCGTCGGCTCGCGCAACAGCGAGAACTCAAACCAACTCGTCAGGGTCGCCGTTTCGTTGGGAAAGCCGGCCTATCTCATCGACGATCAGCGCGCGATCAGACCGGAGTGGCTCCGCGGAATTACGTGCGTCGGAATCACATCCGGCGCGTCGGTCCCGGATCAGTTGGTCCAAGAAACGGTGGAATATTTCACACGGCAAGGCGCTGAAGTCCATCAAGTCGGGCTGGTGGAAGAAAACGTCCATTTTGCTTTACCGGACGAAATCACCGCTATACCGTAACGCGGCGAACGATCTAACGAAAATTGCCGGAGGTTTTATGGCTCGCATCGTCCATATCGCATTAAAGGTAGAAGATTTGGAGAGAACCACCCAGTTTTACGAGAATGTATTCGGCTTCAAAGAGATGGAAACCGCGCAAGTGAGGGACCATACCTCGCGGCACTTAAGCGACGGCGCCATCGACTTGGCGCTGATCAAGTATGATGCCGAAGAATCGAAGGAATCGCTGGCGGCGGGACAGGGTCCGTGTATTCATCACTTCGCCATCGAAGTCGAAGACATCGAGAAGTATGCAGCTGAGATCGCCAAGTTCGGCTGCGAGATTATCAGCGATCCCGGTGTCATCCCGGTAAAATTCCGCGCTCCCGGCGGCACCGTGGCGGAAATCGTTCCGCAGGCTCGATACAAGAAACCCGCTGAGTAAGGCTGCCCCAAAACCTACCCTAACGAGCCTGTCAGGATTCGATTCTCAATCGCTGGCGGCATCGCGATAATCCCGCGTCTGCGTGAACGCTCCGGCTCCGTTTTCGATCCACCGCTCAAAAAAAGAATCTTTCGGGGATTCCTATGCCTACAGAGTTATGCTAGAAGAAGGCGCCGATAATTTTTTATAAGGAGCGTGTGCCATGTCGTTGCACGTAAAAGACGCCGATGTGCCCAAACGCCAAGTGGTTCGCACGGGAGTAGAAGGCGAAGGCGCGATGGTTGTCAGACGGGGTTACGGCAACGAGTGCAGCCTCATGCACGCTATTAGAGCATCGGGCTATCACACCACGCCACATGCGCACGAGGCGGAGCAGATCAACTACGTGCTCGAAGGCGAAATCTGGTTTTTTGTCGAGGAGCGCGGCTTCCTTTGTAAAGCAGAAGATTTCCACCGCATTCCTTCCCAGAAAATTCACTGGGGGTGGAACCGATCCGACACCGATGCCATTGTAGTCGAGGCTCATTCTCCAGCGCTGGTCGCGGGCAAGCTCCAGCAGACTTCTATCGGCCTATTCGATGAAGCTGAAAATCCCCAGATGAGGCCGCCGAGCGAAAATAACTTCGTGCCTTACGACTGGCAGAGCGTGGAGCGAAAGATCTTTGGCTAGCCTTCGGTCGGATATCAAAAGCCTGATGCTTTTGCCCATTGAACCTCGCCGGGTCCGCGTCCACGAAATTCGAATCTACACTTGAGAGTAGCTAGCAAGCTTTCCGATATCTAAAAAATTACCTCCCGTAGCATCAGTGCTCTTGCAAGCATCTCCGATAGGATTTATGCACATGACTCGCATCCGAGGATTTTGTGGCGCGAGATAAAGGTAATCTAATTTCCGGGGCTTGTCTCGCCACTTTCGGGATCTATGTGATCTCGGTGGCGTCCAAACTACCCTATGTCTCTGAGGTCGGTCCGGGATCCGGATTTTTTCCGCTCTGGCTTGGCATCGGGCTGGTGCTTTTTGCGTCAGGTTTAATGTTCGCATCCTTCGCGTCTTCCGGGAACCGAGCCAAGAATGAATCACAATCGTGGAAAACATCCGCCCGAGCCTTGGCCGGCTGGTTGGCAATGATGATTGCGATCGCACTGCTCGGCCGAATCGGGTTTGCTTTGAGCTTCGTTATTCTAACGATGTTCTTGATTGTTGCTTTGGACCGCCGCTCGGCTAGGCTCGCCGTTGCCGTCGGCATCGGTCTCGCCGTGGCATTCCATCTGATTTTTGTCATCGCCCTTGATGTTTCTTTACCCGTGGGCCCATGGGGATTTTGAGTTGATGCAAGATAACTGAAGACATGGACGCCTTGGGAAATCTCCTGCTCGGCTTTTCCGTCGCGCTAACTCCAGTTAATCTATTTTGGTGTTTGGTCGGCGTGGTTCTCGGGACTGTCGTCGGCGTGTTGCCGGGGTTGGGGCCGGCGGCCACGATCGCGATGTTGCTTCCGCTCACGCTCAAGATGGATCACACCACAGCGATTATCGCGCTAGCCGGGATTTTTTATGGAGCGCGATACGGCGGCTCAACCACCTCGATTCTCCTCAACATACCTGGGGAGTCATCCTCCGTGGTTACCTGCCTGGACGGCTATCAGATGGCGCGCCAAGGGAGGGCGGGAGCGGCGTTGGGAATTTCGGCAATTTCTTCCTTTATCGCTGGGACCGTGGGCGTGTTGGGATTGATGCTTATAGCGCCGCCGTTGGCTCGCTTCGCATTGCGCTTTGCTCCGCCAGAATATTTCGCCTTGATGGTTTTGGGCCTTGCCATGGTGGTTTTTCTGGCTGGCGAATCTATGGTCAAAGCGCTCCTGGCCATGCTCGTCGGTCTATGGATCGCAAGCATCGGCACTGATCTCTTTACCGCCGAATCACGATTTACGTTCGGCCAGATGAAGCTGCTTGGCGGCGTCGATTTTATCGCTGCGACTGTCGGAATCTTTGCGATCGGCGAGGTCTTGGTTAACCTGGAGTCACGAGGGGGCGCTGAGATTTTCAAACTCTCAAAAGGTTTGAGAAACCTTTTCCCGACGCTGCAAGATCTGAAAGATTGCCGCTTTGCTTTCTTGAATGGCTCCGTCATCGGTTTCCTTATCGGCGCACTTCCCGGCGCCGGGGCTACCGTCGCGTCGTTCTTATCCTACGGTCTCGAAAAGGCGGTCTCGCGACACCCGGAAAAATTTGGCACCGGCGTGATCGAGGGCGTGGCCGCGCCCGAAGGCGCGAACAATGCCGATGCCGGCGGGGCATTGGTGCCGCTTTTGACTCTCGGCATCCCCGGCGGCAACACCACCGCGATTCTCCTGGGCGGCTTGATTCTATGGGGATATAAGCCGGGTCCACTGCTCATCCAAGAGCACCCTGAGCTTTTTTGGGGCTTGGTGGCGAGCATGTACATCGGCAATGTCTTGCTGCTGGTTTTGAATCTACCTTTGGTTCCGTTGTTCGCGCAGATCTTGCGTCTTCCCTATTATGTTCTCTATCCGCTCATCATCGGGATATCTATTGTCGGCGTTTACAGCGTCAACAACAGCCTATTCGACGTGTGGATGATGGGGCTTTTCGGTTTGCTCGGGTATCTCATGCGCAAACTCGATTTCCCCGCCGCGGCGCTGATCTTGGGAATGGTGCTGGGGGACGGGCTCGAACGAGCGCTACGTCAATCGTTGATGATGTCACAGGGCGACATTCTGATCCTCGCCACACGTCCGATTTCTGGAACCTTGCTCTTAATCGCAGCGACGATCTTGTGTCTGCCGGCAATCCGTAAAGTCCGTTTCTGGCGAGTTGCTGCGGTTGAGCGTGAAGGCTGAAGATGATAGTTGCGGCTGATACATTCATGGCCAAAATATTCTGGGAGGCTTGATATATGAAGCATAGAGCCAGGTTGTTTTCGATTATCGTCGTTGTGATCACGGCGGTGCCCTTGGGTTTCGCCGGGAGCCAGGAATTTAAGCCCAGCAAGCAGATCGAAGCCGTTGTTCATACCGGTCCCGGAGGAGGATCGGATCTGCTGGCGCGGGCAATCGCCGAACTGCTGCAAAAAGAAAAGCTCATCACGCAGCGCATGCAGGTGGTCAATAAGCCCGGCGGTGGCCCTGCCGTCGCGATGTCCTACCTCGCGGAAAAAAAGGGTGAGACCCACACCATCGGTTTTTTCACCGGTGTGTGGGTGACCAATCCGTTGACCACTGCCGAGGCGACGGTCACCGTAAAGGATTTGACTCCGATTGTCCGTCTAGTTTTGGAGCCGGCGGTCATCGCGGTCAAGGCGGATTCGCCTTACAAAAACATGAAAGACTTCATCGACGCGGCCAAGAAAAATCCAAAACAACTTGCCCAGTCCGGCGGCACGATAACTTCGCGGGATAATCTGATGCGCCTTTTGATTCAAAAAGTCACCGGCGCCCAGTGGAATTTCATTTCTTTTCCGAGCGGCGGCGAGCGAATCTCCAATCTTCTCGGCGGTCACGTGCAAATAATGGTGATCGAACCGCAAGAGGCCGGCGAGCAGATTCGCGCGGGGAATTTGCGGGTGATCGCTTCTCTGACTGAAAAGCGCCTCGCGTCATTGCCCAATGTCCCGACCATCAAGGAACAAGGCATCGATGTTCCGCTCATTCCGCAGGCCCGGGGTGTCGTGGCGCCGCCGGGAGTATCGCGGGAAGTGGTTCAATACTGGGAAGGAGTTTTGGACCGCTTTGAGAAAACCGCGACGTGGAAGCAGTACTTGGAGCAAAATCAGTTTGAGGACGGTTATCTCAAGGGACCGCCGCTCAGCAAGTTTTTCGACGATCTGACGGTTCAGATGCGTGACGTGCTCAAAGAGGCCGGCGCCAAGGTCGTGCGCTAATTTTTTATGAACTCTACGCGACGCCTCGCGCGTTTTGCGCTCGAGCTGAATTATCGGCAGATCCCCGCAGCGGTGATCGATCGAGCCAAGAGCTGTATCTTAGATACTCTGGCGGTTTGCTTATATGGATCGACGAAGCCGTGGAGCAAAACCGTTAGTGAATTTGTTCGCGACTCGGCTCTTCGCGGCCGTTCTACGGTTGTGGGAGAAAGCTGGATGGCGCAGCCGGCGCAAGCGACACTGGCAAACGGCGTGATGGCGCACGCGTTCGAGCTCGACAATGTGCGCCAACCGGGAGCGGGCGTTCATCCTGGAGCAACGGCTTTCGTCCCCGCCTTCGCAATGGCGGAAGAAAAGCAAGTCGATGGTAGATCGTTGCTGACCGCGTTCGTCGCCGCCTGCGAGGTGATGTCGCGCATCGGCGTCGCCGCGGGGAATTCCCTTGAGAAGCGAGGTTTTCACGCGCCCGGGTTGACCGGTACTTTTGGCGCTGCGGTCGCCGCAGGTAGGCTTTTGGGTCTCAACGAGCGCAAGATGGTCAACGCCCTGGGCATCGCCGGCTCGTACTCCGGTGGGCTGATCGAGTTTTCCCGTTGCCAAGAGGGAGCCATGATCAAACGGCTCCATCTCGGTAAAGCAGCGGAAGGAGGTGTGACAGCGGCACTGCTGGCCAGCAGAGGCTTCGCCGGACCGGAAACCGTTCTCGAAGGAAAGTTTGGATTCTGCCAGACATATTCCGATGCGCCCAAGCTTTCCTATCTCACATACCGCCTGGGACGCGAATTCGAGAGCATGAATATTTGTATCAAGCGTTGCGCCTGCCACATTAACGCCCATGCGCCGATCGAAGCGCTGCAAAAATTGCGGCAACAGATAAATTTCGATCCGGAAGATGTTCAGGAAATCGTCATCGGCGGGATCGAAAAATTAATCACCCATCACGCCATCTATCAGCCCAAAGATTTGATGATGGCGCAGTACAGCATCCCCTTTTGCGTCGCGCTGAGTCTTTATTTTGATCCGACCGATCCGGAGTCGTTTGACGAGAAGAAGCTCAAGGATAAAAAGATTCTTGCGATGATGCGTAAGGTTCGGCTCAAAGTCGACCATGAGATCGAACAGAAAGGTTGGGACCGCGCCGCGCGCGTGACCGTCGGTCTCGGAAAGAAGCAGCGCCACTCGGCACTGGTTGTCCATTTCAAAGGGACGCCGAAAAACCCCATGAGTCCGTTAGAAGTCGAAGACAAGGCACGCAAATTGACCCGCGCGATTTTGTCCGGGTGGCAGCTGGAGCGTTTGGTCGAGTCCGTCGAGAATTTAGAGAAAATCGGCGATGTCTCGCGCATCGGGGAATTCCTCCGACGTGAATGATGAAAATCGTCGCTATTGATACCTATCCACTGATACTGCCAGTCAAAGAAATTTACGGCGGCGCCGCGGGCTTCCTCGAGGATTGTCGTTCTTTGATCGTTCGGGTGGAAATGGAGAATGGCATCGAAGGTTGGGGCGAGGGCACCCAGGGGCGGCCGGGCAATACTTACGAGACCTTGGAAACGATGGAGATCATGGCGCAAAATTATTTCGCGCCCGCGCTCATCGGTATGGACCTCGAAGAAACCGGCACTGTTCTGAGTAAACTTCATCGAGTTCGTTACGGCCACCCGATCGCAAAAGCGGCCATTGAGACGGCACTCTTCGATGCCTTGGGCAAATTGTATCGGGTGCCGCTTTGTCGCTTTTTCGGCGGACCCTATCGACGCGAGATTGAGCTTGTGGGTGGATTAGGGATCGATCTAGGTCCGGAAACGATCGGCCCACGCGCCGGTCAACTCAAGCAAGAGGGCTTTCAGGCTTTCAAGATTAAAATCGGCCAGGAAGATCATCAAAAAGATATCGAACGAGTCCGCGCCGTCCGCCAAGCAGTCGGTGCTGCAGCGTCAATCCGAGTCGACGGCAATGCTTCGTATTCTTTCACTGACGCTCGTTGGATCTTGAACGAACTGAGTCAATTTCACATCACCGATGCTGAGCAGCCGCTCGCACGAGGCGATCTCCGAAGCCTCGCCGAACTGCGTCGCACGGTCGGTATTCCCATCGCTGCGCAGGAAAGCGTGAGCTCGCCGGAAGAGGCGCTGGCCGTGCTGGAAGAGCAAGCCGCGGATCTTTTGAAGATCAAGCTCACGCATATCGGAGGATTTCAAAGGGGGTTCGAGGTGGCGGCGGTCGTCGGCGCCAAGGGACTTCCGGTTGTCATCGGCCAAGGCAGCGCGTGCACGACGATACTTTCCGCCGCCGAAATGCAGCTTCACTGCGCATTAAAGAATGGCCAACCGGGCGGCGAAATGACCGGGTTCATGCGGCTCGGCGAGCAAAATGTTTTTAGTCCCATCTCCATGACTCGCAGTAAAGCGTATCCGTCTATGACGGCGGGGCATGGGATCGAAGTCGACAAGGAAAAGCTCAAACGTTTGGCAAAACGAACCTAATGACTCAATTTATTCGCCGGGGGATCGATCTGCATAATAATTATGCGATTGCCTAATCTTGAGGCGTTATAATTTCTAAAGATTTCCTATTCTTCAAGTTAACTATCTAAAAATTCTAAGATTAAAAGTGCGCTGTACGGTGGCATATACGTTGCTCTAACCTGCGCAGACTACCTAAATTCCACTTAACTGCTTAATTATTGCGCAGATGGAAGGAGCAATGTTGTGAAGAACCAAGGAACGAAAACCTGCCTGATGCTCTTTTTGGTCTTATTTTTATTTTGGTTGTCAATCCCACCGGGCACGTTTGCTCAGGGTGTTACCGAAACCACGCCCACGGCACCTACCGTCACGCCGCCGCCGAGCGGGGTGCCAAGCCCAGCCCCACCTGTAGCTCCGGCTCAACCCAAAATTGACAAAGGCGACACTGCGTGGATGCTCACGTCGTCGGCACTGGTGCTGATGATGACCATTCCTGGACTGTTTCTTTTTTACGGTGGTTTGGTCCGACGAAGAAACGTCCTGGGAACAATCATGCACAGCTTCATTATTGTCGCTGTGATCACGATACAGTGGGCGTTGTGGGGCTACAGCCTTGCATTCGGGCCAGACATCGGCGGTGGGTGGATCGGAAGCCTGGATTGGATTGGACTAAACGGAGTCGGTCCGGAGCCCAATGCTGATTACGCTGCGACCATCCCGCACGCGGCTTTTATGATCTACCAGATGATGTTTGCAATAATTACTCCGGCTTTGATCACAGGTGCATTTGCGGAGCGTATAAAATTCAGTTCCTTTTTGCTTTTCATAATTCTTTGGGCAACGTTTATATACGATCCACTCGCCCACTGGGTGTGGGGAGTCAAGGGTTTACTGCGAGAAATGGGCGCGTTGGATTTTGCCGGCGGCACGGTCGTCCACATCAGTTCAGGAGCCTCCGCTCTTGTGGCAGCAATTATGTTTGGCAAGCGGATGGGCTATGGCCAGGAGGCGATGCCGCCACACAATCTGCCGTTTAGCGTGATCGGTGCTGCTCTTTTGTGGGTCGGCTGGTTTGGTTTCAACGCCGGCAGCGCCCTCGCGGCGGATGGCTTGGCGACATCGGCATTCGTGTCTACTCATGTCGCGACCGCAGCAGCCGTCTTGGCGTGGCTCGCGATGGATTGGATTCTCAGAGGGAAGCCGACAGTTCTGGGCGCCGCCAGCGGCGCGGTAGCGGGGCTTGTTGCGATTACTCCAGCAGCGGGATTCGTCGGACCGATTTCGGCCATCTGGATCGGCATCGGTGGTGGAATTTTCTGTTCCATCGCGTGTGGTTTGAAACCGAAACTCGGTTACGATGATTCCTTGGACGTTGTCGGCGTGCATGGCGTAGGCGGAACGTGGGGAGCGCTGGCGACTGGCTTGTTTGCCTCCAAGGCAGTAAACGCAGCAGGCAACGATGGTCTCTTCTTCGGCAATCCAGGGCAGCTTTGGACACAATTGGTCGCAGTCGTTTTCACCTTGATACTGGCGATTGTAGGGACGTTCATCATTCTTTCCATCGTGAAGGCCATGATGGGATTGAGAGTCGCTGACGAAGAGGAGCAAATGGGCTTGGACCTGAGCCAGCACAACGAACGTGCGTACGAATAGTTCACAGTCGGGGTGGTTGTCCACGAAAGAATATGATAACAGGATTGCGGTTCAATTAATTTTCACCGTTCTATAGAAGGAAGAAAGAGAGGAGCAATTAGATGAGCGTCAAAGACGCCTTAGAAATGGCGAAGAAGAACAAAGCGGAGATCGTGGATTTAAAGTTTGTTGATGTGCCGGGGTTGTGGCAGCATTTTTCGATACCGGCCACGGAGCTATCAGGGGAGATCTTCGAAGAGGGGCTAGGATTTGACGGTTCCAGCATTCGAGGATTTCAATCGATCGACGAATCCGACATGATTCTGCTTCCCGATCCCGACACCGCGATGATGGACCCCTTCAGCGAGCACCTGACCGTAAGCTTTGTGTGTAACGTCATAGATGCCGTCACGCGCGAGCCCTACAGCAGGGATCCGCGGTACGTGGCACAGAAGGCCGAGAAGTATTTAAAGTCCACCGGCATTGCGGATACCAGTTACTGGGGGCCCGAGATCGAGTTTTTCATTTTTGACAGCATCCGCTTCGACCAGAACCACCACGAGGGGTACTACCATATTGATTCGATTGAAGGGTTTTGGAACTCGGGGGCCAACAGCGGGCCCAATCTAGGCAATAAGATCCGCTACAAAGAAGGCTATTTTCCCGTTCCTCCGATGGATCAATACCAAGACCTTCGCTCCGAGATGGTGCTCAATTTAGAGAAGTGCGGGGTTAAAATCGAAGTGCACCATCACGAGGTAGGCACGGCGGGCCAGACCGAGATCGACATGCGCTTTACCACGCTGACCAAGATGGCCGACCAGGTGTTGCTCTACAAGTATGTGGTTAAAAACACTGCCAGGAGAAGAAGCAAGGTGGTCACCGTCATGCCCAAGCCGCTGTTTCAAGACAATGGTTCCGGCATGCACACCCACCAGAGTCTGTGGAAAGCCGGCAAGAACATCTTCTACGACAAAAAAGGCTACGGGCTGATCAGTGACACGGCGCGGTATTACATTGGCGGTTTGCTCAAGCATGCCCACGCGTTATGCGGCTTTATCGCCCCCACGACCAATTCTTACCGGAGACTAGTCCCCGGCTACGAAGCGCCGATTAACTTGGTTTATTCCGCCAGAAACCGAAGCGCCTGTGTGAGAATACCGATGTACTCCACCAGTGAGAAGGCCAAGCGGTTAGAGTTTAGGACCCCCGATCCGAGCTGTAATCCCTACTTTGCCTTTCCGGCCATGCTGATGGCAGGCTTGGATGGGGTACGCAACAAGATCGAGCCGCCCAAGCCGATCGACAAGAACTTATACGAGCTAGAGCCCGAAGAGGCGGCCAAGGTGAAATCGATGCCGGGGTCGTTAGACCAGGCCTTGGATGCCTTGGAGAAGGATCATGACTTTCTGTTAAAGGGAGACGTGTTCACCAAGGACGTGATCGAGACCTGGCTGGAGTACAAGAGAAAGGCCGAGGTGGATGCCATCCGGCTTCGACCCCATCCCTGGGAGTTCGCTCTGTACTTCGATATCTAGCGTAGTAAAGTAAAAAATGTGGTCGCTCGCAGGAAGCGAGCGACCACACCCCAAACCAATTAGTAGAGGGGGACTCAATGAAAAAAATCGAGGCGATAATCAAGCCGTTCAAGCTCGACGAAGTAAAGCAGAAACTTACTTCGGCGGGTATTACCGGAATGACGATTACCGAGGTTAAGGGCTTCGGACGGCAAAAGGGCCACACGGAACTCTATCGTGGAGCAGAATACACGGTCGATTTCCTGCCCAAAGTTAAGATAGAAATCCTCGCCCCCGATGATCTAACCCCGAAAATCGTTGAGACGATTCTCGAATCAGCGCAAACGGGAAAGATCGGTGACGGAAAGATTTTCGTCTCGACGGTGGAAGACGTCATCCGAATCCGCACCAATGAAAGAGGCGAGGAAGCGATTAGTTAGTCTTCCCCTCGGGACTGTGGTCGGCGGTCGCTCCAGACCTAAAAGGAGATAGCTATTGTCGGCCGCAGTTACACGGCGTGGTCTTTGAAAATCACGCCGAGCCTTCAGTCATCCTTCAAACGACTTCCCTACATAATGCGCTTGCCGTCTCGGCCAGGCGTCATCACCATCCGACTTTCAGGCTTTGCACCATCTCGGCTCATTCATCCATCGTTGATACCGGTCTGGCGACGCTCCAAAGATCCTTGCCGGTCGGTTTCAGGATTTGGCTATCGATTGCAAGCTGGCAGTAGCAGTGGGAGTAATCTGGGGGAAATGGAACAAGCGGAACACAAAATTTCTTCATCGGAAACCCGCAGCCCAATAATCAAGACATCAGCGTGCCGATCTACGGTCGAATTCCAGCGGGGCAAGGGGCGGGCGTGGGTAATTACACCAACACACTCACGGTGACGATCAATTTTTGATCGTCACCGCGTCATATATCAGGGCTACTTCTTGTCTTCGCCGGGTTGTTTTCCCGGCTCAAATCCGCCGACTTCGTGGTAGACAACTTTCTTTTCTTCCTCGAAGGCTCGCACAGTCGGGATCTGTCCCGGCAGTCCAAGTTTTTTCCACTCGCCGGCGACCTTGTCGTACATTTCTTTGCGCAGTGCCGTGCGTTTCGAAAAAACCGGCAGATGGCGATGCTCTTTGCACGCATTGATAAGCGCTTTGGAGCCGTAGGGGCGCTTTTCCGGCGGGTTCTGAGTTGGGTCAAGCCAGGTGCTCCAGGTGTTACGCAGTATGTCAATATCGTCGATCGGGTTGCACCGGCTGCTCATTGCCCATATGACCTGATCCATGTCGGTGGGATCAACATCTTCATCGACCGCAATGATCCACTTCGTGTAATAGGCGCCGCCAGGCACCTGGGCGGCGAGAGCGAGTGCTTGTGCAGCGTGACCGGCGTAGCGCTGCTCGAGCGCAATCGCAGTCATGCCAAAGCCGCCGGCGCCGGCCGGGTGTGCGTAGACTCCTTGGATTCCCGGGATGCCGAGTTTATCTAGATCGTCCCAAATACGCGCCGAACGAATGATCGCGAAGAAACCGCTTTGTTCATTCGAAGGGTAATCGGCCATCAGCGCGTTCGTCAGGATTGGGTTAGTGCGGTGGTGAATGGCGGTGATTTCTACCAATGGACACCCGGCCTCGGGCCTGCCGTAGTAACCTGGAAACTCACCGAATGGGCCTTCGGTCTTCACCGAGTTGGGTTGAATGATGCCTTCGATGACGAACTCTGCATTCGCTGGCAAGAGAAGATTAGTCGTTTTTCCTTTGACCACTGGGATGGGTTCGCCTTTGATGCCACCGAGAAATTCGTATTCGGAAACGTTTTTGGGAAATGTCTGAGACCCGACGACCATGAATAGTGGATCGATCCCCCAGGCCGCGGCGATTTCAACCGGCTTGCCCATCTGCCAGGAGCGCGTAATGTGCAAGCGCGCATCTTTTCCGGGAGAAAGATAAAGCCCCGCTTCCTTCTTGCCCTGCAGCATCATGCGGTAGGTGCCGATATTTAGATAGCCCGTGTCCGGATCACGCGTGATCACGGCGTCGGCGGTTCCAGCATAACGACCGCCATCCAAAGGCCAATGCTTTGGAATCGGCAGTTGCGTCAAATCGATTCTGTCGCCAGTTAGAGTGTTCTGATAGAAATCAGCTTCGGCCTGCGGCAGTTCGCGCGGTGGCATGCGGTGTTTGAGTTTTTCTTTGACACGGCGAATCAATTCGACTGTCGGAGTGTCGGGCGGCTCTTCCATCGTCACGGCAATGCGCTGCAGACTCGGTCCGAGAATATTCCACAGCGATCGCGCCTTAAACGGACTATTCTCGTACCCTTTGATGTTGTCGAATAGGATCGCTGGCGAAGGTTTTTGCTTGGCGACCAGGTAACTAATCGCGCTCATCTCTTCGTCACAGCTCACCGGTTCTTTGACGTGAAGTAAATCGCCCAGCGCGCCGACGCGCTCGAGCCATTCACGCAGGTCCTGGATCGGTTTTTTGCCGGCCGTGTCGACAACTCTCTCTTCTCGTTTAGCCATCAGTGATCCTCCGAATGTTTGCGTCCGTGTTCCTGGTCGGCTCTTATAATCGCGCTCCCTTGGGCAGCAGCGATTTGAAGTAAGCAAAAGCGTCGTAGGAGCGATACAGCATGTTTTGTTTCATGTAGTCGATCTCAGGTTGCGGCATGACCGCTGGCTTGCCAACACAGCTGGCGATGAACTGCATGTAAGCGGTGCGCTCTAAGTAAATCGCGTGAACCGTAGCATATTCCAAGCTGTCGCCGCACACAACAACACCGTGGCCCTTGAGTAACATGGCGTTACGATCACCTAGCGCTCCGCATATCTCCTTGCCATCTTGCACGGTGTAAATAAGACGGGGACTTGGAAAAATCGGTGTCTCCGGAGCAAAAACGGCGGCCTGATTATAAATGGGTAAGATCGGCGTACCCGCCACCGAAAAAGCGGTAGCAATAGTTTGATGTGTATGCACGACGGAATTCACCTCGGGGCGCGCGTGGTAAATCGCCGCATGAATCATCGTCTCGCGCGGCGGATTCTTGAGTTTGGTGACCGTTCGCTGATTGCTCGCCTTAGCATAATTTTGTTCGCAGACTTCCATATACTCGTCAATATCCACCGGGATAACATGTTTGGGAGCGATTTCGCCGAGCGGCGCGAGCACCGGCTTGATAAAAAATCTTCGCGTTCCGGGAATGCGCGCACTGACGTGACCGTGGTAATCGGCCAATCCTTGGTAGAACATGATGCGGTTGCCCAAGGCGACCTTTTTTTTGAGTTCTTCGAGATCTTTCTTGCCGACTTTCACCTGGCTCCCCTTTCCAGTTGTTATTATAAGGATGCCCGCCGGACAGGCTCGCTGGCGCCTATCGGATGATCTGTTCGGCGTCCCCATCGCCCAAGGTTCATCCAGTTCCATTGGTCCGGGTAAGCCCGCACTGTGCGCTCGAGCCACTGGGTTATTAGAATCGTATTATCGCGAATCTGCGCTTTATCTCTTACGGTTCTTTCGAACTTTAATTCTGGCTCGATAATCAGTTTAAGCGAGTTGTCGGGTTGCCTGACCATACAAGCCGGGACAATTGCGGCGCCCGTCCTCAGCGCGAGAGTGACCGGGCCGCGACGCGCAATCACAGCTTTACCAAACAAGGACACCTCGATCCCACTCCCCTTCCGATACTCATCCGCGATCATCACTACCGCTTGGTTGCTGCGCAGTACGTCGTTCAGCTCCTGGAGCGCCATGCGCCGCGGCCGCGCGTGAATCGTTTTTTGCCGGACTTGTAGCCGATACTGGTCCATAAGTTCGGCAAAGCGGCCGTCGCGCGGCTGGTTCACCAACACAAAGGTCGGAATACCTTCGATGGCCAACCGACTACCGATCAAGAAAAAATTGCCCAAATGAGCGCTGAGGATCAGAACTCCCTTACCCTTAGCCAGAGCGGCATCAATATTTTCGCGCCCGACAACGGGAATCCGTGCGCGCATCTCCTGATCGGTCGAGTTTATCGCGGCGGCGATTTCGACGCAGGCGCGAAAAAAATTACGTAAGCAGCCGCGTGCGATATCCTCGATGACCGGTCCGTCCAGGTCTGCTCCCAGAGCCGCTCGAATGTTATCGGTGGAGCGATTGCGAAAGCTCCGGAATAAAAAAAAGCCGACGTTTGCGAGCCAGTCCGATAACCGATAGAGCGCCCGTGGAAACATCCTGACGGCGTTGCAGCCAATCTTGAAACCGATCCAGGTGCTCAGATAAGCGACTTTGCCAGTGAACCAATCGAACATTCAATTAGGGATTCTGCACCGTGGCTGAGTGATTCAAAGTACGCTAATCTATGATACTTTTACCACCGTCGCAAGACCGTGCAAGAGCATTGAATTGGGCCAGCCTGATTTCCCCCTTCGATGAGAAACCTCTGTGATAATGGCAACTTAGAAAAAGGGCGAAAAACTCTCACGGAACCCAGCCAGTTTCTATTATTTAGCGCATTTGTATGCTAAAAATCTCACACTACCGTGGCACCGGATAAGCGCTATGCGAATGATTTTGCCTCCCATCAAGGAGCGTCGCGCGGTGGATCGCCTCCTATCGGCATTCTTCCGTGAATACCGGGCGGGTGACTTCAAAAGAGCCATCGCTGCGTTGTGCCGGTTTTACCACCTAAGAAATCCTAAAGTGGAATGGTTTGAGTATATAGACTGGGGCAAGACCGCAGGTAAAACGTACGAGAACGGCCAGATTTATCTCGTCCACCCGGAGAATTGGAAGAAAGGCAGAAAATACAATTCCGAGCGACGCTGGATCAACATGGTGTATCACGAGATGGGCCATTACGTATTCTGGGCGGATGCGGAAAACAAGGCCGACATGTTTGCCTTTCGAATGGTCCGGGGTTTGAACAACCACAGAAACAACCACCGATAGAGAAGGCCGGGTGGTTTGGATCCGCTACCCTAAAAACGTCATGGATCCGCATTCCCTGCGTCGCCGTACAACTGAAACCACCACGCCGATCTAGATAATTTCTCTTTCTTGAGATAAAAATTGGGTTTTCTCACACACGAGTTTTCCTACTATGCGGTCTAACTTTGAAAAGGTTGCCACGGAAGTCGACTTTCCTGACCTCGAACGATCAATTCTCGATTTTTGGCAGCGCGTACGTGCCTTCGAGCTGCTCCGGGAAAAGAATCGTGACAAGCCGAAATGGTCTTTCCTCGACGGACCGATCACCGCTAATAATCCTATGGGCGTACACCATGCCTGGGGCCGTACGTACAAAGACACTTACAGCCGCTATTTTGCCATGACCGGACACGACCTGCGCTATCAAAACGGCTTCGATTGCCAAGGGCTTTGGGTTGAGGTGGAGGTTGAAAAAGAACTCGGTTTACGGTCGAAGCAGGACATTGAAAATCTCGTGCCGGACGACCGCTTCGCGAGCATCGACCGTTTCGTTGCGCTCTGTAAGGACCGCGTGGACAAGTTCGCCCGCATTCAGACGGAACAATCGATTCGCCTCGGCTACTGGATGGACTGGGATCGGGATGAAGACTGGCTCAAACCGCCCGATGAGCGGCGCAGCTACTTCACCATGTCCGAGGAAAACAATTACACAATCTGGAGCTTCCTCAAGAAGTGTCATGAACGCGGCTTGATTTACCGGGCCTACGACTCGATGCCTTGGTGCCCCCGTTGCGCTGTAGGTATTAGTCAGATGGAGATGCACGAAGGCTATCAACGAGTCGCTCACAGGGCGGTGTTTGTACGCTTCCCCCTTCGTGGGCGGCCAGGCGAAAACCTGCTTGTCTGGACCACCACGCCGTGGACGCTAACCAGTAACGTGGCGGTCGCGATTAACCCAGCCCTTACCTACTTGAGGATTCGCCATCGAAACGAAGTGTACTACTTGGCCAAGGGCACCTTCACGGCGCAACGGCTTGAAGAGGAGTTCCGGAAAAAGGAATGGGTCGAGGGAGTACCCAAGCTTAAATCCATTGAACAGATCTTCAAGGAAAAAGGTGGCTACGAAGTCTTGGGCGAGTTATCGGGTACGGAGATGCTGGGATGGCCATATGATGGCCCTTTCGATGAGTTCGAGGCGCAGAGTCATCCGGGAGGCTTTCCGGCGACAATTGCCGATGTGGCGGTGAAACAAAAGTGGGGACCGGTAAAACCTGCGCGTGAGATACATAGGGTGATACCCTGGGATGCCGTGAGCGAGACTGAAGGCACCGGTATCGTACACATTGCCCCGGGATGTGGCAAAGAAGATTTCGCCCTTGGCAAGGAAGAAGGTCTTGTTCCGATTGCGCCCCTCGACGAGGCCGGAATATTCCTACGTGGCTTTGGAGAGCTTGAAGGCCGATCGGCGCTGGATCCTGCCGCCATCGACTGGATACTGGGTAATCTCCAGCACAAAGGGTTGCTTGTAGCAGTCGAGCACTACCCGCACAACTATCCCCATTGTTGGCGCTGCAAAACGGAGCTTCTCTTCAGGCTTGTGGATGAGTGGTTTATCGACATGCGTTGGCGTGATGCGATCATGGAAATCTGTTACGACGCCCGCTGGATTCCCGACTTTGGCTTGCAGCGTGAGCTAGACTGGCTAAAAAACATGGGCGACTGGATGATTTCAAAGAAGCGCTATTGGGGGCTTGCGCTGCCCATCTGGGTTTGCGAGAGCTGCGGCGCTTTCGACGTCATTGGCGGTCGTGAGGAGCTCAAGAGTCGAGCTGTCGAGGGATGGGAAGAATTTAGCGATCACTCTCCGCACCGGCCGTGGGTAGATCTAGTCAAAATTCGCTGTTCCAAGTGCGACGGAAAAGCGAGCCGGATCTCTGACGTCGGCAATCCCTGGCTCGACGCCGGCATCGTGCCTTACTCGACCCTGGGCTATAACCGCGACCGCAATTACTGGGAGAAATGGTTCCCAGCGGACTTCGTTACCGAAAGCTTTCCTGGCCAGTTTCGCAACTGGTTTTACGCGCTGCTCGCTATGAGCGCGCTGATGGAGAGACGAGCCCCCTTTAGAGTGCTCCTGGGGCACGCCGTCGTGCGGGACGAAAAGGGCGAGGAGATGCACAAGTCCAAGGGCAACGCCATACCGTTCGAGGAATCAGCGGAAAAGATGGGGGTTGATGTGATGCGCTGGATGTTTTCCCGGCACAATCCAGCCAACAACATCAATTTCGGTTACGGCCCTGCGGACGAGATTAGAAATCGCTTTATTTTTAAGCTTTGGAACACCTACGCCTTCTTCTGCAACTACGCTCGGCTAGATGGCTTTGATCCTAACACTCCTCCGGTTCCGGTACGTGAAAGGCCCGATATCGACCGCTGGATTCTGTCTGACTTGCAGCTATTGGTCCAAACCGCCCGGCGCGAGTTCGAAAACTACAACGTGATGGCCTTTTGTCTTGCGGCCGAAACTTTCGTGGCCGAAAAGCTCAGCAACTGGTATGTGCGGCGAAACCGGCGCCGCTTTTGGAAGAGTGAAAAGGGCGAAGACAAGTCGGCGGCCTACCAAACGCTCTACACGGTGCTTACGACCTTGGTTAAGCTCTTCGCGCCCGTGATGCCTTTTTTGACGGAGATTATGTACCAGAACCTGGAGCAGAGCAGAAGCGAAGAGGCAGGCCGCGCCCTCAGCATCCACCATTGCAATTTTCCCGAAGTCGATGAGTCGCTCATCGACGCTGAGCTTTCCGCTGATATGGAGGCGCTGCTTCGGCTCGTCTCGCTGGGCTCGGCGGCAAGGAACAGTGTACGCATCAAAGTCCGCCAACCGTTGGCCGAAATAGTGATCCAGCCAGCCAATGACTCAGAGCGCCATGCCGTCCAACGCTATGCTGAACAAATTTCAGAGGAGTTAAACCTAAAAAAGGTGAGCCTGCATGATCCGGCCCAGGGTCCGCTGCTTAGGTACGATGTTAATCCAAACCTAAAAACACTAGGTCCGAAATTTGGTGAGCGAGTAAAAGAGATCCGAACAGCTCTGGCTGCGCTCGATTCAAACTCGTTGGTGGCCAAGTTACAGGCTGGGGGTAGTATCGAGTTGGACTGTGCGGGAACAACGATGGTCTTGGATGCCAACGACATCCTCTTAAAAGCCAAGGCGCCGGACGGATGGACGGGCCTCATTGATTACGGAACCCAACTGCTGTTGGACGTGCGGATCAACGAAGAGCTGGCCCGGGAAGGGATGGCTCGCGAGGTTGTTCGCCATGTCCAGGAGCTGCGGAAGAAGTCGGGTCTGGAAATGGAAGATCGTATCATTTTGTACTTTGCCACGGAGTCTCCAGCGCTGCGGAGTGCCGTCGAGGGTCATAGTTCTTATATTTCCGCAGAAACATTGGCGGTTGAATGGGTAAATGTACCGCTTGACGGTGATTCCCACACGATCAGCGTGAAAGTGGACGGTCATCCCTTAACGATACAGTTGCGCAAGGTGATCGTGGCAGGACTTTAATGAGCGTCTCCAAGCATTTTTGAATCGGCTTCAGATGCTCTGAAAAAAGTCTACGCTCGTTCCTCCTTGCTGCTGAAATTCGGAGTCTTCTGTTGACCGTCAAATCCAAGATCGTCCTCGGCTGGGTGGTGATCATTGTCGTCCTAGATCGGCTCACGAAAATCATTGTCGACCGCACCATGCCGTTGCACCACTCGATTCCGATCATCGACGGAGTGTTTAATTTGACTTACGTCCGTAACACCGGTGCGGCTTTCGGCATCTTCGCCGGCAGCCATGAGGCCTTTCGCTTACCGTTTTTAATTTTGGTATCCGTTTTGGCCTTGGGTTTCGTGTTCGTGATGCTCAAACGTCTGCCTGAACAACAGACTGGGCTGATCACGGCACTGGCTTTTATTGTTGGCGGCGCGCTCGGCAATCTCATCGACCGCGTTCTATACGGCGAAGTCATCGATTTTCTCGATTTTTACTGGTCGCATTATCACTGGCCGGCGTTTAATCTCGCCGACAGCTGCATTACCGTTGGTGTGCTGATTACGCTCTACTACCTGATCAAGGCGAAGGGCGAAGATCCGTTCGCTGCCAATTAATTCCCTTTTTTTAGAACGACGACCGTCGCGCCCCAGCTTCCCCCTTCAAGTGGCGCGTCATGAAATGATTCGACGGCGGGATGTTCCTGCAATAGAGAACGCACGACGTCGCGCTGAATTCCCTTGCCCTTGCCGTGAATCAAGCGCACCTCGCGAAAGCCGGCTTGCTTACACTGTTCGAGATATTCTTTGAAAACGCTCGGGATATCCTTGGGCTGAAATGGGTGGAGATCTATGGAGTCACGCAGCGTAATCTCCACCGGTTCGCCGAATGGAGAATCGGTCTCGGAGCCAAAAGAATCGCAACTCTTGTCTTTGCCGCGCTTACCCACAAATAAAAGAGGGCAAGAAGAGAGTCCTTGCCCTCCCTCTAACTAACTAAGTATGTTCGACTTCGCCGAGCTTGCGTTAGTCCCACCGCTTGTCGCCGGTTAGACGACCGCCGACCTTGGCCAACGCGGCCTGAAAAATCGACGCATCGATCAGCTTATCGTAGCTCGGTTTCTCTTCAGCTTTGATCGTACCCAGCTCCACTTGTTTGTTGATCGTCCATTCGACCATATCCTTGGGTAGACCGTCATTTACCGGCCACGCGCCGGCGTTCGCGAGGATGTCATAAGTTTGCGCCACGGCGTCAGAATCCTGCTGGGTATATTTCGTGGCGATTTCCACGGTCTTTGCCTTATTGTTGTAAATGAAACGGTTGGCTTTGATGAGCGCGACCATGATGTCGACGTAGAGTTGGCGATTGCTGGCTATCTCCTTTTCCGGCGCGATGTAGGCCGCGTACAACCACTTGGGCAGTGGCTCCCAGAGATTGACGAGAATATTAAGTTCAGGTTTTTTCTTTTTCGCGACGATCGCCTGGTCAACATGGAGAATCGCCGTGTCGATCTGGTTGGTCAAAAGTCCCGGCACGCGGCCCTTGGTGCTCACCGGCACGTACTGGACATCTTTGGGCGTGAGCCCACAGGTCGCCATCACGGCGCGACTCATGACTTCATTAAATGCGCCGACTTCTTGGATGCCAATTTTCCGACCTTTGAGCTCTTTGCAGCTCTTGATATCGCCTTGAACCAACATCGACTGCGATAGTTTGTGCGAATAGGTGCCGAGCACTTTGGTGCCGGCGCCTCTGGCGGCGGCGATGATCGCCGGATCGGAGCTCGTGCCGGTGATATCGAGGCCTCCCGCGACACTGCCGCGCAAGGTTTGCGTGCCGCCCTCGAAGGTAACGAACTCCGCCTCGATATTATTCTCTGCGAAAAAGCCCAATTCCTTGGCGATGTACGGCGGAATATGCACCACATTGGGGGGCGTGACCGGGACGCCAAAAACAACCTTTCGTTTTGTTTGCGCCTCGACTGGCGTGCCCCAGACCCACACGGTTATGAGCGCCAGAATAAGCAACCCCTTTTTCATACGTGCCTCCTTTTGCTATTCCCGTTCATCAAAATTTCTCCACGGCGCGATGCGCCCCTCGACCCACTTGGCGAGCCACATCAGCCCAACACCTAATATCATAACCACGACGATAGGAACAAAGAGCTTGTCGGTCTCGAAGGCATTGGCATAACGGACGATCATATACCCCAAACCCGTAACCGAGGTGTAGAATTCGGCGACGATCATTCCCACTAGCCCGCGGCCGATCGCCAGCCGAATGCCGACGACAATGAAAGGAAGAGCCGATGGGATAATCAGATGTCGCCACAGTTGTCCTTCACTGGAGCAGAAGGAGCGAGCGACTTCCTGAAGATTGCGGTCGACGTCTTTGACACCCTGATAGGTATTTATGAGAATGGGAAAAACCATAAAGAGAAAGACAATGATGACCTTCGCAGGCACCTTGAAACCGAACCAAAGAACAATTAGTGGCACCATGGCCACCATCGGCATGGAATAAAGCGCGTTGATGTAAATATCCGTCGCCCACTCCACCAGGGAAAAACGGCCCATCACGACGCCCAAAAACACCCCCACGATCACCGACAAAATCGACGCGTAGAGGAGAACTAAAAGACTATCTTTCATGTAACTTTGCAGCTCGCCTGAAACAACCAGCGAGAAGAAAGCACGAATGATGGCGAGCGGATAGGTGAAGAGAATCGGATTCACGCGCCTGCCGTAGAACTCCCAGACTGCTAGGACGAGGAACAGCGAAATCAAGCGAACTTTAACGCGCTGACTCATGGCTAGCTTCTCCGGGAGTCTCCTGATTCAGATCACGTTTGAGCATCTCCCATATGGAATTTCTGAGCTCAATATATTGCGGGTGGGCTCTGACTGAGAGGATCTTTCTCGGCCGGGGAATAACTACGGGAAGGATTTTTTGAATACGCCCGGGCTGGCGCGACATGACCACGATACGGTCACCTAAAACAATTGCTTCGTCGATGCTGTGAGTGACAAAGATCATGGTTTTATTCTCGGTTTCGAGGAGCCGCAGCAGTTCTTCCTGCATCATTTCCCGCGTCTGCGCGTCCAACGCGCCAAAGGGTTCATCCATGAGCAACACGGACGGATTGATCGCCATGGCGCGCGCCAGGCCGGCGCGCTGCTGCATCCCGCCGGAAAGCTGGTGTGGATAGGATTTTTCAAATCCCTTGAGGCCAATGAGCGCGACGTATCGTTCAACGGTCGCGGAAATTTCCTGTCGCGATTTTCCTCTAAGCGTCAAGCCGTAGGCGATATTTTCCTCCAATCGCTTCCACGGAAACAGACCGAAGTGCTGAAACACCACGGCTATGTCGGGCCGCGGCTGGGTGACGAGCTGTCCGTCAATGAGAACCTCGCCACGGTCGCGGGCGATCAAACAATCGACGATCCGAAGCAGAGTCGTCTTGCCGCAGCCGCTCGGCCCCAAGACACAGAGACTCTCGTTGGCGTCAACTTCGAGATTGATGTCCTGCAACGCCACCACCGCTCCGCCGCTGTATGTTTTGGTGAGATTCCGGATGACGATTTTGGCCATGGAGGGACTATACTTCAGGCCTTTCCAGCAGTTCCTTGACCTCGCGCAGAAAGCGCGCGCCGATGGCGCCGTCGACGACGCGATGATCAGCCGACAGCGTCGTTGTCATCACTGACTTGATGGCGAACATTCCCTCGTCGACAACCACCTGCGGCGCGACTCGGCCGATCGCCAAAATCGCGCACTGTGGCGGGTTGATGATCGCAATAAAGTTATCGACGCCGAGCATGCCGAGATTCGACACGGTAAAAGTTCCGCCCTCATAATCGAGCGGAAAGAGCTTCTTATTTTGCGCTTTTTCGGCTAGCTCGCGGCTCTGACGGGTGAGTTGCACGAGACTCAGACGATCCGCCTGACGAATCACCGGAACCACGAGCCCTTCATCCAGCGCGACCGCCATGCCGATATTGATGTCGGCATGCTGTTTAATTCCTTGCTCCGTATAACTTGAATTCACCGACGGGAAATCCTTGAGCGCACGCGCGCAGGCATGGAGTATGAAATCATTAATCGAAGGGACGAATTCGTCGCCGTGCTCCTTCCTTTCGGTCCTCAGCTTGCTCACTGCCGTCATATCGATTTCCATACTCAAATAGAAATGCGGCGCGCTCTGCTTGCTTTGGGTCATGCGCTCGCCGACGATGCGGCGCATCGGAGTGAGCGGTACGGGTTTCTGCCCTGCTGTGGCAGCCGTCGGTTGCGGCACTTTGCCGGACGCCGCGCGCAGCACGTCCTCGGCTAAAATACTTCCGTCGGGACCGCTCCCGCTGAGAGTGGCTATTTCGATTTCATGCTCTCGGGCGATGCGCTTCGCCGCTGGCGATGCGAGCAGTCGTCCACCACTCGGCACCGTCGAGACTGGTGTTGGAGTCAAGTTCGCCGCAGGCGCGGATTTTTTTGCTGGCGTTGCAACCCGCTTTGGCGTGGCTGATTTCGTTGCGGCGGGCAGCGACTCTCCCGGCTCCAAGATCATCGCGATTCGTTGTCCGACCGGCACCTCGTCACCCGCCTGGGCGATTACTTGGGTTAACATGCCGGAGGTCGGCGCTTCGATCTCAACCGTTGCTTTATCGGTTTCGATCTCCATAAGCGGCTCGCCTTTGGTCACCGATTGGCCTTCAGTCTTGAGCCACTTGAGCAGTGTGCCAGTTTGCTGGGCAACGCCGAGCGCGGGCATGATTACGTTGGTTGGCATGGTTTGTTGCTTGCTACGGCAAAGCGTGAGGGGCGACCGGCCGGTCGCCCCTACAAAATGCCTGGTGTCGTGCGCCTACCGTTTAATTCGATCCAGAGCTCCTGGGTTGTTGAGATTCGACTGCGTTTCGCGAGTTGTCGACAACTCGCCGCCGCTAGTGAAATAGTGGGTGCCGGCAACCAAAAGTTTTTCGGATGGAAAGCGGGTGATGATTTCGCAACCGTCCTTGGTGACGACCACTTCTTCTTCGAGCCGAGCAGCGGACCAACCGTCGGATGCCGGCCAGTAGGTCTCCAACGCGAAGACCATTCCTTCTTCGATCACTTCAGGGTGATCCAGGGACACCAAGCGGCTGAAGATCGGTTTCTCCCAAATCGATAGACCGACGCCGTGGCCGTATTGCAGAGCGAATGCGGCCTCCTCATTGGCAAAACCGAACTCCTCGGCCTTTGGCCAGAGTTTGACGATGTCGGCAGTGGTAACGCCAGGTTTGACGATGCTGATGGCCGCGTCCATGTAGTCGCGACAGCGTTTGTAGGCGTCGACCATTGCCGGCGAGGCGCTGCCGACCGCGAAGGTCCGATAGTAGCAAGTCCTGTAGCCATTATAGCTGTGCAGAATATCGAAAAATGCCGGATCGCCGGGGCGCAACACTCGATCGGTGTAGACATGCGGATGGGGGCTGCAGCGTTCGCCGGAAATCGCGTTGACGCCCTCGACATGCTCGGATCCAAGATCGTAAAGGACTTTACTGACGACGCCGACGCACTCATTTTCTTTGACGCCCGGTTTCATGAAGCGATAAAGTTCGTCGTAGGCGGAATCGACCATCATGCACGCCGTGTTGAGGAGCGTGATCTCATCCTGGGTTTTGATCTTTCTCACTTCGTGCATGAGCTGCTGGCCGTCGACGACTTTGAGCCCTTGCGCTTGCAGTGCGAAGAGCACCGGCATTTCGATGACGTCGACACCTACGGGCTCGTTGAATAATTTCCGTTTTTCTAATTCGAGCTTAATTTTTTTTGCCAAGCCCTCAGCCAGACCGGATCCCGGATTGGTGGCGCCGCGCAGTGTGGAGATACCGGCTCGGGAACGCTCGCCGAGCCACGGGCAATAGATCTGATGGTGACGCGCTGCCGAACCGAAGTCCCAAACGATCGGCTCGTCGTCTTGCGGTAAGAGTGAGAAGCGGACCAGTTTGTCCATTGCCCAGGTGCCGATGTGAGTGGCCGTAGTGTAGCGGATGTTGTTCATGTCGAAGCAGAGCAGCGCGCCCATTTCCGATTTTTTCAGCGCAGCTTTGATTCGATGCAAACGATCCTGACGCAGCCGATCGAGATTTACCCGCTCTTCCCAATCGACACCCATGAGGCCGAAGGTCTTCAATCCCATAGCCTACCTCCTGGTTCAAAGGTTCAATGTTCAAAGTTCAACGATGGCTTGGAGCGGCTAAACGTTTGAACTTTGAACCTGGAACATTGAACAAAGTTTTATTGCTTGTTGCACAGCTGTTTTGCCATCTCCGCCACCGATTCCGGTGTCGGCACCGTCTGATCCTCGAGGACCGGCGAGAACGGCACCGGCACGTCCATAGCGCCCATGCGTTTCACCGGTGCGTCGAGATAGTAAAATGCGCCGTCTGCGATCACCGACGCGATTTCCGCGGTTACGCCGTAGCTTTCGTAACCTTCATCTATGACAAGCGCACGACTGGTCTTCTTTACCGACTCAATGATCGTTCGCTTGTCGAGCGGGGCGGTAGTTCTGACGTCGATAACTTCAGCGCTGATGCCGCTAGATTGCAACGATTCGACCGCGGCAAGCGCCACATGAACCATGCTGCTCGTCGCGACGAGTGTGATGTCGCTACCGACTCGCTTGACGTCGGCAACCCCGAGCGGGATCGTGTATTCCTCCGGCGGCACCGGCCCTTTCAGCTGGTACATCATCTTGTCTTCGAAGAAAACCACGGGATTGTCGTCGCGGATGGCGCTCTTGAGCAATCCCTTCGCGTCATAGGGCGTCGACGGCAAGACAACCTTCAGACCGGGGATGTGACTGACCCAGGCTTGTAAACTCTGACTATGCTGCGCGGCGGAACGACGTGTTGCGCCGAGCGTTGTACGCAAAACCATCGGTACCTTGAGCTTGCCGCCGGACATGTAATGGATCTTGGCCGCCTGGTTCACCAGCTGATCCATCGTTAAAGTAATAAAGTCGCCGAACATGATGTCCACCACGGGACGCATGCCCGTCATGGCGGCGCCGACGCCGATGCCGGCGATGCCTGCTTCAGAGATGGGCGAGTCTATGACTCGTTCGGTGCCGAATTCCTTGACCAGACCGGAAAGCACTTTGAACGGCGTGCCCGCCTCGGCGACATCTTCACCAATGATGAAAACCCGTGGGTCGCGACGCATCTCTTCGGCAAGCGCTTCATTGATCGCTTGACCGAAGGTGATTTCGCGTGTGCGTGCTTCCGGCGCAGGTGTTTTCTGCGTTGATGAACTCACGGCTTCAATTTCATCCATCGTATCGAATGTACGGCGCGAGTAGTGGGCAAGGCTCCCTTTACACACTACATTTCACGCCGTCGTTGATTTCGTCATGCATACACATGCAGCTTCACTTCGTCCGCCTCCGGATAAGGCGCCTCAAGCGCGAACTGCACGGCAGTTTTGATTTCAGTAGTGATTTCGTTTTCGATTTGTGCAAAGACTTTGCCGTCTGCCAATTTGTTTTTCTGCAGCCACTTAGCGAGTAGTTTCACCGGATCGCGTTGTTTCTTCCATTCCTCTTCTTCCTTTTTCGAGCGGTAATAAGAACGATCGACGTCGCCGACGTGGTGGCCGTGAAAACGGTAAGTATTGCACTGCAGGAACGAAGGGCCATCGCCGCGCCGCGCCCGCTCGACGAGCTTCAAGGCTGTAGCGTGGACGATTCTGACATCCTGGCCATCGATCGATTCGCTATGAATGCCGAATGCCTGAGCGCGCGCCGTTACTTCGCCGGCCGTGGTTTCGCGGAAATCCGTGTACTCGTTGTACTGATTATTCTCACAGACATAGACCACCGGGAGCTTCCACAGTGACGCCATGTTCATGGCTTCGTACAGCACCCCTTGACCGAGGGCGCCATCACCAAAGAAACAAACCGCCACTTGATCAGTGCCGCGCATTTTCGCCGACATCGCCGCGCCGGTAGCCATTCCAGCGCTGCCGCCGACGATGGCGTTGGCGCCGAGATTGCCGGTGTCCTGATCGGCGATATGCATCGAGCCGCCTTTGCCGCGACAGTAGCCCGCGGCCTTGCCCAAAAGCTCCGCAAACATTTTATCGACAACCGCGCCTTTGGCGAGGCAGTGGCCGTGACCGCGATGCGTGCTGGTAATGTAATCGTCGCGGC
>VBKY01000033.1:33280-43924 GCA_005879255.1 Deltaproteobacteria bacterium
TCTTCGCCGATGTAGAGATGGGCGAGGCCCGGCATCTTAGCGCTAAGATAGAGCTGGTTGACCTCTTCTTCGAACAAACGGATCTTGAGCATCTGGCGATAGAAGTGGAGCCAGCGCTCGTCGTGGATCGAAGCGCGCTTTGCCGGGCGCGACGGGCTTTTTTTAGACTTGGCCATCGGTGTATTTGGAACAATTGGAGTAACGGAGTGCTGGAGTGATGGAGTACTGGGTATTTCGGAACCCATCATTCCAACACTCCATCACGCCATTCCCCCAGTTTTCATCCCGGCCATTCTCGCCAGAGTTTCGAAGAGAATCGCAAAATCTTTCTCCGCCAATCCCATGCCGCGCGCCGTGGTAAGCAATTCGTTGGTGATCGCCGTCGTGGGCAGCGGCACGTCGAGTTGGCGGCCCATTTCGAGAGCGAGCAAAAGATCTTTCTGCATCATGTTGACATCAAACCAGGCTTCGGCGGGCATCTTCAAAACAAACGGCCCGCGGTATTTCACCATCGGCGACGCGATGACGCTGTTGAGCAGCACTTCGACGGCGGTTTCCCGCGCGATGCCGCTTTTTTCCGCCAGCAGTACACCTTCGCTAAATGCAAGCATCTGAACCGCCAGACTCAGATTGGTGGCAATCTTCATCGAAACCGCGAGACCGTTGACGCCAACGTGAGTGACTTTCGGCCCGATAGCTTCGAGAACAGGAAGCGCTTTTTCAAAGGCCTGCCGGTCGCCGCCGACCATGATCGAAAGTTTCCCCTCCTCGAGTGTAATTACGCTCCCTGAGACGGGAGCGTCGAGCATTTGCGCGCCTTTAGCTTCGACTTGCCGGGCAATCTGGCGGCTCGCTGCCGGGCTTACGGTACTCATGTCGATATAGATTTTTCCCGGACCGAGGCCTGCCAATATGCCCTCAGCGCCACCCGTCACCGCCTCTAGCGCCTGCGTATTAGATACCATAGAAAAAATCATATCAGACGACTCGGCAACGGCGCGCGGCGTGTTGCCCCACTTCATGCCGGCATCGAGCAGCCATTGGGCTTTAGATTTGGTGCGGTTGTATCCGGTGACCGTATGGCCCGCAGCCAAAAGGCGCTGAGCCATGCGGCTCCCCATAACACCAAGACCAATAAAACCGAGGTGTGCCGTAACAATTTCCTCGCTGAGGTTAATCCCTATAGCTCAACACCATTGTATAGCGATTTTTGACTTCCGTGACCAGTCTTGAAAACTTTTGCATTTCACGGACATGAATCCCGGTGGGGTATAGGGTCGAGCATGTGGATTATGAAGCCGAAGAAGTCCTGAACCTTTCGGGCGGCATAATACGCCGACCCGGAATACGCGGACATACTTAAGTTCCTGGCGCAAAACGAATGGGACTTCGAGCACCACGCGACGGCGCCAGCCACACAGGAGGTGATGGTCAGGTCATGGGAAAAATGAACGCGATCTACCCACGTACAGAACTCGGTTGGACCCCAGCGCCGCCTCCGGGTTTGTCCACTTCTGTAAATGGCGTATTAAAGTGACGATAAGCTATGACGGAGGCGAAGCTCGATCTGAATAAGTCTGGTCTCGTAAATGCTCTTCAATTTTTCCGTGCGCTGTGCGCCGATCAACCTGCGTCAGAGTTCGTGGCTCCGGGCCGCCGCTAATTGCCCGTCTTCGGGCAGATGAGCGAGCAGTTCCATCAGCGTCTCATACTTCGCTGGTTTCGTAAGATGTGCGTCGAAGCCGGCCTCTTTAGTTCGCTGGCGATCGAGCTGATGCCCCCAGCCGGACAATGCGATCAGTAACATACGTTTGCCCCACGGCTGTTCGCGTATCATGCGCGCAGCCTCGTAACCGTTGAGTTTGGGCATCGCGAGGTCAAGCACCGCCACATCAGGACGGAATTGCGCGGCGGTTTCAACAGCTTCAATGCCATCTTGGGCGACTTGAACTTCGTTGCCGTCCTGTCGTAGCAGCCGCGCGAGAATCTCGGCGGACTGCGGGAAATCATCGGCGACCAGAATGCGCCGGCAACGATTGCCGGTGGTGTAGCCATTGCCACTATCCTCTTCGAAGCGCTCTTGCAGCGATTCATACGGGAGCACGGGAAGGTGAACGATAAACTCGCTGCCACGGTTCACGCCGTCGCTGCGGACTTCGACATTGCCGCCGTGCATTCCGGCCAACCGATGCACAAGGGTAAGGCCCAGCCCCAGACCTCCTTCAGAACGGGTGAAAGAGCGGTCGACTTGGTAAAATAAGTCAAACACATGCGGTAAGTTCTCCGGGGCGATGCCAATACCCGTGTCTTTGACGCGGACGACAACGGTATCACCAGCCTGCTCGACGTTTAGCCAAATATGGCCGGGGCTCGGTGTGTATTTTGCGGCGTTATTCAGCAGGTTCATAAAAACCTGCGTTAGCCTTACCCGGTCGGCTTCAACGTAAACCGAATCCTGGGACATGGTGACCGTTAGTTCGTGATGCCGTTGGTCAATCAACGGCCGGCTCGATTCCACCGCCGCCCCAATCACCTCTGCTAAATTGAGCGGCTCTCGTTGCAAGACGAGCTTCTCACGGGTGATGCGACTCACATCGAAGAGGTCGTCGGTCAACCGGGTCAGGTAATTGACCTGCCTGTCGATGATATCGTGCCCCCAGTGGGGATCGGATTCGGGGATGCCGGGTATTCGTTCGAGCGTAACGACATTGCGAATGAGGGACAACGGGTTACGCAGTTCGTGCGCGAGGGTGGCCAAGAACTCATCTTTGCGCCGGTCGGCGTCGCGCAGCGCGGCGTCGCTTTCGCGCAGCGCGTTGTCGAGTCGTAATTTTTCGACGGCCAACCAGGTGCGTTCGGCCACCACATTGATCAAACCGATTTCCCGCTCACTCCATTGGTATCGGTCGGTGGCGGCGACGATGAGCGCCGAAACCAATTTACCGTCGCGCAGCATTGGCGCGACGGTAAAGGCGCTGACGCCCAGCTGGCGGTAGGTTTTGACATATTCCACGGTACGCTCATCACCGTCGACGTCGGCGATTGCGGTTGTTTGGCCTGATCTTGCCGCGCTGATCACCGAGGGACTGAGCGCGCTAAGAGGATAACTACCCACCAGTGACGGTACATGGGGGTGATAATCGCGCTGGACGGTAAAGCGATCATGCTCGGCGTCCACCTCGATGAATCCGCACCGGCTTACTTTCAAATGCTCGCCGAGCGCAACCGCGACCGCCCAGAGCAGTTCGTCTGTGTTGGCGGCGAAGCGGATACATTCGCCAAGATCGAGCAAGAAAAGCGTGTCCGCCTCTGCCTCCTTGCGCCGAGTAATATCTTGAACCGCTACGTTCACGCCAAGCAACTCGCCGCTCTCGTTGTGCACCGGATAGTAGCTACAGAGGGAATAACGGCGTTCTTTCAGCCGGCCCGGAATAACACCCTGAACTTCCTCATCAATGACGGGATAACCGGTATCAATCACGCGCCGGTAATGCGCTTCGACAGTGTCTGCCAATTCCGGCATGGCGTCGCGGACCGTTTTGCCAAGAAAATAGTCGGGTGAACGCCCGTTCATCTCCGCCAGAGCGTCGTTGATGGAGACGTAGCGCAGATCGCGGTCGACAAAGCACAGCCCGACCGGGGCCGACGCGTAAATCGTATTCAGTTGCGCCAGTCTTTCATTGGCAACTCGTTCATTCTCGCGCATAACCTCTTGCACTTGTCGGTGGCGTAGGCCCAGAATCGTGACAGTCCAGATCATCAGCACCGCAAGGCCGTGATTGACAATGTAAATCCAACTGGGGACGTCTGGCATCGGCGGCGATAAAAAATAGTTGAAGATCGTCAGTATTGTGCAAGTCGCCGCCGCCAAGATTTTTTCCCGGGTTCCGGGCAGGGCAACGACGAGCAGCAATCCGGCGATATAACTGACCGGAAGAGCCGGGCCGATGGGCGTCCAGATATCAGTCACAAACATAAAGACCAAAAGCAGCGGTACCAATAGCCAAATCAGCCAACCGTGAGTCGCGATTGCCGAGAAAAGCGGCTTCACAGAAGTTGTTTGACCACTGTGTCGGGAAGTTTGCGATCGGTCGGTTGGCATTACTATCTACTCGTGAGTCGCTTCATCTTTTTACGAAATAAGAACCAAGTGTAGCAAACCATCTCATCGCCATACAAGAACAAGTTGCTTTTCGGGACGCCAGTAGAACTTCCTACAGCGGGCAAAGAGCATAATTGTCACGCCATGTGGTGGCAAAATGCTCAAAAAAGACCTTGCCTGCCTTGGCCCCGATTTTCGTAAACTTAGTGATCTCTGAAGATGTTGTATCCTGGCTCCGGCTCCTTGACAACCCATGCTGCGCAGACGATAGATGGCAGCAGCACGGTTGAAAGCGAGTCGCGCATGGCGAGCACGAGACAATACTATCGGGATTTTCGCGAGCACCTAGCAGTGCTGGAGGAACGCGGCAAGCTGGTGCGCATTAAACGCGCCATCAACAAGGACACGGAATTGATGCCGCTCGTGCGCTGGCAATTCCGCGGCTTGGATGAGCGCGAGCGCAAGGCGTTCATATTCGAGAACGTCGTCGACAGCAAAGGTAGACAATATGCGATGCCGGTGACGGTTGGAACGTTGGCGGCAACCAGCGAAATTTACGCCATCGGCCTGATGTGTGGCCCCGAAGAGATCCATGAACGCTGGGCACAGGCGCAACTCAACCCGATTGAACCCATTAAAGTTACCCGCGCGCCGGCCCAAGAGATTGTCTGGCAGGAACAGGATTTATTAGCCGGTCACGGGCTCGACATGATTCCGGTGCCGATTTCTACTCCCGGCTTCGACAACGCTCCGTATCTCACCTCGGCCAACTGGATCACTAAAGATATTGAAACGGGTATTTACAACATCGGCAACTATCGCAGCCAGATCAAAGCGCCGAACCGTACCGGCGGACTATTCACATCGCAGCATATGGGACAGCACTGGCGTCAATGCAAAACCAAAGGCAAGCGACTCGAGGCGTGCATCGCCATCGGCGTGATCCCGAGTATCGCCTATGCGGCGACAGCCAAGATTCCCTACGATTTCGACGAATACCGACTCGCCGGCGGTCTGGCCGGCGCGCCTGTAGAGCTGGTTCAAGCTAAAACCGTTGACCTGCTGGTGCCGGCAACAGCCGAGCTTATTATCGAAGGTACGATTCCAACCGATGTTGTCGAGCCTGAGGGGCCGTTCGGTGAATATCCCGGTTACATGGGACACCGCACCGTGTCGCCGTTTCTCGAAGTGACCTGCATAACGCACCGGCGCGATGCGATCTACACGGCGCTCATGAGCCAGTTTCCGCCCAGCGAATCGAGCAAGATCAAACATACCGGAACGGAGAAAATCATTTACAAATTTCTTTGCCACGACAGCGGCAACTCGACGGTGATCGACGTTGCGCTGCACGACGAAGTAAGCGGCAGCGGCCAGGCGTACTGTGTCATCAAGATGCGTAACGCGAGCAAGGCCGATGCCTGGCGCGCATTAAATGCGTCGGCTGGTTTTACCGGCAGCTACGCGAAAGACTGCATCGCCGTGGATGAAGACGTCGATATTCACGATCCCGCGATGATCAATTGGGCGATCTGTTACAGCATGAGACCGGATGAAGATGTGGTTATCGTCAAGGGGAAATCACCCGGGCTCGATCCGTCGACGTACCCGCCGGGAATGGAGAGTGAAGAAAAGCGGCTGAGCTCGACTTCAGCGCTGCTCATTAACGCCGTTCGTCCCTGGCCCTACACGCCTGTGTCGTTGCCGAAGAAAGAATTCATGGAGCGCTCCAAGCAGATTTGGGAAGAATTGGAATTGCCGCCGCTCAAACCGCGCATGCCCTGGTACGGCTACAGTCTCGGGGCATGGACCGAAGAGGATGACGAAGAAGCGGAACTGGCGGTCAAGGGCGATTATTTCAAAACTGGCGAGAAGCAAACGACTCACCAGGAAAAAGGCATAGAAGAACCTAAGAAGACGCACGCCAACCTTTAGAAAAGTCCAGGTATCCAGCGTTTCACGTTTACCAGATAATTCGCGTAAGGCCGACCGAGTACTTTAATCAGTTTCTTCTCGTCGCCGATTACGCGACGATGGAACCAGAGAGCGACAGCTGCGGTGATGAAACCAGCGATCCATGATTTCAAGGTGAGAGTTAGGCCGATTAGAAAAATAATGTGACCGAGGTACATTGGATTGCGACTATAGCCGTAAGGGCCGCTGGAGACGAGTTTATCCGGCGCTGCTTCCAATCCAGGGCCGCCGCCGCCAAGTTTGAGCCGATAACGGCCGCACAGAAGGTACTGAAGATAGCCCCAGATCATCAGCGGCAAAAACCAGAGATTGGGCGCGAAGTGCGGGCCGCGGATTACTACCTCCTCCCACAGGAGCGTCACGATCGGGTAGAGGACGAAAGTTCTAATCGGCGTGCGGCTTAAGAATCGCGTCATCGCTTATCGCTCGAAGCTTACAAAACTCGATGTTGCACGGTGGACAAATTCCCTGCCAATTTGAATAGCGCAACTCGAAAATACAACAGAGCGCGCCACAGATGTCATTTGATTTTACCTATCTGGTCGTGGGTATTACCCTGCTCCTTGCCGCTTTCGTCAAAGGCGCGACGGGTCTTGGGTTCCCGCTGATCGCAACGCCCACAATCGCGCTCCTGCTCGATATTCGCACCGCCGTGACGGTGCTGATTCTGCCCAATCTGTTCATGGACTCTGCGCAAGTTATCCGTGATGGTTTACCTTACGATATCTTTCGGCGCTTCAAAGGTTTTATAGTGCCGACTATCATCGGCGTTTTTTTGGGCACCATGGTCTTGGTCAAGACCCCCTTGTGGGTACTCAATCTTGGTCTCGGTGTGATGGTGCTGGTCTTCGTGATCTCGAACTTGCTTAAGTTGAATTTCACGGTGTCACGGCAACAGGAAAAATTTGTTTCGCCCATCTTCGGCTTGCTCAGTGGTTTCCTAAACGGCGTGACTAACGCTGCCGGCCCTGCTCTGGCAATCTATTTTTACAGTCTTAAGTTGGATAAGCGTACCTTCGTAAAATCGCTCGCAACGATCTTCGTGACGACTAAACTCAGCCAGTTGGTGGCGATCTCGACTTGGAATTTGTTGAACTGGTATACGATAAAGCTATCACTGCTGGTTCTCTTGTTTAGCCTCGCAGGTTTTTACGCGGGCATGAAAGCTCAGGATAGCGTCAACCAAAGGAATTTTAATCGCGGCCTAATGGTGCTGTTGGCTTTGGTCGGCGTGATATTGATCGTACGCGCGATTACCCAGGATGCGTGAAATCAATGTTATCGCCAGACTGTGTTCGCGGTATTCACCACGAGCTCCAGTTTTCGTCTTTGATTATCCGGAGAAATGCGGTTGCCTATAATTGATGAAGCAAAACCGCACTGAGGGCTCAGTCCCAGGCGGTCCTTTGAAATATAGCGGCTGGCTTCGACGATCCGCCGCGTCAACAATTCAATGGATTCGAAATCCGGTTTCTTCGTGGTCACCAGCCCTAGGACGACGAATTTGTCGTTCGGCACATCTCGTAAGGGCTCGAACGAGCCGGATCGGGCATCGTCAAATTCCAATAGCAACCGTTGCGCATCAAGCCGGCGAAACAACTCGCGGCTGATCGCTTCGTAACCCCCTTGGGACAGCCACCGGCTGCCCTGGTTGCCACGTCAAACGTGAAAACCGAACGTGACGTCGTGAAAGCCCTTCATCACGGCATTGTCGAGCTCGATACCAAAGGATAACCACTTGTCGAAACTCCATCCGAGCCCTTCGTAAAAGCTACGAGTGGTGGGATCAAGCAGTAGACCGTAGTGCGGCGCGTCAATTTGAATGTACAGAGCTCCCAGTCGAATTAGCTCGACCACTTCCTCGCGCAGGATTTTAACGATGTCGGCGAGAAAAGCGTCGAGCGTCGGATAGGCGTCTCGCGAATATATTGGCGACCAAAAATTCGCCCAAAGCCCAGGGCTGGGAAGGGTTATCTTGGGAATTCGATTGGTTTTGCTCTTAAGGTAAACAAATTCATCCGCCGAAAGATGACGAAGACGGTTGAGCTTGGCGATCGCGCCGAGGCGGCGAGGCCGACGTTTCTTCTGCACGCCATGCTCGTCGTACCACTCTCCCCAAAGAAAAGCATCGAGATCGAAGTCGCCGAAGCCGCTGACGGCAGCGGGCATTTGACTTTGAAACGACTGGCGGCGCATCTCACCGTCAGTGACAACCCGCAAACCGACAGTCTCCTGCAGAGCGATTGCCTCATCGACAGCGCGATCTTCGATGTCTTTGAATTGAGCAGCAGTGATCGCTCCACCGGGGAGTTGCTTTTGTGCGTCAAGTAGCCCGGGCGGTCGAAGAAGGCTTCCGACGATGTCGGCGTGAACGGTGATCATGCTCTCTATCCTGGTTTGCCATCGCTTCATTGGCAAGGTGAGCTGAGTCACTAACTCAACTTAAGTAGGCGCCGAAATGAAAGCAAGTCTTTCTGTCGAGACATTGAATCTCGCTAAACCTAAGATGGGCTGAACATTGAGGAGTCCACTGTATTTCCCTTCATGTACAGAGAGACTAAGCAGATCGGCAGTTCGTCCATTAGGCCGGTTACGCCTGTGATGCGGGTGCTGGCGCAGAAAAACTCGGTGCAAATTGAAGGCAGGTTCAATATTGAACTACAGACGAACAGGAAAACTGCTAATAAGTAGTTCAGTAAATTTCGTTCGCCGAGAGGGATTTGCGGCTATCAGGCTGTTCCGTCCTAATTCGGTCTTGTAAAAGAGGCCGTCGTATTGCTGTTTGATCAGGGGATGCGCCGCATTGCTGACGATTACAGAGATTCCTTTCACAGCCAGCGTCTGCGCAACTTTTGAACAACATACGGAGTAAAAGATCGTGGGCCGCGGGAAGTTTGTCGAGACCTTTAACAAAGCGCTCAAGATTGAAAGGCTCCTGCTTTTTCAGCACGTCGAAGATTTCGGCAGAGACCACACAAGCGATCAGTCGCTTCGCCTCGTTTTCAGCGTGACCGGCTTCAACGAGACGTTTGAAGGTCTGTTGTGTCTGGGGAGGATCGTTGCTCCGCAGCTGGTTATCTACCACCTGCATGATCGCGGCTTGCAAATGGGGATTGGTTTCTGATTTCGGCATATCTTACTCCTGCTATCCATCATAGGGCTGGCGCATAGAGGTGATCCGGCAAGCCGCGGATGTAGTCGATGGTTTCCTTCAACGAAATTACGTCCGCGTACTTCATCGCCATGTCGAAGAGATTGATCTTGTGCGATGTTTGCCCTCGGTCGAAGACGCATTCTTCGACCACGGAAACTTTCATGTTGTAGGAAAATGCATCGATCACGCTGGCGCGCACGCAGCCGCTGGTGGTCGTGCCGGCGACCAAGACGCTGTCGGCGTGAACCTCGTTGAGCATACTCATGAGCGGCGTGCCGAAAAATGCGCTGGGTTTCTGCTTGCGCACGACGATGTCTCCTGGCTGCGGCGCGATTTCAGAGACGATCTCATTGCCCTTATCCCAGGTTTCGCTCATATCTTCGGTGGACCGGCTATTTTTTGCTTGCCAGCGGCCGAAGGCGACGCTGTTGGAGCGGTCGTCGTGGCCGGTGGTGTAAAATGTCGGCAAATGTTTTTTCCTCGCTTCGGCGAGCAATTCGCCAATGTGATGTACGCCTTGCCATCCTTCGGCGCCGCAGCTGTTGCGAAAGCGTTTGACCGATTCGAGAATCGGCTCCGACTTGTCGCCGACAAAGTTGTAATTCACGTCAATGACAAGAATAGCCGGCCGTTGGCCGAAGCCCGCCCGCTTGCCGTAGCCCGAGAGGGCAAATACTTCTTGGTCACGCGGCGTTAGAATGTCGTCCCAGATCGCCATTGAACTTCTCCTTTAATTGTTGGTTTCAGTCGGATGTTCATAACAAACTGACTTTGATGTCAAGTCGCTTCAGCCGCGGTGGTTGACCGTGGAGCAACCGATCTCCTATAAACAATGAAACATCATGGGTAAGAGGTAATCGCGCGAAGATGAAGAAAATCGCAATTTGTCTGATGAGTGCTTTGATGTTCGCGACAGCGACTGGCTGTGGCTCATCCGTGGCGGTTTGGACGGACGGTGAGGTGCCGTTCGTGCGATCAACAACAGAGGTTATCGACCTCATGCTCGACCTCGCGCGGGTGAAACCTGGCGACGTTGTTTACGACATCGGCAGCGGTGACGGCGCGATCATCATTCGGGCGGCAAAGAAGTATGGCGTGAGAGGTGTCGGTATCGAAATCGATCAAGACTTGGTGCTCAAGGCCCGCAATAACGCTTTTAAGGAAAAGGTCGAGCATCTCGTCGAATTTCGCGTTCAAGACGCCTTCGACGCCGACGTTTCACCGGCGACGGTTGTCACCCTCTACATGCTGCCGGAGTTTAATGCCAAGCTGCGGCCGATTTTGGAGCGCCAGTTGAAGCCAGGCTCACGGGTGGTTTCGCACGACTATCCGATCGAAGGATGGACCCCGGCTCGCGTGGAGCGAGTCCCAGGGAACCTGGTCCACGATCACTCGGTGCTGCTGTTTGAAATCC
>VBKY01000033.1:43935-58070 GCA_005879255.1 Deltaproteobacteria bacterium
AGAAGCCCGCCAAACGATAGAAATTCACAGGGTTTGATTCCAGAATCCTGGTCTTAGCGGCTTCGCTGAGATCCGTTCTTTCTTGCAACATTCGAGCCGCGAAACGTTCGCGGTCCCCATGGGGCATGTCGGAGGCAAACATGATCTGCCCGTCACCCACCAATTCCAAAACCTGGGGCAGCAATGCATCTTCGACTTCGGCGCTAAAGTAGAGATTTCCCTTCTTGACGTATTCCATCGGCGTGAGCTTTTGGATCGGTGCGGTGCGCGAAACGACATTGGCGAGATTTTTCGCCGAATGCTGAAAGCGGTGATGCAAGCGCTCGAGAATGAAGTGAACCCATAGACAACCAGCTTCGAGATAGACGACGCGCAGGTTGGGAAATCGATCGAAAATCCCGCCGCTCATCATCGACACCAATCCCATCAAAACAGGCATCGTAAATGGAATCACCCCCGAAGGATAAATGTGGGTATACAAATTGTTGATCGATGGACAAGACCAGCCGACATGCACCGCCAAAGGCAAATCCGAATCCGAGACGGCCTCATAAAAGGGCAGCAAGCTGGGATCGTCGAGCAGTCTGTCTCCCGCGGTGCCCAAGATCATCATCCCCACCGCACCGAGCTTCTTCGCTTCTTTGACTTGTCTTACCGATGCGGGAGCGTCGTCGAGATTGACCACACCCACCCACTTGAGCCGTTCCTGACCGGATAGAACATCGCCCAACCAACGGTTGTAGGCGTCGCACATGGCGGTGACGTAAGCGGGATTGCAGCTCAGCGGATAGGCAAGGAAGAGCGTCGAATAGAGAACCTGGAGCCAGATGCCTTCCTCGTCCATGATTTTTAGCCGGTCGCTTAAACTTGTCAGCTCCATGCTGCCCACGGTATCGGGCTTGCGCTGCGCGTGGCGCACCGGCTTGCCCTGATAGCTCACGGGGGTGCCGAGATTATTACAGCCGCGGCCGACCCGTCGTGGAAAGAGCTGTTCGTCGATCATCCAATAGGCAAGCCCTTCTTCGTTGCCAGGAACAACCTGGGGACGTTGGGCGCGAAAAGCGGGAGCGAAATATTTGTCGCTAAACGTTACCGGATTCTCTTCGACGTGACCGTCGGCATCGATGACGCGCATGGGAAAGACCTCGCTAGTGGAATTTATTTATGACTTATAACGGCCGAACCGCCGGGTCAACGTCGTCGGAAAAGAAGGCTCAATATCGTCCGGCACGCAGTGATCAATGCTGGCTTCGCTCATTCAAGCGATGACGCGAACGACGAGAATGGCAATTTTTCATCTCGTCAGGCTATGGGTCGTCTGCGCGACGAGCCGGGCGCGCTCGCCGCCCGCCTTGGGCCGCAGCTTCTGGACGCGGCCGTTAAAAACTTCGGCCAAGTATAAATTGCCTTCGCTATCGACGCTGACTTGGTGCACGCCCCATAGGCCACCTGGGAATGCGCCGAAAGTGCCCCAACCATGGAGCAGTTTACCATTGAGGTCGTACTTCAAAATTTTCTGTGTGACGCCGTCGGAGACGACGAGCGCCTGTTCTTTCGTCAGCGCCAAATAGTAAGGTGAGCGAATATTGGCGCAGCGGCGGCAAAGGCCAATCCTGCGATTAAGAGTGATCCTAGAATGTAACGAAAGGTCTTCATAAACCTTCCTCGCTTGGCGTTATCTGTAGAGCGCATCGATGAATCCGCTGGACTGCATCTGGCGCACGAAGGAGTCATCGAAAAATCTCTTTGGGTCGGCATCCTTCGCTTTGGGAATTCGCCCTGCGAGATCGTCCAGCACCGACTTCATCGCTTCCATGGTCGTGAGCGGTATTTTAAGCATATGTTTTTGCACGTCGATTTCGTAGGACTCTGCGAGCGCCGTCTGATTGGCCGTGCGTAAATACTTGCTCATGACTTTCAGGGTAAAATTCTTATCTCTTTTGGCGCGGGCGATGGCTTCGGTCTGCGCCATCATATAACGGCGCACGAGATCGGGATCATCGCGGATCAGTCGGCCGCGCGTGGTCATGCCCGTGAAAGCATAGGGAATGCCCAGTGACGCAATATCGAGTAGCACATGGTGACCAAGTTTCAGCGCCTGGGTAATCGCCGGGTAGGAAAGAATCCCAGCCTGAATGCGATTGGCTTGCAGGGCGTTGACCATGGATTCCATGCCGCCGACCTGGACGATGGCGACGTCCTTTTCGGGCACGAGCCCGAAGTGGCGGAGCGCGAGACGCGCGCCGACATCAATCGATGTGCCGAAGCGTGTGATACCTAAGGCTTTGCCCTTGAGCTGCTCCGGTTTGTCGATTTCCGGACGGGCCATCAAACTCTGCACGAGTGAATCTAGCGTTGTGCCAACGACCATGACATCGGCGCCACCCAGTGCCGCGCTCGCGGTCGTGCCGCCGGAAATCTGTAAGAACTGCACCTCGCCGGCGATCAAGGCGTTCATTCCCTCGACGCCCGTGGGTGTGGCGATGACTTCGACGTCTAAACCATGCTTGGTAAAAATACCGGCTTCGCGCGCGATCCAGGGCGGACACATCACCGAGGACAGTGACGTAAAGGCCATACGGACTTTGCGCGGTGCTGATGACTCGGCTGCGGAGCGAGAACGAGACAGGCGAGCTTGCCAAAATTCAAGTCATTGCCATCCGTAAAACCGTTTGGCGTTTTCGCCCAGTATCCTCGATTTCGCTTGAGCGGAGATGTCGGTGCGGCCGCGAATGGTCGAAACGACGTGCGGGAAGATGCCGTCCCAGTGAGGATAGTCCGAAGCAAAGAGAATCTTGTCGTCGCCAATTCGCTCGATCACATACGGAACCGTCTCTTCCTCGGGCTCCATGGCAAAGAACCAGTTGCCATGCTTTACATATTCACTAGGCTTTTTCTTACACAGCGGCGCTTCGACTTTGCCGCGCTTTTCCCACTCCTCGTCCATACGCTCCATCCAGTATGGGACCCAGCCAGCGCCGCACTCCAGAAACGCGATGCGCAACTTGGGAAATCGTTCGGCGACACCGCCATAGATGAGACCGGCAAATTGAATAAACGTCTCGACCGGCCGGCCGATGGTGTGCATGAAAATAAAGCTATCGAAGCGGATTTCTCCGGCCGGCCCTTCGCGCCGGTTATGAACGCATAGCGGCACGTTGAGCTGTTCGAGCTCTTCGTACAATGGCCAGAAGGTCTGGGACCCCAGGTGTTCTTTCATGCCTTGTGTCGCCACGTTAATAGAAGACAGGCCAAGCTTCGTCACCGCCCGGTGGGCTTCTTCGACCGCCGCCGCCGGATTTTGGAGCGGTACCAAGGCGATGCCTTTGAGCCGAGGACTTTGTTTGCAAACGTCGGCAATAAAATCGTTGTAGGCTCGGGCATAGGCGACCGCGTAGTCGCGCTCGACCAAGCTATTCACGGCAAAGCTGCTGGTGGGAAACAGCACCGAAACGTCGATTCCTTCGGTGTCCATGTCTTTGAGCCGAGTGGCAAGATCATTATCTTCCATGCCCCCCAGCGAGCCGCCCATGTTGGTATCCATGCCGTCGGAAGGTAACAAACCTCCGGTTCGCTTTGAATAAGGTTCCGGCAAATATCGCCGCAGGTCGGCGACCTTTTCGACGATATGACCGTCGGCATCGATCGTATTCATAGAAAGTCCTCCAGGCGAAAGAAAGATAGTCGTCAGTGGACGACTCACCGACCGGAGATTAGTCGGAGGGCTATATGAGTGTCAATGACAAAAAGGCCGGCTCCCATGACTGGGAGCCGGCCAGAGGAAGTCTACATTTTTATTGCACGAGAAATTTAACGGCGCCGGCCGGTAGTCGCCGGAACCTCCGGTTGGTTCATGGCGAAGCCTTGCAAATCCTCTTCCTTGAGATCGCGGGTTTTCTCCACTTCGGCCTCACGTGCAACCAATACGCGCACCTGTCCCTGGGCCATAGGCTTGGCGTATGTTTTAATCAGCCACACTTTGCCCGTGAAGCGATTCATCTTGTAAGCTGCGTCGACCGGACCGCTCGGCGAAGTGATCGTGTAGACGCCGCCGAGAATGAAGGCGAGCAGGAGTGCAAACACCGCTCCGCCGCAAGTCCAAACGATTTTCTCTTTCACTGCTGGACTCATGTTCCATTCGGAGAGCTTCATATCAACACCTCTCGACTTTTCCAAAACAAAGCCTTGGACCATGAGCCGCCGCTTGCATGACAAAGACCCGCTCCGTGTCCTGAATTTCGCTGGTGCGAGCATGATTTCGTCGTGGCGATCGACTGCTCATGGTCCTGCTTCTTACGTCAAATAGGTTTCTTTATGCGCCTTGACAAGCGCTATCTAATATTCACCGCGTTGACGCTGCAGCCGCTGAATCTCCTGGCGGTTGCGCTCGGTCTCGGCCTGGTTACGATTGATCTGCTGCTGTTGTTGGTAATTGGTGTTTTCATGGCCTTGCAACTGGTCGCCGACCAGCGCACCGGCGCCTAATCCAAGAGCGCCGCCAATCGCCGCCCCGGCTCCTGGGTGACCGACCGCCGCGCCGACGAGGCCACCAGCCGCCGCGCCGCCGAGCGCACCAATTCCAGCGCCCTTTTCGCGCGTGCTTAGGGGTCCACCGGCACAGCCGGTAAACAAAAGTGCCCCAGCTAGAACCGTAATACCTGTGCTCTTGAGAATTCTCTTGTGACTAAACATTGGTGTCCTCCTCCTTTTTCCGGTTAGAACTTGTTCGCCTTACCCTTTGCCTTTGGTTTGCCGTTAGTCTGATTGGTGTTGCTCGACGCGCCGCCGTTTTCATGTTGCTTGTGCCGCTCTTCAGCGCGCACCCAACCCCGCTCTGGATCGGCGGACCATTGGGCGTTGGTATTCGCCGCACCTTTGGTGCTCATATGCTCGGCTGCTTTTCCACCGCGCTGGTTGCCGCTGTTTTTCCCGGGCCCGGCGGCGATAGCCGCGCTGGTGTCGAGTAGCGCCGACAGAAACATCGCAGCAACGACATATTTGGCTAGTTTCATGACTGCGCTCTCTAGTTTCCGAGATTTCCCCTACGGTTTCTGGTGATCTGCTCGTACCGCACCGCCGAAGGGCTGGAGCGGTTTTAGCTCGACCTTCGAGATGTTCTCATTCAGGTGGCGAGCCATTTCCGTAAGAATCGCCATGATCACAACAAAGTTGGGTGACTTCATCAACATTTTCTCCTTAGGCTTTCGCGTGGCTTTTTCCATGCTTGACTACCCGCTTGCTGCCCAACGTTAAACGCAACTGCAATGCCAATAAAAAAATCACGGCATTTTAGTGGCTTACAAAGAAATGGAGCGCTTTCTCGGTGCGTAAAAAACTCTGGTCATGGGGAGAAATTACCGAAGCTGCTTGATTGATTCGCTCGGTTTTGAAGAAAGGATGTGCAGCTGCCTGAAGGGAGTACTCGAAAAGTTCTATTTGCCAGCACGCAGGGCTTGAATGCGCTCTGATGTCGCTGGGTGGGTGGATAGGATTCCGCCGCCATTATTGCCGTTGCGACGCATGAGCCACGCCAGAGTGTCCGCCATGGTATCGCGGGAATAGCCGGCGCGTTGCAGCAACGTAACAGCGTGATGATCGGCTTGTAACTCAAGCGGGCGGGTATAACTACCGCTGATCAGCGTGCCGGCGATCGGCGTGAATGCGCTGCTGCCAGGAAACAACTGTTCCAAGAGTGCAACTCCCAACCCGACACCGACGCCGACAACTTGAGCCCTGGCAGGATGGCCGAGGTCTTCATGGGCGATTTCATGGGCTAAGACCCCGCGCAACTGATCATCGGTGGCCTGATTTAATAGGCCAGTAGTCACGTAATACTGTCCATTGCCGGCGCTCGCAGCATTAATCGCCGGATCATCAACGATGGACACCCGAACTTGTTCCAACGGTACACGGTGGTTCGTCACGCGCAGCAGGGGTACCATGATATAGCGCAGTCGGTCCACCTGCTGCTCCGTTATCGTCGCATTGTCATGTTGTCCCGTGTGGCTTTTGCGGAACGCATGAGCATCTGAAATTATCGCGACAAAGATCACGATAATCAGTATTCCGGGGCATTTGCACCAACGTTTCATTGCTTAATTCACTCGGCAACGACCGGCGATCTCCAGCGCCAGCTTTCGACTGCCTAAAAACCGCAATCGTCGTGCCACGGGTCAAGATTTGACAATATGCGGGGTTGCGTCCCGTGGAGAGAAGAAATGACGGAAAAAAATGTAAGCGCTAGGTAAAAATTACTCTTTGGAGTAGAGCGCGAGTTTGGCGTTCAATGTTTTCGGGGTAATGCCTAAGAGTTGGGCCGCTTGCGTCTTGTTCCCCCCTGTTGCGTTCAGGGCGCGTTCGATTGCCTGCCGTTCGGCTTCGGCAAGCGACAGTGGTGCGAGATCGGATTGTTCTTCCACGAGTGTCGTAAGACAATACTGCTGAAAGTCTTTGGCTGTGAGATTTGGGCCTGTAGGCAAAACCGTAAGCCGCTCCATGGCATTGCGAAGCTCACGGACGTTGCCCGGCCAGTTTTGCGCCATCAGAGTCGATGCAAAGTCGGCGGCCCAGGGTAAGACATCGCGCTGATATTTTGCCGCGAACGACTCCAGAAAATACCGCGCCAAAAGCGTGATATCCTCACCACGTTCGCGTAACGACGGAAGCTCCAGATGAAACACGTTCAACCGATAAAAAAGATCTTGGCGCAGCTTGCCATCTTTCACCGCCGCTAACGGCTGGCGATTGGTGGCGGCGACGACCCGGACGGAAACCGCAATATTTTTGTTGCCGCCGATGCGACGAATCTGTCCTTCTTCCAACACGCGCAAGAACTTCGGCTGAATTTCCAGCGCCATTTCAGTGATCTCGTCGAGGAGAAGCGTGCCGCCGTCGGCTTGCTCGAAACAGCCAAGGTGGCGCTCGATAGCGCTGGTGAAAGCGCCTTTCTCATGACCGAAGAGCTCACTTTCCATCAAAGTCGGCGAAATCGCGGAGCAATTGAGGGCGAGAAAATTTCCCTCGCGCCGCGGTGAAAGATCGTGCAGGGTTTGTGCGACCAGTTCTTTGCCCGTGCCGCTCTCACCGCTGACGAGCACTGCCGCATCGGTTGCGGCGATCTGGCCGATTTGTTGGTAAAGCCGGCGCATCGGCGCTGATTTACCAATGAGGGCGCCGTAGGACCCGAGAGGCGATTCCAAGCGTTGGCGGAGCGCGCCGGCTTCGCGCGCGAGCACGACCTGCTTCAGTGCCTTCTCAAGCACGTCGCGCAGCCGCTGCGGTTCAAGTGGTTTAGGCAAGTAGTCGTAGGCGCCGAGCTTAATCGCTTGGACGGCGGTATCAATGGTGGCTTGACCGGTGACAAAGATGATCGCGATTTGCCGCACGCGATCGCCGAGCGCGGTGACGAATTCTAATCCATTCATACCCGGCATCATCAAGTCCGTGACGATCGCGTGTGGCAGTTCCTGCTCGCAAGTTTGAAGAGCGGCTTGACCGTCGGAAGCTGCACAAGCTTTATAGCCCCAGCTTTCCAATAAGGTCGTTAGACCTTCACGGGTGGCCGCATCGTCATCGACGACGAGCACCGTTTGACGAGGCCGAGCCATCTAGTGAGCGGCCTCCATTGGTAGGGTCACTCGAAACGTCGCGCCGCGGCCGTTACCATTACGGTCGTGGTAAACCAAGGCGCCGCCGTGGGATTCGACGATTAATTGGCTTAGCGGCAGACCGATACCGCTGCCGCCCACCTTGGTGGTCTTGCCGAATTCGAACATTTCCAGCCGTCGGTCCGGTGGCACACCGGGACCCGCGTCGCTGATGTCGACGACCAATTCGTTGCCGTTTTTGTTGGCGGTTACGTGGATCTCGCCGCCGTCAGGTTGAGCTTCCATGGCGTTACGCAGGAGATTATCGAAGGTTTGCCGCAGACGCGTCGCATCTCCCTGAATTTGCCAGGGCCCGGGAGCAAGCTCCTTTGTTAGGCGTATCTTTTTCGCCGCGCAAGCCGAACCTGCCGCTTCCAGAGTCGTACCCAATACTTCGGCGACGTCGATCGGTTTGCGTTCCATTGTCACAGGCGCCGAATAGTCAGTAAAATCGCGCACCAACTTGTCGACCTGGCGGATACTTGAGTCGAGGGCGGCGATGGAGCGCTGTGATTGAGCGCCGTCGTCGTCGACGGTTTTGTTGCGCAGCACTTCTAAATGAATCGCCAACGCGTTGAGGGGTGTTTTTACTTCGTGGGCGAGCGTGCGCGCGGCAATGGCCAGCCGTTGCACCGGTGCGGGGGCGCCAACACTCTTACGTTGCTTCATCACCAAGCGGTCAATCAAGTCCAAGCTTGCGCCGACTTCGTCGTGGCTGGCGTATTGAGGCCGGACCGCATACGTTCCCGCTTCAGCTTGGCGCAACGTGTCACTGATCAAACGAAAGCGCCGGGTGTAAAGCGCGGTGGTCAAAAACGCGCTTACGAGAGCGACGCCACCGCCAAGAACGAAGAGGAGAATGAATTGGCGCCATAAGCCCGACAGCAGTCCAGTCCAATCTGCCGGGTTGATCCATAGCCGCAAACCTCCCGGACTGCGCACTCCGGCCGGCATTTGCAGCGGCACCCAAACATCGTAGTAGTTAATGTTACCCTGACGCTTGGCGTTGATAATCGTCTCGCCGCGCCCGAGCTTTTCCAGCAGAGAATCGGCTATGGGCGGTCTTTGCTTTTCGCCTTCGACAGAGCTGTAAAGCAGACGTCCTTCGGCGTTGACGACCCACATCGCTTCGATGCTGGCACTACGGTCGACAAACGCCTGCATAAGTCCTTGCACTTCCGCGCGACGCGATGGTGTGTAGCGCTTGGGTCCGGATGATGGAGTCCCGGCGGACTTACCAGGTAAAAGATTGCCAAGAAAGCCCCAAAAAGAAGATGTGCTTCTTTGGCCTTGCGGCGTTTCGAGCACGATCGATCGCTCCCGCAAGCTGTCGGCCAGCGCGATCTCCACTTGGCGCGCCATCAAGAGAGCGGTTTGGAGCGTCGCTTCGGTCGTGAGCCGCTGGGCTATCAGCCAAATACCGATCCCCAAAATGCCGAATATCACTACGACGGTAGCGCAGAAAACGGCCACTTGTTGCTGGCGCAGGCTCATGCGACCCCTAGGATAACAGATCGGCCGAATCTCGCAAAGTTAGCATTTTATATCACAAAATAGCTGGCTTGCGGCGCCTGAACCTTTGTTGCATAGTGTTTTAGATGTTAGTTGACGTTTACAAACGGCCGATCCGGGATCTACGTATTTCGGTAACGGACAGGTGCAACTTCCGCTGCACCTATTGCATGCCACTGGATGAGTACGAGTGGATCGATAAGAAGGAAATTTTAACCTTCGAAGAAATCACGCGCTTGGCGCGGCTGTTTATTCAATTCGGCGTCGAGAAAATTCGTCTTACCGGGGGTGAACCGCTGGTGCGCCAGGACTTGGCGGTCTTGGTGAAAAAACTTTCGGCACTCGATGGCTTAGAAGATCTTTGCCTCACGACCAATGGTGCCCTTCTTGCCGAAAAAATTGAATCCCTTTCACAGGCAGGCCTGCGTCGCGTCAACATCAGTATCGACACTTTGGACGCGAACAAGTTCAAGCGCATGACCAAGCGTGGCGATCTGAATAAAGTTCTCGAAGGCATTTTTGCGGCAAAGAAAGCCGGCCTTGCGCCGATCAAGCTCAACGCGGTCATCGAACGGGGCGTCAACGAGGACGACATCCTGCCGCTTGTGGAGTTCTCCCGGGAGCATGGGTTTGCCATGCGTTTCATCGAATATATGGACGTTGGCAATTCGAACAATTGGACGTCGGCGAAGCTGGTCTCAAAGAAAGAGATAATTGAAAAAATTGCCGAGCGTTACCCGCTCAGAGAACTGGGCCGGGACCGGGGGAGCGCGCCGTCAGTCGATTACGAATTTGTCGATGGGCGAGGCGACATCGGCGTGATCGCTTCAGTGACAGAGCCCTTTTGTTCGAGCTGCACGAGAATTCGACTGACGGCGGACGGTAAGATTGTCACTTGCTTATTTTCCCAGGTCGGACATGACATCAAGTCTCGTTTGCGCGGCGGCGCTTCCGACGAAGAGATTTCGGAATTCATCGGCAATACCTGGCGCGGCCGAACCGATCGCTATTCGGCGGAACGGCTCGAGGCGCTCAAAGCGTCGAACTACGACCCCAAGAGCCATAAAAAAATCGAAATGATTTCCCTCGGCGGATAATCGGCATCTGCCAGCGACTAATCCTTCGGCAGTAGTCCGCGCCGTTCTAAGTCTGCGCGTTCCTGCGGGGTCAAGCGCTCCCGGACAACGTAACCGCGGTTTTCGTACACGCGAGTGCAACTATCGGCGAAGCTTTCGGTGAAAAGTGGTCCGAACCCGAAACTTGAACCGCTACACTCGGCGGTAGCGCCGGTCTGCGGCTGAATCATTTTTACGGTTTGACTCGTACAGGCAGATAACGCGAGCGAAAGACCTGTGAAGATAATCCGCTGGGCGTAAAAGCGCGACTTTCGAGTTTTCATTTGCCTCGGCCTCCTAGTGAGAGCGATCATCGACGGTCGTACGCGCCTATTAATACCATTTAGACGCCCAAGTTTGAACTTCGGTAACGCGATCGTAGGGGATTGTTTGGCGTTACCGATTGGGAAAGCTAGAGCTCAAAAAAGATTATTTGGAGGACGGAGATGTTGCTGAAAGATAAAATCGAGCTGCTGCTTACCGGCTCGACGCATAATATCGGATTGGCAATCGCTCGCGCCTTCGCGCGGGAAGGCGCCAACGTGATCGTGCACTCGCGCCATGGGGAAGATGCAAAGAAAATTGCCGCGAGGCGGCGGTATTCTTGGCTGCCGACAAGGCGAGTTGTATTACCAATACAATTCTGCCGCTTGACGGCGGCCGCTTGAACGCGATGAGCAGCAGTAGCTCTCGGTGATTAGCACAGTGCGCTCGCTCCGTGCGCCAAGCCGACTTACTGATAGAATCAATGAAAATGCCGTTTGTGCGCAGGTTTTTGCTGTCGAGCGTCGGCTCAGCCGCTATCGTCGGATTGTTGTTCGATGTCACGTCCTTATTCTCTGTCAGTTACGACGAATTGAGATCGGCGGCGGTAAAGCAATGCCAAGCGATCGATCCCGCTGAATACCAGAGCGGATTATTTTTCAATCCAGATGGTTATCGCTCGTACTACGTTCGGTCCGAGTGTTTTCAAAGAACCGCGGTTCAGTTTCGCGACGAAGCTCTGTGCACCGAAGTGAGACAACGGTTCTCGCTGTTGTCATCTAGTTGGGGATACTCAAGAACCCGTTGCCGTGAACTTGTCGAACAAGGCGCCGCCGCGGATCGTACAACGCTGGAAGAGATCAAGCGGCTTTACATCAAAGGAGCCGTCACGCTGCGTAACTTTCTCGTCGAAAGGAACGGCAACGGTCGCGACTTCGATATCATTCCCTTCTTCGCTGGCGATTACGCGCATGGCTACGTTCTGCGCTTTGAGATTGTTCAAACGGATACCGGCAAAGAAACTGCGCTGCTACATTCCTCCGGCTATTATGTGGACGGCAATAGCAACCTACGAGTTTTTCTTAGGCAGGACGAGATTCGTAAGCGCTTTCCTGATTTTGCGCTCGACCGTCCCTACACAGTCCGCGCGACATTAATTCTCGACGTCGGCAGTGGCGACCAATCAGGTCATTGGAGCGATACTTTCATCGAGCGCGTATTTCCGATCCGAGAGCGCGCGCAATCAGTCACGAGAGAAATCCGTTTCTGAATTCATTCAATCGAGGCGATTCGTACAATCAACTAGGCGAAGCCACAGCCGATGATTTTAGCAAATCCGTGAATTTCCCGAGCTGGTTTTGTTCGAGATCGGAAACAACCCAAAAATTCGCCCCGGAACTCGCCCAGCGAATCACATGGTAACCTTGTAGCGTTTTGATTGGACCGCCGGTCTGTCCGCTATTGTCTGCAGGCCAGACAAATACATTGATGACGTGCTTGTCGCGCTGGTAGACCAGCGCCGCAACCGGCCTATTATTTAGGTAGTCGAGACGGCCGCCAATTAAAGGAAATCCCTGCTTTGCCAAGTCACTGACCGGCGGTGAAAAATCCAGTTTACCATTGAACCAAGGTTTGACCGTGTGTTCATCCGTCGAGCGAACGTCGGCCAAATGATTGACCATCAGCGAACGAATATGGCTGGCGACGACGTCCTGAGTTAAGAGTTCGTCCGAAGACGGACCACCGAAAAATGGAACGATCATCAAGACGACGAGCGCCGCCGCGGCCAGTGGCGCCGCAACTCTAAGCCACGACCAGGACAGCCAACGCGTCGGCGCTTCGGCTTTGGCAGCTTGACGCACGGAGCGCTGGATGCGCTTCTGCAGATCTGCCGGCGCTTTGAAATAGAAAGAGTCTGTTTTGAGGGCTGAGCGAATAACTTGGCGGTCACCGTAGATCTGGGAGCAATGAGCGCACCCGTGAAGATGATCTTCGATCTCCAAGTTACGCACCGGATCGAGCTCCCCATCTAGGTAGCCGTCGAGCAAAGTTTGTGCGTTTGTGCAATCCATCCTAAGGCTTCTCCTTCAGCCGAGAGCACAGAATGCCCTTGAGTCGTGCGCGAGCGCGTGCCAGTCGTGACATGACCGTACCTAGAGGAGCGTTGATCACTTCGGCGATCTGTTTGTAAGACAATTCTTCCAGATCACGCAACACTATGACTTCGCGAAACTCCGCCGGGAGTTGCTCCAAAGATTGCTTGAGCATCTCTCTGTCGCCGCTCTTCAGCGCCAATGCCGAGGGATTCAAGGCATCTTCCTCGACGGTATGAATCTCCTCATCGAAGGAGGTCATAGCCTGACCGCGGCGGTTTTGCTCCAGCCATGTGTAACAGGTGTTGCGCACAATGGTGAGTAGCCACGCGCGCGCGTCGACGCCGTGAAAGCCGTCAAAGAATTTAAATGCGCGCAAGGATGCCTCTTGCACCATATCTTGTGCATCATGATCATTGCGTGTCAGCCAGCGGGCCAGGTTATACGCGGCATCTAGGTGCGGCAATATAGCCTGTTCAAAACGCACCAGTTGATCTTTTCCTCCCAACGTTAAGACCACTCCTCCAACCATTTGATTCCTGGAATCCAACAACAACCCAAACCGTTTATTGCTGCGGGATCGATCGGCGCAAAGTCTATTTGGCTGCGAGCGGCGAGTCAATGAAGCCGGTTTCTTGGGAATAAAAACCTGAAACATTCGTTCCTTCGGGTGGAGGGGTAGGGGGTTGAAGGCGGTCTTGCTGTGCACACAATTGATGACTGATTTTCAGTCTGAAAAATTCCCAAGAAACAAAATGAAAAAGTTTTTCCGGCGGGGAATTTTTAATGTTGATTTTAGTCTACTGGGGCAAAGGCCGATGATCGGCCGGAAATGACAGAGAAACAATGAAGACTATGAAATCAGTTTTATCGGTTCTGGTTCTGGCCGGAGCTATGGGTTCGAGCATAGCGTCGGCGGCGGGCGCCGATGGGGTGATCCTCAAAGAGGGTTCGACCGCGGGGAGCTACTGTCACATGAAATTCCCGGCGATCGAGGAGAGGACTCTGACTTGGAAACGTCCGGTTCTCATGGATCCTAGCGAGGGTGACATCATCGACTTCTACGGACCATGCAATCACGATCCGCTGGGCAAGGATGAAATCCACGCGCAGCTACTTGACCTTCAGCATCGTCGGGCTCGTGACTATATGGACTAACAGTCCTTGCGGCGGTCAAACGGGAGAGGGGTCAGCCTCTCCCCCCGGGAATATTTTTTCAAATGAAACAGTCATAGAAGCGTGAACAAGGAGGCGACGACATTATGACAACGCACAATATGCAAACACGAGAGAGATATCGAAGAATCTACAAAGGAGGTGTGCAGATGAAATCGCTGTTGGCTGTCATTACGTTGATTCTTGGTTTCCTATTCATGCAAGCCGGCGCCTTCGCCGCTCTACCCAAGGCGAAAGCTGAAAATCCGAATCTCGCCGCCGGACGGAAAGCCATCGAGGCGAAGGACTTCAAGTCTGCCGTGGGAAGTTTAACGAAAGCAGTTCAGGAG